>DATCLN010000001.1:0-4256 GCA_036563895.1 Paenibacillaceae bacterium
CCCCACCTGCAGGCCAAGCTCCTCAAGTTCCTGGAGGAGAGGCGGTTCTACGGCGCCGATCCGCACGGGTCCGAAGGCCCCGACGTGCGGCTCGTCACCTCTTCCACCCGGCAGCTCAAGGCTCTGGTTCATGAAGGGCGCTTTCTCCGGGAACTCTATTACCACCTGAACCTGGTGGAAGTGGAAATCCCGCCGCTCCGGCAGCGGCGGGAAGACATCCCGATCCTGATCGGCCAGCGGATGGCGGAACTGAACGCCAAATACGGGAAGGAGCTTGCCGTCTCCGAGGCGCTGGCGGACAGAATGTCCCGTCATCCCTGGAAGGGAAACATCCGCGAGCTGTTCAACGCCATCGAACGCATGCATCTGCTCAAAATGAGCGGCGAGCTGGGAGAAGAAGATTTCCGTCGGATCATGGCCCATGAAAAGGATGTCGGCGTCGACACCCCCGCGGCCGGTCCCCTTCATGAAGTGCTGGAGGACGTGGAGGAGCGGCTGATTCTCGACGCCCTGTACAAAACCGGCGGCAACCAGAGCAAGGCGGCGGAAATGCTGGGCATTTCCCGCAACGCGCTCATCTACCGGCTGAAGAGGATGAAACGATGAAACGCGCCCTGATGCTGTCGCTGCTGATTCCGGTTCTGGTCCTGGCGGCGTGCAACCGCGGTCCTTCGGGCGAAACGCCGCCTCCTTCGGTGCCGCCCAAGGGCGAGATCACGATCGGATCGAAATCCCTGACCGAACAGTACCTGCTCATGAAGATGAGCGCGCTGCTGCTGAAAGAGCGGGGATTCCACGTAAACGAAATGGTGTTTCTGGACAGCCCCGCCATCCGCAGCGCCTCGGAAGCCGGCGTCGTCGATCTGTACTGGGAATACACCTCCACCGCGCGGCTGTTCTATCACAAGGAGGAGCCCATCTTCGATCCGGACGAGGCGTTTGAACGGGTGGCCGAAACGGACCGGGAGAAAGGGATCGTCTGGCTGCCGCGCAGCGATTTCAACAGCAGCTGGGCGCTGCTCATCCGCAAGGACATGGCCGACCGGCTGAACATCCGCACCGTGAGCGAACTGGCCGAGTATGTGCGGACACAGCACCCCAATCTCCGGTTCGCCACGAACGACGAATACCTGGAGCGGGAGGACGGCCCGGAACGCCTCCAGCAGCTGTACGGCTTTCACATGGACCAGCTGATCACCGTCGAATCCGATTTGCTGACGCAGGCCGTAAGGGACGGAAGGGTGGACGTGGCGGTGGGGATCGCGTCCGATCCGCGCATCCAGGCCTATCAGCTGGTCGTGCTGGAAGATGACAGGCAGGCGTTCCCGCCCTATCACGCCGCGCCCGTGGTCTATGAAAAGACCCTGGGAAAATTTCCGGAGATCCGCGAGGTGATGGAAAAACTGACCCCGCACATCACCAACGAAAGCATGCTGGAGGCGATGTACCAGGTGGACATCCTGCAGAAGGATGTCACCAACGTCGCCCGGAACTTCCTCGTCGAGCGCAACCTGTATAACCCCTGACACCGCCCGCCCGGGCGGTTTTTTGTTTGGCCTCCGCCGGGTTGCCCCTGCGTTTGATCCCCTTCGACGGTGGTTCCGTTCGCGGGTGAAGCCCCTTTGACGGTTGTTCCTCACCCCCTTTCCTGTGCGAAACTGCCCAAAAATTCAACAGTTTTTTGCTGAAAATTTGTGCAGCGCGCCTTCTTGGTAAGGCCCCGTTTCCCTTGTAAGATGGTGCCGAAAGCGAGGTGGGCGCATGAAGATCACCGCCATCGAAATCCGGCACTACCTCTTGCCGCTGGATCCGCCGTTCCGGGCGGCGTGGGACCCGAATCCGCGCCGGAAGTTCGCGGCGACCGTCGTCACCGTGCACACCGACGAGGGCCTCACCGGCGTCGGTTCGGGCGACCTGATGGTGGGATTCGCGGGGCACGAGCATCTGTTTGTCGGGCAGGATCCCTTCGCCATCGAGCGGCACTGGCAGGTCCTGGACAACATCGATTTCCACTACGGCCGATGCTGGCCGCTGGATCTGGCGCTGTGGGACCTGATGGGCAAAGCCTCGGGCCAGCCGGTGTACAAACTCCTGGGCGGACGAAGCAACCGGATTCTTGCATACGCTTCCACGGGCGAGCTCGTCTCCCGGGAGGAACGGGCGGAACGGGCCCTGATGCTGGTGGAACAGGGCTTCAAGGCCATGAAGATCCGGTTCCACCACGCGAACGTGCGGGACGACCTCAAGGTGGTGGAAGCCGTGCGCAAGGCGGTGGGGGACCGTCTGGACATCATGGTGGACGCCAACCAGGGCTGGAAGATGCCGTGGGACACGGAGCCGGCCTGGGACCTCAAGACAGCGGTCCAGGTGGCCCGGGAACTGGAGCGGCTGGGCGTGTACTGGCTGGAGGAACCGCTGCCCGCCCACGATTTCCGGGGCTACGCCAGGCTGCGCGAAATGGTGGACATCCGCATCGCGGGCGGCGAAATGAACCGGCGGTTGCACGACTTCCGGGAGATGAACCTGCTCGGGTCGCTGGACGTCTACCAGCCGGACGTCGCGCTGAGCGGCGGCATCACCGGGGTGCGCAAAATCGCCGACGAAGTCCAGGCAAACGGCGCCTGGTTCTCCCCCCACACCTGGACGAACGGGATCGGCCTCATGGCCAATCTGCATCTTGCGGCCGCGGTCAGCAGGTGCCCGTATCTGGAATTTCCCTTCGATCCCCCGGCCTGGTCGCCGGAGCGGCGGGATTTTATCCTGCAAAAGCCTTTGACGGTGGACGAGGACGGCTTCCTGACCATCCCCGACACCCCCGGGCTCGGCGTGGAACTCGACCCGGAAGCACTGAAGCGGTACGAATACGGCGCGGCGTATGTGGGTGAGCCGGCATGAAGTACCTGTTCGACAACCTCGACATGGTCATGGAGCATTTCTGGGAGCACCTGTCGCTGACCTTCAGCTCCCTGGGCATCGCCCTGTGCTTCGCCGTGCCCATCGGGATTCTGGCCGCCAAATACCGCCGGTTCAATTCCATCGCCACCGGCGTGCTCGGCGTCATCTACACGATCCCGAGCCTGGCCCTGTACGCAGCCCTCATCCCTTATACCGGCCTGAACGTGACCACCGCCACCATCGGGCTGGTCGCCTACGCGCAGATGATCCTGGTGCGCAACGTGGTGGCGGCCATCCACAGCATCGATCCGATGACGGTGGAAGCGGCGAAGGGGATGGGAATGAGCAAGTGGCAGATCATCACGAAAATCGAGCTGCCCCTTGCCGTTCCCGTGGTGCTCGCGGGCATCCGCATCGCCACCGTGTCCATCATCTCCATCGGGACGGTGGCGGCCTGGATCGGCGCCGGAGGTCTCGGCCGGCTCATTTACCAGGGCCTCAACCACGACCACACCGGCAAGCTCGTGGCGGGCACGGTGTCCATCGCCGTGCTGGCCATCGCCGCGGACCTGTTGTTCCGCGCCGCGGAGCGCCTCATCGGCCCCAAGACCGGATAAAGGGGGGTGACAAATGAAGGTCATTCAGCAGATCATCGAGTATTTCGAGCTGAACACGCCGGTTTTTCTGAAAAACCTGGAGACCCACATCGAGCTGACCCTCGTGTCCATGGTCACGGCCACCGTCATCTGCGTCCCCCTCGGCGTCTGGATTTCCCGGAAGGCGCGGGCTGCGGCGATGGTCATCAACCTCGTCAACATCATCCGCGTGATTCCCAGCCTGGCGATCCTTGCCCTGGCCATGCCGATTCTGGGCGTCGGGTTCCTGCCGGCGGCGGTGGCCCTGACCATCCTGGCCTGTCCGCCCATCCTGATCAACACCTGCGTGGCCTTCCGCGAGGTCAGTCCCGCCGCCCGGGAAGCGGCCCTGGGCATGGGGATGACGCCGTTGCAGACGATCCTGAAGGTCGAGTTTCCCCTGGCTTTGCCGGTGATGCTGGCGGGCATCCGCACCGCGTCGGTGGAAATCATCGCGTCCGCGACGCTGGCGGTGCTGATCGGCGGCGGCGGCCTGGGCAACTACATCATCAACGGGATCAGCATGATGTCGGAAAGCTTCCTGCTGATCGGCGCGATCCCCGTGGCCTTGCTGGCCATCGGCAGCGAAGTGCTGTTCGGCGCCCTGCAGAAAAAGGCGAGCTACCAGTGACATTGCAAACCGATACCCGACAAGGAGTGAGCGAGATGAAAAAACGCGTATGGCTTGTGTTGCTTGCGGCGGTTCTGGTCTTTGTGCTGGCGGCG
>DATCLN010000002.1:0-8856 GCA_036563895.1 Paenibacillaceae bacterium
GGATTACCGGCGCATGCTGGAAGCCATCGAGCGGTTCCGCAAGGCGGGTTATTCCGAAGCGGATGCGGAGCTGGCGGCGTTCCGCGCCGAGAAGCTCGGCCAGCAGCCGGTCGCCGCGGAAGCCATGCGGGCCTGACGTGCCGCCGCCCCGAACCCATGCGGACTTGAGAGCCGTGGAACGGGAAAAACAAGGAGGGAAGTCCGATGGGAAAACCAACCGGATTCATGGAATACGTCCGCGAGGATCTGCCCGAGCGCAACCCTCGGCAGCGGATCGCGGACTGGAACGAGCTTTACGAGCCGCTTCCGGAGGACAAACTGCGCCTGCAGGCCGCCCGGTGCATGGACTGCGCCGTCCCGTTCTGCCAGACCGGCATGAACTTCGGAAGGCTCACGACGGGCTGCCCGCTGCACAACCTGATTCCGGAGTGGAACGACCTGGTCTACCGGGGCCGCTGGAAGGAAGCCCTGGACCGGCTGCACATGACCAACAATTTTCCGGAGTTCACCGGGCGGGCCTGCCCCGCGCCTTGCGAGGGTTCGTGCGTGGCCGCCCTGGTGAACGACCCGGTCACCATCAAAAACATCGAGCGCACCATCATCGACCGCGGTTTCGCGGAAGGCTGGGTGAAGCCCAATCCGCCCAAATTCCGAACGGGGAAAAAGGTGGCCGTCGTCGGCTCCGGTCCCGCCGGCCTTGCGGCCGCCGACGAACTGAACAAGATGGGGCACCTCGTAACCGTGTTCGAGCGGGACGACCGGATCGGCGGGCTGCTCACCTATGGCATCCCGAAAATGAAGATCGAGCAGCACGTCGTCGACCGCCGCGTCCGCCTGCTGGAAGAAGAGGGCATCCGCTTCCTGACCGGCGTGAACGTGGGCGTGAACTACCCGGCGGACCGGCTGCTGGCCGAATTTGATGCCGTCGTGCTCTGCATCGGCGCGCAGAAGCACCGCGACCTGCCGATTCCGGGCCGTAACCTGGCCGGCGTCCATTTCGCCATGGAGTTTCTTTGGAAAAACGGAAAAAGCCTGCTCGACTCGGGCCTTACGGACGGCAACTACATCTCCGCGGAAGGCAAGGACGTGGTGGTCATCGGCGGCGGCGACACGGCGACCGACTGCGTCTCCACCGCCCTGCGCCACGGCTGCCGGAACCTGGTGCAGTTCGACATCTATCCGATCCGCCCGGCGGAGCGCGCCCCGGACAACCCGTGGCCGCTGTGGCCCGTCATCCACCGCAAGGACTACGGGCAAAAGGAAGCCGCCGCCGTGTACGGCGACGATCCGCGGGAGTTCGGCGTGTCCGCCAAGGAATTTATTGACGACGGGAACGGACGCCTGGCCGGCGTGAAGACAGTGCAGGTGCGGACCATTCGGGAAGGCGGCACCGTTCGCCGCGAGGAGATCCCCGGCACGGAGCGGACGTGGCCGGCGCAGCTGGCGCTCATCGCCATCGGCTTCAGCGGGCCGGGGCCGGAGCTGTTGCAGCAAATGGGCATCGCCACCGACGAGCGGAGCAACATCGCGGCCGAATATGGCAAATATGAAACCAACGTGCCCGGCGTGTTCGCGGCGGGCGACGCGCGGCGCGGCGCCAGCCTGATCGTATGGGCGATCCACGAAGGCCGCGAAGCCGCGAAGGCCTGCGACCAGTACCTGCGCGCCAAGACCCGCACGGCCTGACGGACGGCCGTGCAGGGTTTGGGCCAAGGCGGTCGAGCATGACCCGCGCTAAGGCGGGCTGAAGAATTGTAGAACATCGGAAACGTCCCGGACTGCGATTGGAGTCGGTTTTTCGGCTATAAAGCCCCAAATCGGCCTCGCGCGGAGAAGTTGTAGTCACTTTTTCGACCAAAAATTTTTACGGGACGAAATGGAGGACGATTCCCCGGGAGGGGGAAAGGAGGACGTCATGGAACAGACCACCGAGGCGGGACAAGTCCCGTACATCCAAAGGCAGTTCGCCGAACGCATCGGCGGCTCACGATTCGGCCTTGGCACGGAAATCTACAAATTCGAAAAAATCAAGCGGGCGAAGCGGGAGGCGATGGCCCGGCATCCCGGCGTGGAGCTGATCGACCTCGGCGTGGGCGAGCCGGACGAAGGCGCCGATCCGCTGGTCGTGGAGGCACTGGCGCGTGAAGCGGGCAAGCGGGAAAACCGCTTCTACGCCGACAACGGCATCGCCGAGTTCAAGGCGGCGGCCGCGAAGTACCTGCGCGACGTGTTCGGCGTGGACGGCATTGATCCGGAAACCGAGGTCAACCACGCCATCGGCGCCAAGTCGGCCCTGTCCATTCTGCCGCTGGCCTTTATCAACCCGGGCGACGTGACGATCATGCCCAAGCCCTGCTATCCGGTGCTCGCCACGCACACGAAATACCTGGGCGGCGAGATCGCCTGGCTGCCGATCCACGAGGGCAACCGGTTCCTGCCGGATCTCGATTCCCTGTCCCCCGACGTCCTGAAACGGGCCAAACTGCTCTATCTGAATTACCCCAACAACCCGACGGGGGCGTCGGCGACGCGGGAGTTTTTTGAAAAAGTCGTGGAGTTCGCCAAAAAACACGAGATCATCGTGGTGCACGACGCGGCCTACGCCGGCCTCGTATTCGACGGGGCGCAGCCGCTCAGCTTCCTGTCCATACCCGGGGCGAAGGACGTCGGCGTGGAGATCCATTCGCTGTCCAAGTCCCACAACATGACGGGCTGGCGGATCGGTTTCGTGGCCGGCAACCCGCTGGTCGTCAAGGCCTTCGCCACCGTGAAGGACAACTGCGACTCCGGGCAGTTCATCGCCATCCAGAAGGCGGCCATCCAGGCCCTGGCGCATCCGGAAATCACCCGGCGCACCGCCGAGAAATACTCCCGCCGCCACGAGATGCTCGTCTCCGTTCTGCGTGAAGCGGGTTTCCGGGCGACCAAGCCGCAGGGGTCCTTCTTCCTGTACACCGAGGCGCCGGCGGCCGTGGAAGGCGGTCCGGAGTTTCCGACGGCGGAGGATTTCAGCCAGTTTCTCATCAAGGAGAAGCTCATCTCCACCGTGCCCTGGGATGACGCCGGCCGGTACATCCGCTTCTCCGTCACCTTCGAGGCGAAGGACGAAGCGGACGAGCGGCGGGTGATGGACGAGATCCGGCGCCGCCTGTCCGACTGCCGTTTCATCTTCCGGTGAGTGGGAGGGGGAGCGCGATGCCGCAGGCGATCAAATTCACCAAAATGCACGGGCTGGGCAACAACTACGTGTTCGTCGACCTGTTCGGACAGCCGTTGCGCAAGGAGATGCTGAGCGACCTGGCCGTTCGCGTCTCCGACGTGAACACCGGCATCGGATCCGACGGGCTCATCCTGATCGGTCCGTCGGAGCGGGCCGATTTTCGCATGCGCGTCTTCAACGCCGACGGCTCGGAGGCGAAAAACTGCGGCAACGGCCTGCGCTGCGTCGCCAAATACGTGGTGGAACGGGGCCGCACTTCCAAGCGGCAGTTCACCATCGAAACGCTGGGCGGCATCGTCCGGGTGGACGTCCACATGGGCGCCGCGGGCCGCGTGGAGCAGGTTACCGTCGACATGGGCGAACCCCGCCTGCGCAAACGCGACCTGCCGATGCTTGGCGACCCCGACAGCGAGACCGTCGACGAGGCGGTGGACATCGGCGGCGAGACGCACCGGATGACCTGCGTGTCCATGGGCAACCCGCACGCCGTGCTCATTGTGCCGGACGCGACCTCCGCGCCGGTGGCCGAGCTCGGCCCGCGGATCGAATGGGCGCCGGTGTTTCCCGAGCGGGTCAATGTGGAGTTCATCTCCTTCCGCGGCGATGCGGAGATCGATTTTCGCGTGTGGGAGCGCGGCTCGGGCATCACCCGGGCTTGCGGCACGGGGGCCTGCGCCGCCGTGGTGGCCGGCGTGCTGAACGGCCGCCTGAAGCGGGGGATGCCGGTGACCGTCCACCTCGAAGGCGGCGACCTCGTCATCACCTGGGCGGAGGACGGCCGCGTGCTCATGACCGGCCCCGCCGAGATCACCTGCGACGGCGTGTATTACTTTTGAGCGCTATCCAACTCCCATCCCCCGGACGGTATCCGCTATTGTCAGGGATTCCCGCAAGCGCAAGAACGGGGCGCGAGCGTCGGTGGGCGGAACTGGGTGGAGGGGGCGACGCTTATTTTGATTGGTCATTTGTCCGATCGGATCAACAAAGGAGAAGGCCTTATGGATTACAGACTTTTTGTTTACGGAACGCTCCGAAGGGGAGAAATCAATCACGGGCTGCTCGACGCTTCGCCTTGCGAGTCGTTGGTGGCCTGGGTTTCGGGATCGCTGGTGGACACCGGCCGGGGATATCCTGCGATCACGAAGGGACCGGGCATGGTGTGCGGGGAAATCTATCGGGTCGACAGGGATACGCTGGCGCACATCGATGATCTGGAAGACTATTACGGCCCCGGCGATCCGCGCAATCTCTACGAGCGGGTGGAGACGAAGGCGCTCACGGATCGCGGCGAAGTGGACGTGCTGGTTTACGTGTCGGACCGGTTTGGCACTGGTTCCGCCATCCCGTACGGCGAATGGAAGCTGTACAGGATGATGCGGAAGCGGAGTTTGCCGTATTTTGCTTATGGCCATTGCACGGACGACGCGCGATTTAAAAAAGCCCTTGCGGAGAAATGGTTTGGCGACGCGATCGGGAGAGGAACGGTTTGCGGATGCAATTTGCAATTCACCCGGCATCCCCCCAATGGAGGCCGGGCAGACAAGCTGGAAACGGGAGGTGTGACGGAAGGCGAACTTTACCGTATGCCTGCGGACGCGATGGCTAGGTATCTGGATGTCCGCGAAGGGAGTTACGCCGGGATCTGCCGTCCGGCGGTCGTGCCGGTGACGATGGACAACGGGGAAGTCGTGGACGCGGTTACGTTCGTCATCGTGGAAGAGCAACCGGATCCGGCGCCGCCCCGGATTATTCCAAATATTTGCCGGGATACTGGATCTTGCGGGAGCTGACGGATTCCGAGTCCCGGGCCATCAATCTGGCGGTTCGCAATGATCACAAATGCTTCCTTCTCCAACAGACCCGGACGGAACGGCTTTTTTGTATGCGGGAAATGGCGGACTGCGGAAGGAACTGGCATTCTTCCGAAGAAGAGAGTATGTGCCGGACATGTGCGGATCGCAGGACGATGGGGACCGGCCGGCGGCACCGGTCTGCGGCCGAAGGAGATGGCGAAAGGGATGGGCATGTACGGGTCCAGGGATGCGAAAAGGGAAGATTTCGAGCGGATCGCGGCGTTTCCCGGGGATCGCCGGGAGGCGTTTTTCATGTATCCGAAGGGAAGCTATCCGTTCAGCGCCGAAATGCTGTACGAAGTGGCCTCGAAGCGCCTCATTCCGACGGTGGTGCTCAGGGACGGCGAGATCGTCGCATACGCCAACGCGTACGACCTGGCGGAGGGTGAAAGCTGCTGGATCGGCAACGTGATCGTCAGCCCGAAGCATCGGGGGCAGGGGGCGGGAAAATTTCTGGTTGAAACGATGATCCGGCGGGCCAGGGACGAGCTGGGCGTGCGGGAAGTCCGGCTGGTGTGCCACAACGTGAACACGGGAGCGCTGCTTCTGTATCACAAGCTCGGGTTCCGGCCGTTCGGCCTGAAAACCGTGACGGATCACGAAAACCGGGAAATCGCCGGAATCCTTATGAAGTACCGCATCCCCGGCTAAAGCGGGCGGTGCGCCTTGCGGCGGTGATAGTGCCGGCTCGCCTTCATCCGGTTGCCGCAGGTGTCCATGCTGCACCAGCGCCGCTGCCGGTTGCGGCTCGTATCGTAGAAGTATAGGATGCACGCCTTGTTTTCGCAGGCCTTTAGCCGCTTCGGGTCCATGGACGCCACAAACCGCGCCGTTTCCTCAAGGAACAGGGCGGGCAAATGCGCGGCCGGATATCGCCTTTCCACCGCCCAGGACGTTCCTTGCCTGACCAGCCGGTCATGGCCGGCATAGCTCTCCAGCTGCCCATTCAAATAGTCCACAAACCCCCCGGGAAGATCCTCTCCTTTTACCATGGCGGCAAAAACTTCTTCCATCCGGTCCCTCAGTTCCATGATTCGGAGGTAGACCTCGCGACGCTTGTCGGGCGCGAGGGTGTCGATGCCGTCCGTCAAGGCTTCCCTTTTGCCGGCCCGTTCCAGCCACGCCGCCACATCCTCCAGACTGTGCAGCAGCTCCACGCGCACGCCCCGGACGCACACCCGCGTGTTCACAAAATCGACCGCAAAGTCCCCCCCACAAACACAAAATCCGGCTTCACGCGCGTTCGCTCCTTTCCTTTTCTTTTCCATTCTAACCAAACATCAGCACGTGGAGGTTTGCCGCCATCTCATCGGGATCTTGCGGAACGCTACCGGCACCCGGCTGATTGTGGTCGGCGGGGCAGGCAGCCTGTACGTGGACGAGGCGGAAACCACGCGGCTGCTGGATACGCCCGATTTTCCCAGGGCGTATCTGGAGACGGCCCGCAACATAGCGGAATATCTGCGCATCCTGCGCGAAACGGAAAGGATTTCCTGGACGTTCATCAGCCCGTCGGCGCTGTTCAAGCCGGGCAAGCGGACGGGGAAGTACCGGATCGACAAGGATCGGCTTCTCTTCAATTCCAAAGGGGAAAGCTACGTCAGCTGCGAGGATTTTGCCGTCGCCGTAGTGGACGAGATCGAACAGCCGCGGCATGTAGGCGCGAGGTTCACCGTGGTGTCGGAAAGGGCGGAGTGAATCCGGAGTGAATCAGGAGACCATGCACGAACAACTGGCCACTGCTGATCGAAAGCTATGAACGGGTGACGGGACGGAAGCTTCTGGATCCGGAGCCCCCGCCGGGGAAAGAGGCGGAAGCGCTGTTCGAGGCGCCGTTCGCCCTGCTGTCGCACGGCACGGAGCCGGACCCGATCCTGCAGTACCGGAACCGCAAAGCGCTTGAGCTGTGGGAGATGGACCGGGAGGCGTTTACGTCCATGCCCTCCCGGCTGACGGCGGAACAGGCGGAGCGCGGCGGGCGGGAGAAGCTGCTGCGGGACGTCCGGGAAAAGGGTTATTCGGACGGCTCGGATCAGGGCCGAGAGGTGTAAAAAGGAAACTTCCCCGGCAGGGAGAACCGGCCGGGGTTTTTTGTTGAATTTAAAGGATTTACAAGCTTTCAATCTCGCGATATATTGGGAGGTGAGTTTGAGAGAATAGGACCAATTTCATGGGTGATTTGGAAGATTTTATTAACTTTTCTAAGCCGAAGGACCCAATAAATTTATCGATTCAAAGACAAGCTGACTGGTCCGCAAGCCGTTTCCCGTTTTGCTGACCGGCGCTTGTGCATTCCGGGGAGGAGAACCAAAAACAGCATGCACCTGTTTCGATCATGGACGATCGCGTCGGGAGCGACCGCCGTCATGGTGCTGTCGCTCCTCTTTGCGCCGATTAAGGACGGGAAGACGGCAAGCCGTGGAGCCAACTGGCCCGGATCAAGGGATGCCGTCGTTCGTCACCTTGACCAGGGCGGCGGTCCGGGAGGGGCGAAGGCGGAGGCGGAAGTGTCGCCGTCATCGCCGGCGGCGCAGGCGAAACGTCCGCGGCCTTCCGTCGTGTATTACTCCGACCGGGTGGCGGTGCTGATGTACCACCACCTGCAGGAGAAACCCGAGAGAGGGGACATCCTGTCGCCCCGGCAATTCGAGCGGCAGATGGAACTTCTGGCCGAGAACGGTTTCCAGGTGATCAGCGCGGAGAAGTACGCCGCGTTCATGCTGGAAGGCGCCAAGGTGCCGGACAACGCGGTGTTGCTGACGTTCGACGACGGGTACGCTTCTTTTTACGAACTGGCCTATCCGATCCTGAAAAAGTTCGGCTACCCCGCGATCAATTTTGTCATCGTGTCCGGCGTCGACCAGCGCAACAAGCCCGGCATCAAGAAGCTCACCTGGGACCAGATGCGGGAGATGCAACAGGACGGCATCGCATTCATGAACCATACATACGATCTGCATGCGAAGAAAGCCGACGCTTCCGGCAAGGAGGTGCCGCTCACGGGCCGGCAGTACCTGGAGGACAAAGGCCGGCGCGAGACGGCGAGAGAGTACCGGAAGCGGGTGCTGGACGATCTCTTGCTGGCGGAAAAAAGGCTGTCGGAGGAACTCGGCAACGAGCTGCGGATGATGGCTTTCCCGTACGGCTACCATACGGAGGAATTGGTGCACATCACCCGCGAAGCCGGCATCAAGATTATGTTCAGCGTCAAGCACGGACTCGCATCGCGAAAGGACAAGGTGGCGCCCCGGGTGAACGCCGGCCGGTCTGACGTGGAGCCGGAGGAATTGATTCGGACTTTGAAGGTACTGGGGAGTAAGTAAGGTGGAAATTTGGACGATTGGGAGGTAAGTGAGGGTGTGTGATCTGAATGACTCATTTATGATGATGTATTCGATTTGTCGTCGACCTTCAATAGTGCAATAATCCCGAGGGGTCGACGACAAACCGAAGGCCTGAAAAAATCTTATGGCAACAATGGTTTATTGTGATAATATGAAATTACAACTTAATCCGGATTGGTCAATTGATATTCAGTTAACGTTGTAACATCGCGGCATTTTGGGGGGTTTGATCGTCCCTATGAGGAATTGAAACAACGATGTGGTGAAGATGTGGCCGACACCGACAACGAGGTTTGATCGTCCCTATGAGGAATTGAAACAAGCACGGGCTTCATGATCGTCTGGACCGCTTTCAGGTTTGATCGTCCCTATGAGGAATTGAAACTAAGTCAGCAGAAACGCTTTAAGCTTTTCCTCTTCTGGTTTGATCGTCCCTATG
>DATCLN010000003.1:0-6451 GCA_036563895.1 Paenibacillaceae bacterium
GGAGGCGGACAGGCGGTTTTGGCTGGATCCCGTGTTTCGCCGCGGCGTGCTGGAGGAAGGAGGGGAACGGGGACAGGATGGAATGGATATGGCGGAAATGGGCGGTTTGCGGTTGGCGGTGCTGGGCGAGCCGCTGCCGCTGGGCGTGGCGGAGGCCGCCGGGGCGTGGCTTGAGGAGCGGGCAGCGGCCGGGCGGAATGAGATGCGGAAAGCCGGGACGGACGAGGAGGTGCTGATTCTCTTGAAGGAGGCGGCCGACGTCTGCCGCAGAGCGGCGGACGAGGCGGCGAAGATGCGTCCGGATTTTCACTCCGGCGTCCCGGCCGGTTTCCCTTTTGCAGCCGAGCCGCCGCTTCCGCGAGGCGCGGTGATGATGACGCCGGCCGGGCAACGATGGGAAGAAGGCGAGGGGATTCGCCGGGATTTAGGCCGGCGGCTCGGGCGGCTCGCCCGCCGGGCCGCGGAATGTCTGGCCGGTCAGTCGCTGCTGCCGGAGGAAGCGCAGCGGGTTTTTGCGGACGAGCTTACGGAAATGAAGCGGGAAGAATGGCTCTTGGCGGTTCAGACGGCCAGTCTGCTCAGGCGGGTGGAGCTTCGGGCGGCGCTTAAGCCCCGCGTCCCAGCGGGACCGCGCACCCCGGCGGGACCCCGCATCCTGACGGGAGGAATCCTTTCCCCTCCGCTGCCGGGTCGATTACAGGTGTTGTTTTACCGGTTGACCGGGCGGAGGGCGCGGAACGAATCCCTTCGCTGCCGCCGCTGCGGCAGCGGAGAGGAAAACATGCGGCGGTCACCCTGCGCCGCATGCGGCCGTGTCTGCGCTGTATGCGAAACGTGTCTCACCATGGGGCGCTGCCGGGAATGCGAACTGTTGATCATCGGCCGTCCGGAGCGAAGGGCAGGCCGGCTGGACTTTCCCGAAGGAAGCCTGAAGCCGCTTTTGGACCGGTGGAAACTGAGCCCCGCCCAGAGGGAGGCGTCGGCGCAGGCGCTGGCCTTCATCCGCGGGAATCTGGGGCGACCGGCGGGACGGTTCGAAACAGACCGGCGCTTCCTGCTGTGGGCGGTCACCGGAGCGGGCAAGACGGAAATGATTTTTCCGCTCCTCGACGCGGTGCTTTCGGCTGGCGGCCGGGCGCTCGTAGCCACGCCGAGGAGGGACGTGGTGCTGGAACTGGCGCCCCGGCTGGCCCGCGCTTTCGGCGAAGACATCCTTTCCGTCCGTTACGGTGGCAGCCCCGGCCGCAAGCGCATCGCGCCGCTGACGCTGGCCACCACGCACCAGCTGCTCCGGTACCAGGAAGCGTTCGATCTGGTGCTGATCGACGAACTGGACGCCTTTCCCTTTCACGGCGATCCGATGCTGCAGTTCGCGGCGGACAAAGCCCGCCGGCCGGACGGCGTCACGGTACTGCTCACCGCCACGCCGCCGCATACGCTGCAGCGCGACGTGCGGAGAGGACAGCTGCCTTGCGCAAGGGTGCCGGTTCGATACCACGGATTCCCCCTGCCGGAACCCCGCCGGCTGCGGCTGCCCGAACTTTCCCGCATGCTGCGGACGGGGCGCCTGCCGGCCCGTCTTGTTCGGGCTTTGCGGAGGTCCGTGGCGGCAGGAAGCAGCGTGTTCGTGTTTGTGCCGTATGTGCGCCAGGCGGAGGCGTTTGCGGAGCTTTTGCGAAGGCACGCGTCCGAACTGGGGCTTGAAGCCGGCCAAATCGCGGGCACTTCCTCCCGGGATGCGGACCGCGGGAGCAAGGTCCAGGCGTTTCGGAACCGCGAGGTGCGCCTGCTGGTGGCCACCACCATCCTGGAGCGGGGCGTGACGGTGCCGCGCAGCGACGTGTTCATCCTGGACGCCGACAATGCCATGTTTGACGAAACCGCGCTGGTGCAGATGGCCGGCAGGGCGGGCCGTTCCGCGGAGGCGCCGGACGGGCGGGTAATGTTTGCCGGGAGGCACATGACATCGGCTCAGCGCCGGGCGATCCGCCACATCCGCGGCATGAACCGCCTGGCCCGGAAAAAGGGATATCTTGCGCGTTCTCTTGGGAGGGAGAGACGGGTTGAAGGTATTGCGCCGTCTCCGCAATCTTGACTGGAGCCGTTGGCTGCGGGCTGAGCCTGCGCAGTGCCCGGTGTGCCGGCGCGCTTTCCGGCCGTCCGCCTTGCCGCTGCCCGTCGCCCTGGGGCAGCCACGCCGGGAGCTGGGCGCCCTTTGTCCGGATTGCGCGGACCGCATCCCATGGATTCACGCTCCGCTATGCCGGGTTTGCGGACGCCCGGAACGGTGCGAGGACTGCCGCCGCCGGCGCGAAACGCATTTTGTCATCTCCCGGAGCGCGGTCCGTTACGACGAGATGATGCGCGAATGGCTGGCCCTTTACAAGTATCGCGGCGCGGAGCGGCTGGAACCGGTGCTGGCGGCGATGCTCGCCGGCGCGCTGGAACGGATGGCGGCCGAGCTGGGTTTTTCCGAACCCGGGATGGCGTTCGGCATGGTGACCGCGGTGCCGCTGTCGAATGAGCGGCTGGCGGAACGCGGGTTCAATCAGGCGGAAAGCATGGCCCGGCGGCTGGCCAGCTGGTACGGCATTCCCTTTGCTCCGCTGCTCCGCCGGATTCGCCACACCGAAAAGATGAGCTTCAAATCGCGCAGCGAACGGCTGACGGATGTCCGGGGCATTTTTGCGCCCGATCCTGTTCTCGCCGCTGTGCTTGTCCGTCGCGCGCTTTCCGTTGCCGCTTGCGCCCGCCGTCCGTCATCCGCCGCCGGCTTCGGGCGGAATCCGCCGGTCGACGGGAACGACCGGAATCTGTCGGTCAACGGGAACGACCGGAATCTGGCGGTCAACGAGAATGACCGGAATCCGCCTGTCAACGGGAACGGCACGCGACCTTTTCGCCGCATCCTGATCGTGGACGACGTTTATACCACCGGCAGCACCATGAACGAAGCGTCGCGGGTTTTGAAATGCGCGTTGGGCGGAGGATTTGAGCTGTTTGGCCTGACTTGGGCGAGATCGTGAAAAACCGGCGGACAGCCTCGTTTTCCGGGCAAAGTCATGCTTTCGATGCGGAGGTGCGGCGTGCCGGGGGCGGGGGACAATTGCGCGGGCAAAGGTTTTGGGCTACAATAATTGGCAACCGAATACAGTCGTTTCGGCCGTGAAGCACACGCCGCTTCGATTCGTTGCGTCGGAGCGGTTTTTTTTTGGCGGGAAAGGAGACAGGAAGCCATGGACGGATTTGACAAGATGTACGAGGCGTGGCTGAACGGGCAGATCGCCGGGGAGAAAAACCGCCGGAGAAGAGAGCTGCTCGAGAAGGGCCTTGGGCACGGCACCGTGGAATTTTTGCGCCATGTCTGGTTCCCGGCGATCGGCAATTTTGACCATCTGCATGCGGAGTGGGAGGTGCGGGACTTTCACGGCGGATACCGGTATCTGGATCTGGCATACATGCCGGGCGGGGCCAAGGGAGGCATCGAAATCCAGGGCTACGGCTCCCACGCCAGGGATCTGGATGTCAAACGGTTCAAGGATCTTTGCTGGCGGCATTGCCTGCTGGCCTTGGACGGATGGGTGCTGTTGCCGATCGCTTATCTGTCCATCCAGGATGAACCGGAGAAATGCAGGCAGCTGATCCTTGCGTTCGTGGGAAGGTTCATTTCTTTTTCCGTCCCGTCCGGGCTCAGCAGCGCGGAAGCGGAAACCCTGCGCTTCGCCCGGAGAGTGCTTCGGCCTTTTTCCGCATCGGAACTGGCTGACCATTTGCGAATTACCGATCGCCACGCCCGACGGTTGTTGAACTGCATGGTCGAATCGGGCCATTTGCATGTGGCTGGCGGCAACCGGAGGTATAGAACCTATCAGGCGGATTTTGCCGGTAGTGCACCAAAGCCTAACGGACATTTGTTCCGTTAGAAAATGGAAAAACAATTCCGCCAAATTCTAACGGACATTCAGTCCGTTGGAGCGATCGGAAGTTGATAGAAAACGTTTACAACAACGGTCAAGACAGTCCTAAACGGACGGTATGTCCGTTAGAATTCCAGCATATCCAATTTTCGGCTTCTAACGGACCATATGTCCGTTGGGTGTGACAAAATGAATGGCCAGTTTGGTCGGCATCCGCTATACTGATAGAAAACGCAGCCAGAATTGCGTTCCGGGAGAGAGAAGCGTTTCATGCAGTCGGTCGAAGTGAATTACCATGTCGGGAGAACGCTGCGGTTGTCGTGGAAGCTGCTGCCGATCGTTCCGCTGCTGTTGTTCCTTCTTGGACCGTATGTCACGTTTGTCGGAAAAGCGCGGCCAATGGATGGGTGGATGGACGGAACGCGGCAGCGGCTGGACGTCATGTACGACGGCAAGCATTATTTCGTCACCGCGGATGCTTTGGCGCTTTGGGGACTTCAAGCGAGCTACGATCCCGCTGCCAGGCGGTTGATGCTTTCCCCGGATCCGGAAGCGGACCGGGAGATCGCCTTTAACCCCGTCTATTACCGCGACCGGGTCATCGTCCTCATGTATCATCATATCGTCGAAAGTCCGGAGAAGCGCGACGGGCTTCCCGTGTCCGAGTTCCGGAGGCAGATGGAGCTCCTCGCCGCCAACCGGTTCAACGTAATCGGGATGCAGGAATTTGCCGATTTCATGGTGCGCGGGGCGCCGGTTCCTCCCAATGCGGTGCTGATTACGTTTGACGACGGATACGAGTCTTTTTACACCCTGGCGTTTCCGGTGCTGAAGGAACTGGGATTTCCGGCCGCCAATTTCCTGATCGTGAAGTGGATTGACGAGCCTTACGGCATACCCAAGCTGACCTGGGACCAAATGCGGGAGATGCAGGCGTACGGCATGAGCTTCTACAGCCATTCGTACCAGTCCCACGAATACAAGCCCGTGAACAAATCCGGACGCCTGAAGCCGGCTCTGGCCCATCGGCTCTACCTGAAAGACAAAAACCGAAGGGAAACCCCGGACGAATACCGGCAAAGGGTGCTGGACGACCTGACCGCGGCGGAGCGGCGCCTGCGGGAGGAGCTCGGCAACCGGACCGGCATTCTGGCCTTTCCTTACGGCGCGTACAATGAGGACCTGCTGCTGCTGTCCGAAGAAGCGGGCATCGAGCTGGTGTTTTCCACCAAGGAAGGGATCAACAAACGCGGACAACGGGTTGTGTACAGGGTCAACGCCGGGTCGCCGGACGCGGATGCGGAAGGACTCATGCGCCGGATGCAGCACGCACTGGGCCATGTGCCCGACATCCGGCTGAAGGTGTCATTCGGGGAAGCCGAGGTCGTCTTTCCGACGGCCCGGCCTTTCGAGCGTGACGGGGAGGTGTGGCTGCCCCTGGGGATCATGGCTGAAACATTCGGGATCCGGTTTCAAATGGACCGGGAGAACGGGAATGTGATCTTTTTCTGATAGAATAGAATAGGCGGCTCATTCATGGATTTTACATTTTACAAGCTTTCTAAGTGTCGGTTATAATAGGATAGGGAAAAAATTACCTGTTTCAACTAGTCCACCAAATTGCTGCCAAAAGGCGGCGGAGGGGGTGCCAACGATGAGTCTGGATTATTGCCCCCGTTGTGGGAAGCTTTTCTCGAGGACAGTGCGTAATCTTTGTTTCAACTGTCATCAGGAACTGGAGAAGGAATACGAACGTGTTGTGGAGTTTTTGAGAGAACATCCGGGACTTACGCTGAACGAATTGTCGGAGGCCACCGGGGTCAGCGTCAAACAGATTACGCGTTGGATTCGCGAGGGCCGCATTTCGATTATGCAAGCTCCGAATCTCGTGATCGCCTGTGAGGTTTGCGGCGCGCCGATCCGCGAGGGCACCCTGTGCGATTCCTGCCGCAGGCGGCTGGCGAAGGAAGTCAAGCAAGCCGCGGCTCCCCAAATTCCGGTTGCCCGGAAGGAGTCGGGCGCTGCTTCCCGCGACGATACGTACCATATCTCGGACCGGCTGCGGAATCGCTGACTGCTGAAAAAAGCTATAAATATTTAAATTACATGAACCGATAATACAGGTAAGGATTGTCGGTTCTTTTTTTTGGGAGTGAATGGACCGATGAAGATCGACGAAACGCGAAGCATCGGCATGCGGCAGACCTACGGAAGCGTGACGAGCCGCCGCATCGAAGGAATTCCGGACAGAAAGCGCGTGGATGAAGTGCATATTTCCGAGGAAGCGAAACGCCTGCTCGACGCCCGGGAGGCGCAGCAAACGGAGCGTATCCGGAAAATCGAAGCGCTGAGACAGGAAGTCGCGTCCGGCACCTATTATGTGGAGTCGGGAAAAATCGCGGAGAAGCTGCTTCCTTTCCTGTTAGAATAACGCAAACGGGGGATTTCCGTGGCCGCGCGCGAACTGATCGAATCGCTTCGCCTCATGCTTCAGCTGTACCGACAACTCCTTGATCTGGGGAAACAGAAAAAGG
>DATCLN010000004.1:0-18651 GCA_036563895.1 Paenibacillaceae bacterium
GTGTACCGGACCCTGGGGAAGTTTCCGGCGTTCCGGATGCATCTGCCGCTCACCCGAGCGTACCGGTCTCCGCAGGACGCCCTTCTTCTCCTCAAGCGTTTCCCGCTGGTTTTCGTCAAGCCCGTAAACGGCACCGGAGGAAGAGGCGTGCTGCGCATCGTCCGGCTGCCGGACGGCGACTTCATGCTGCAGGGGCGCAACCGCTCGCGGCGCATCGTGCCCGCCCGGCGCGTCCGCCGGCAAATGCTGCCCGCCGCGCTGCGAAGATGGACGGCGCAGGGAGACCGGTACATCGTCCAGCAGGGCATCCGCACCGAGCTGGACGGCGGCCGCGTGCACGACTACCGGATGCTGGTGCAAAAAAACGGCAGCGGCCAGTGGCAGGTCACGGGCTGCGCCGGCCGGATCGGTCCCGCGGGCAGCGTCACCTCGAACCTGCACGGCGGCGGGCAGGCGGTTCCGATGAACGCGCTGCTCAAGCGCTGGATCGGCCACGAGGGCAAAATCGCCCGGGTGCGCGAAACGGCGGAATGGTTTGGCGTCGCCGTCGCCCGAACGCTGGAAGCCTCGTTTGGCGACCTGTGCGAGCTTGCCCTGGACCTCGCCATTGACCGCGCGGGCCGCGTCTGGCTGCTGGAAGTCAACCCGAAGCCGGCCCGCGAGGTGTTCATCCGCTCCGGCGACCGTGCGGCCTACCGGAGGGCCATATCGCGGCCGGTAGAATACGCCCTGTGGCTGTACCGGCAAAAACAGACGCCGTAATGAAAAATGTAAATGGTCCTGCAGGATTTTGGCCCCATATGACGAATGTCGTATAGTATTGTATCATAGGCTTGAAGGCCCAAAACCAAAAGCCCATTGGGATCGAATGGCAGGACAACCGACACGTATTTCCGCTCGGAGGTCAAGGGCTACTCTTCCATTTCCGGAGTAGCCCTTTCCTTTCGGAATCCGGCTCCGGACGGAATGTTGGAGGGTTTCGCCGGATGAGCGACAAGAACCTGTATTCCCGCAAAGCGACCCTTGACCTGAAAATATCCGAGTTCGAAGTTCCGCCCATGCTGGATCTGCTGATTATAGGAAGAAAGGCGCCCATCGGTCCGGAAGCCGCAAGACGCATGGCGGAGGCATTGTCGCCGGAACAATTCACGCTGCTGAGGCTGGACCACCCCAAAATCGAGGCCGTGCTCGTGCGAAACTCGGTGCTGCAGATGCTGGATCATGACCTTTTCATGAAAATCGTCCTGGAAGAGGCGGAGCACCTCCTGCTGGACACCATGGTGCTGCGGGCGGAACTGAAAATCACCGTTTCGGTGCGGCGGGAGGTGAATTTGAGATGAGGGTGGGCGAACTGATCTCGGGTCCCATACATACGATTTCGCCGGAAAAGAGCGTGTACCGCGCGGCGGAACTCATGAACGGACAAGGGACGGACACGCTGGTCGTTGTGGATCACGGCGCGGTCGTGGGCATTCTCACGTCCCGCGACGTGCGTTCGGCGCACCCCAACCGGATCGTGGCGGACGCAATGACCCCCGATCCCGTCACGGTTTCGCCCGGCGTGTTCATCTGGGACGCGCTCAAAATCATGGAACGGCACCGGATCGGACGCCTTCTGATCCGGGACGGGAACACCCTGGCCGGGATGGTTACCCGGGAAGCGATCCGGATCAAACTTTCCGAGCTGCTGGACCCCCTGACCGGCCTCTATCGTGAGCCCTATATCCGGGCGATCGGCGAAGCGCTGCTTGAAAAGAAACAGCCCTTTCACCTGCTGTTTGTGGATTTGAACGGCTTCCGGGAAATCAACAAGCGATATGGCCACCCGTTCGGCGACGACGTGATCCTGGCGTTCGCCCGCAGGATGGCCAGGTGGGCGAAGGAATCCCGGGACTACCTTTGCCGCTATGGCGGAGACGAATTTGTCATGATCTCCAACGCGGAAGAGGAGACGGTGGACCGGTTCATTCGGACGATTTCCCGCCCACTGAGCATCAACCGCGTGACCGTTTCGGCGGCGGTCGGGCATGTGAACGGGCTGAAGGAACCCCGGTTTTTCTCCATGTCGTTCCGGGATGTTCTGGCCAAGGCCAGCCTTCTCTCCACCTGCGCGAAGGCCGCCGGCGAAGAAGAAAGCGGCGAAGCGGGGGTCTTCTCACCCGCGTGAGCCGCCCGCCGCCCCCGGGAGCGCCGCCGGTCCGCGGCAAATTTCGCGCAAAAGCGCAAAAGCAAGGAGCGTTTGCCCATTTCCCGGGTTCCCGACCGCGTAGAAGATCAGGCCCTTTCCGGGGAGGATCGCCCCAGGCTGTCCGGAAGGGAATCCGATCGCCGTTACGGACATATCGTCCGTTACAAACGGCCGGGAGCGGTTTTTCAAAATCCAACGGACATCTGGTCCGTTAGCGGCGGGGCTTTGATTGCGAAACCGTTTTCTCCATGAAGTTCAAACGCTGTAACGGACTATATGTCCGTTACGTTTTCCGCAGTGCGGTTTTTCGGCTTGCAACGGACTATATGTCCATAAAAATTCGGGGCGAGCACACGCGACGGTCGGCACACCGTCATCCGCGGGTTGCCTCCGTCAAGGAGAGCCGTACTAGCTGCTGCTTCAAAAAAGGCCCTCGACCATGTGGCCGAGGGCTCTGCCGTCCATCCCCGGGAACGCGCCGGTCCGCGGCTCGCCGCATTCCTTACAAGCGGTAGGCAAACACGCCGCAATCCACCAAATCTTTCGAGTTCTTGTCGGGATCGAGTACCGCTGGTTCAGATAGCGCAGCGCCGCCGAAAGCTCGCCGCCGGTTTTTAAGGGGGAAATAGCATGAGACTGACCGCAGCAATCACCAAAGAAGGGGACCGGTACGCTCCTGCCTAAACCTCAGAAATGCGTCACCGGCAGATACGCCTTCTTGTGGTCCCGCTCCGCCTTCAGCATCTCCACCGCTTCCCGGAAGCGCAAGGCATGCACTACTTCCCGTTCCCGAAGGAACTTCAGCCCGTCCTGCAAATCCGGGTCGTCGGTCATGTCAATGAGCCACTGGTAGGTCGCCCGCGCTTTTTCCTCCGCCGCAATGTCTTCGTAAAGGTCGGCTATGGGATCGCCTTTCGCCTGAATGTAGGCCGCCGTCCAGGGCACCCCCGCCGCATTGTTGTAAAACAGCGCGTTGTCGTGGTTCGCGAAATGGGCGCCGAGCCCGGCCGCCTCCAGCTGTTCCGGCGTCGCGTCCTTGGTCAGCTTGTAGACCATGGTGGCGATCATCTCGAGGTGGGCGAACTCCTCCGTCCCGATGTCGGTCAGCAGACCGATCACCTTGTCGGGGATCGAGTATCGCTGGTTCAGATAGCGCAGCGCCGCCGAGAGCTCGCCGTCGGCTCCGCCGTATTGTTCGATCAGAAACTTCGCCATGCGCGGATCGCACTTGCTGACCTTTACCGGGTATTGCAGTTTCTTTTCATAAATCCACATTCGGCGCCCCTCCTCATACCTGCCATGGCCAGGGCGTATTGGGCCACTGCCAGGGATAGCGGGAATAGCTGTGGCCGAACTGCATGAGCGGCCCGTATTTCATCTCGAATTCGCCGGCGATCCGGGCGCGCTGCTGCGCCAGCCGGTTAAACTGCCGGATCGCCTCCAGATCCGACGGATGGGTGTTGAGATACAGCGAGAGTTCCACGAGCGCAAAATCGACCTTTTGCAGTTCCAGCAGATCGCGCCGGTACGCGTCTCCGCCCCGCACCGCTTCCGTGTCTCCTCCGCTGTCCCCGGCGACCCCTGCGGCTCCGGCGGCGTTCCAGGCGGCGCTTCCGGCTGCGCTCCCGCCGGCATTCCCGGCGCCCCCGGCGGCGCTTCCCTTTTCCCGGTCTTCCCGGCTTTCCGTCCTTTCGTCCGCCATGTCCTCAACCTCCTTCAGGTCCGCCTCGACGGATAGGGGCTGTATAGCGCGGGCCACAGCGTCCCCTTGCGCAGCGCCTCATCCAGGGAAAATTGCGGCAGGTTCATCGGCTGGTAGACGATGAACTGGTTGGGCGGCACGTTGTAACGCTTGACGCGGATCGGCGGACAGGGATCGCACGGGCCGATATAGGGTTCCCATTCCCGCCACTGGTTGTCGCGCACGGATGCATACCTCCTTGTCGGGCCGGGTCGTTGTATCCGGGCCGGGTCGGGCTTGCCAGGATCCATCCGGGCTTGCCAGCCTTCGCCCGGGCTTGGTCGGATCGGGTCGGGCCTGGTCGGACTTGGCCGGGCTTGTCGGACATTGCCCGGCCCGGGCCCCGATTCCGACATATTCTATGCGGCAAAATGGGCGAATTGACCTTGTCAGGGCTTGACAGGCAAAAAAAGTCCCGGCGCTTCGCAAGGCGCCGGGGAATGTGACGCGGTGACCGAAACTGCCAGCGTCCTGACGGATCAATCCACCTTGATGCGGAACTGGAGCAGGCCGGCCCGGCGGGCCGCCAGGAAAATCATCACCACGATCGGGCCGAGGAACACGCCGATCACGCCGATCAGCTTGTAGCCGACATACAGGCTGATGAGCGCGGCCAGGGCGCTGATGCCGATGGCGTCGCCCAAAATTTTCGGCTCGAGGACGCGCCGGATGACCGTGATGATCAGGTACAGCAGGAAAAGGCCGATACCCGTCACATAATCGCCGGTCACGATCAGGTAACCCGCCCAGGGAACGAGCACCGTGCCGGTGCCGAGCACAGGCAGGATGTCCACGATGGTCACCAGCAGCGCGATGGCCAGCGGATAGCCGATGTCCAGGATGAGCAGCCCGACGAACGTAAGGATATACGTCAGGGAGCTCAGGATGAACTGGGCGCGCAGAAAGCCGAACACCGATTTCCGCAGGTTGACGAGGACGGCGTCGATCTGGTCCCGCGACGACTCGTGGAACAGGGACAGGAAGGACGCCTTCATATGCGGCAGGCTGTAGGCGAACAGATAGACGGCCACCAGATAGACGATGAAAAAGATGAGCATGTCGGGCAGGGCCTTGGCGAGGTTGATCAGGGCGGACGAGATGGTGCCCACCAGCCTCTCGAGGGCGCTGGCAAGGCTCGCCACCCCGCTCTCCAGCGGAATGCCTTCCTCGCCGAGGTTTTCCGACAGCCTATCCACCCAGCCCTGGACGATCTGGTTCATTTCCCGGATGTAGGCGGGGACCCTGCTCCAGAACGCGATCAGTTCGCCCACCAGCCTCATGCCGAGAAACCCGAGAAGGCCAAGAAGGGCGCCGGAGAAAACCGTGGCGGAGATCGCCGAGGCCAAGGCCCGGTTCAGGCGGAATTGCTTCATCAGATATTGGGTCAGCGGCTCGAAAATGATAACGGATACGAGCGCCAGCAAAAACGGGGCTCCCGCGGTAAACAGCAGGTACAGAAAGAGCAGCCCCAGCCCCAGCACAAGAAGCAAACGAAACGACATCCTTGTTCTCCTTTCTAGCCCGGTTCGCCGTTCCGTTCACGGTCCGGCTCCCGATCGCCCGCGTCCGGATCCTGCGCGTCGGACGCCTCGGCGCTTTTCGCCTTGGTCACATGTATACGCTGGATGCGAAGCCTTTCGGCCTGCGCGATCTCAAAAACATAGCCGTGCGCCGTCACGCTGCGCCCGACTTCCACGTTGCCCTCCAGCAGCCGGAACAGCCAACCGCCGATGGAATCCACTTCCTCGTCCTCGATCTCGATGCCGAGCAGATCATTCACTTCCTCGATCAGCATCCGGCCGTCGATGGAGATGACGTCGCCCTTGATCATGACGTTCGGCAGATCGTCGTCGAATTCGTCGTGGATTTCCCCGACGATTTCCTCCAGAATCATCTGGGCGGTGAGCATCCCCGCCGTTCCGCCGTATTCGTCGATGACGATGGCCAGCTGGGACTTGCGCTTCTGCATCAGCCGGAGCACCTTGCTGATCTCCATGGATTCCGGCACCGTGAGGATCGGCCTAAGCCATTTCCGCAAATCGTGTTCCTCACGGGGATCCGCGGTCAGCAGGTCGGAGATGTGCACGAAGCCGACGATGTGGTCCTTGTCCGCGAGCGCGACGGGATAGCGGGTGTGCCTCGTTTCATAGACCACCTTGAGAGCCTCATCGAAGGGGCGGTTCAGATAGAGGCAGTCCATGTCGGTGCGGGGCAGCATCACTTCCCGGGCGACCCGGTCGGAAAATTCGAACACGTTGTCGAAAAGCTTCATCTCTTCCTTGTCGATCACGCCGCTTTTGGCGCTTTGGGACATCAGGATGCGGATTTCCTCTTCCGTGTGGGCGGTTTCGGTCTCGTTGGCCGGCTCGATCCCGATCCCCCGGAGAACGAGATTGGCCGTTTGATTCAGCAGCCAGATAACCGGCAGAAACAGCCGGTAGAACGCGTGGAGCGGCCAGGAGAGCCACAGCGCCACGCCTTCCGTGCGGCGGATCGCCAGGGATTTGGGGGCCAGTTCACCAAACACGATGTGCAGGAAGGTGACGATGGCGAAGGCGATGATAAAGGAAACGGAATGGCTCAGCGTATTGTCGCCGGCAAGGCCGAAACGCTCCAGAAGCGGGGTGACGATCAGATCGTCCACCGCCGGCTCGCCCACCCAGCCAAGTCCGAGGGAAGTCATCGTGATGCCCAGCTGGGTCGCGGACAGGTAGGCGTCCAGTTTCCGGTTGATGCGAAGGGCCTGTCTGGCCAGCACGTGGCCTTCGCCGGACAGCTGGGCCAGGCGGCTTTGCCGCACCTTGACGATCGCAAACTCGGCGGCCACGAAAACGCCGTTGAGAAACACGAGCAGCGCCACGAGCAGCAGGTTCCAGAAAATCAGGCCCCATTCAAATTCCGCGTGGTTCAATTCCGCCGGGTTCCTCCTTGCATTGCGCGGGGGATGACGGACGGCGGGCGCACGGCCGGCCGCGGGTCAGGTCTGGCGCCATCGGCCCGACCGGACGGTCTGCCCCGGCGACACCCGCCCGCAAGACCCTCTCGCTCCGCCGGCCGGGCCGGCCGCATGCCGTCTTCAGGCCCGCTTCGCCCTGCGCCGGGTGAAATCGACGCCCCGGTAATACATGTCGGTCACCAGCAGGTTCGGCCCGCAGCAGCCGGCCTCCGGGCAGTGGCAGCCGACCGCCCGCTGGAGCGGGTGCTCCTGCCAGCGCGCGAACATGTCATCCAGTTTTTCCTCCCGGATATTTCCGATCGGCGGCAGCTTCGCGAAATCCGTCACGTACACGTTGCCGGTGAACAGGTTGACGTTCACCCGGCAGCGCCCGTCCGGGTCGTTGCGCACCGTCACGTTGGGAGCCGACCTGAGCTTCGCGATGAGCCGCAGATCTTCCGGGTCGTCGCTGCAGGCGAAAAACGGCAGCGTGCCGAACAGCATCCACACGTTCGGGTCCCGCGCCTCGAGCAGATCGAAAATGACGCTCCGGATCCGCTCCCGTGGCAGAAGCGGCAAATCGGCGGCAAACGCGCTCGGATACATCGGGTGAACCTCATGCCGGCGGCAGCCCATCTCGACCACCAGCCGATGGATCCGCGCCATGTGCCGCCAGGTGCGGTAGTTGATCATCGATTCCGCGGAGACGAACAGGCCGCCTTCCGCCAGCCGGCGGGCGTTGTCCATCATCCGCTCGTAGATCCGGGCGGCGGTCTCCCCGCCGGCCATGTTCCCGGAGCGGGCAA
The DNA here is from genome assembly GCA_036563895.1 of Paenibacillaceae bacterium. GTDB lineage: Bacteria > Bacillota > Bacilli > Paenibacillales > Paenibacillaceae > ZCTH02-B3. The sequence goes on from DATCLN010000004.1 coordinate 7,671, forward strand.
AGGTGATCCGGCGGAAGTCCTCCGGACCGGTGTAATTGAAGGAAATGTGCATGACGTCCAGATGCGGCGCGATGGTTTCGTAGCGTCCGTAATCCAGCGTCACGTTGGAATTGAGCTGGGTGCGCACGCCCCGCGCCCTGGCGTATTTCAGCACCGGCAGAATGACCTTTTCGATCGTCTCCCGGGAATAGGTCGGCTCGCCGCCCGTCAGGCTGATCGTCTCCAAATGTTCCACTTCGTCCAGGCGGCGAAGCACCAGATCGATGGGAAGCCGCGGCGCTTCCTGCGTCGTCAGGGTGTCGCCCACGGCGCAATGCTCGCAGCGCAGATTGCACAGATGGGTGACGGTCAGCTCCACGCTGGTCAGGACGTGGCGGCCGTATTTCTGAAGGGACCGGATCGGGTCCCACGGATCGTACTCGGGCGTGATCGGCCTAAGCTCCGGAGGAGGCGCGAAAGGCGCCTCCGGTTTTGCCTGGGACAAGGGTTGCATGTCGGTGGATCGCCTCTTCAGACAAAAAATACGAGAATGCAATGACATTGTACCCCGCCAGGGCCGGATAAAGCAAACAGGCGGCCGCCGAACCGCCCGTGCGGACGCCTGTCAGATGGAAGAAAGCATGCCGCTGCGACTGCCGGTGTTTTCCGTAAGCACTTCGCGAATGACGATGGACAGGTTTTTGGAAAGATCCACTTCATACGGCTGGGAAAGCTCGTTCCCCTCCTCGTCGGTCAGGACCCGGACGACGGGGCGCTGCACGCTGGACGCGTTGAGGTCGACGACCACCGCCTCCTGTCCGGTGCTCAGGCGCACGCCGATGCCGACGGGATAGATGGCCACGTTGTCGCGGAACACTTTCAGCATCTCGGTGTCGTAGAGCGTGCCGCTTCCCGCGTAGAGGGCTTCCACCGCCTGGTGGGGAAGCAGCGTGTTGCGGTAGACGCGATGGCTGGTCATCGCGTCGTAGGAATCCACGATGGCGATCCACTTGGCGTATTCGTGAATTTCGTCTCCCGTAAGCCCGCGGGGATAGCCGCTGCCGTCGATCCGCTCGTGGTGCTGCAGCGCGCAGTGCGCCGCAAGGAGCGGGATGTTCGGCTCGTCCTTCAGGAGCAGATACCCGATTTCCGCGTGTCGCCGCATTTCCTTCAGTTCCCGCTCGTCCAGCTTGCCCGGTTTGAGCAGCACCTGCATGTCGATCTGCGTCTTACCAATGTCGTGAAGCAGCGCCCCCAGACCGAGGGTGATCAGGTCCTCGCCCTGATAGCCGTAAGCCAGTCCGAGCATCGTCGCGTAGATGCAGACGTTCAGCGAATGCGAATACAGATAATGGTCCACCGTCTGCATGTCCACAAGCATCATCATGGCGTCCTGGTTTCGGCTCAAATCGTCGATGATGAGACGCATGACCTCCCGCATTTCCCGTCCGACGTAAGGATAGACGCCGTTGGCGTGCCGGGCGGGCCGATCGATGTAGTCGCGGAATGTACGCTTGATGGCGTGCATCGCCCGCTGTCTCGTTTCCCTGCTGACCGGCTCGCGGACCCGGATGTCTTCCGTGCGCGGATCGCGGATGTAAAGAAACTGAAGGCCCAAATCCTTCAGCCGGTTCAGCAGGGAGTCCGTCAGTTCCACACCTTCGGCCAGCAACACCACACCTTCATCCGAATAAATGCTTTTGGCGAGTCTCATGCCCGAACGACAGGCAGAGATCGGCAATAACCGCATGGCCTCCAGCGCCCCCGTTTTTCATATCCTGCCTGGTTGGTTCATTTTTCCTTTTCAGTAATTATATGTCATACGTCAACCGCTTACCGTTAATTGGAGTTTAATGTTAATGTACGGTATTTTTCTGAAAATAACAAGACATTTTTCACAAAATGTTCATCATTGTTGGCAATTATTCTCTGGCTTTCGACGGTCAGAATCGACAAAAATGCGGCAAAAAAGCGGTCCCCGCAGGGACCGCTCTCCCTGCAGGGACCGCTCCCATTTATTGGTCGAAGGTCTCGTCGTAAAGCCGCCAGCGGGGCCTTAGCGCACTGCGGACCGCCGCGGGATCCCCCAAGGCTTTGGCCAGCACGTCCCGGATGAATTCCGGCAGCAGGTACCGGATCACCTGGCCTTCCTTGAGGGCTTCGTAGCCGACGCCGAAAGTGAACATGTCCAGCGTCCCGACCGTGTACTCCCTGCCGTCATCGAGGGGCTCTCCCCCGATGCGGACGTCGATCAGCCGGTAACGGGGCGGCTGCCGCAGGTCGGCCACCACCTCCATGCCGTCGAAGCTGAGTCCGCCCAGCGCGACGCCGCGGAAACCGAACCCCTGAAACTTCATGCCGTAATACTCCGGGAGCAGGCTTTCCTCCAGCGCCTGCCTCAGCTGCTTGCCGCGGATCGTGATCAGGGCGGGATTGATGGGGGAAGGACAAATGGCGTGCAGGGTTTCCCAGGTCACCGTGCCCGCCGGCAAACCGGCCAGCAGCTGGCCGTTGTTGGTCAGGCCGATCTGGGCGCCCGTCGCCTGGCGGAGCGCGATCGCCAGGAGCACGGACAGCGGGGATTCCCTGTGGAGCCGAAGCTCCAGCGGCACTTCCAGCTTCGTCACCGGCTGGCCCATCGCCAGCCTGGCCCGCTCCCGCGCTTCGCCGATGATGCGGAGAATCTCGGGATCCTCCGGCCGGCCGTCCAGCAGCACGCAGCCGCCGCGGATGTCGGACACGCCGCCGCCGGGCAGACAGTCGATTTCCAGATGGCCGATGTACCTGCCGGATTTGCCTGCCGCGCAGATGTACGTGCTCCCGACGCGAACCGGCCGCTCCAGCAGATGATGGGTGTGTGAACCAAGGATCAAATCGATGCCGGGAACTTCCCTCGCCAGCCGTTCGTCGCTGGACAGGCCGAGGTGGGAAAGCACCACGATCACATCACACTGCGGCTTCAGGCGTTCCACCGCGTCCCGGGCGGCGGCGAACGGGTCGTCGACGCGCCAGCCGAGGGGTTCGTAAAACATGCTGAACGGCGCGGTTAGGCCGACCAGGCCGAAGCGGACGCCGCCTTTGCGCACCACGGTCACGGGGCGCAGCCATTCCGGGTTCCCGTCCGGACGCGCCGCGAGATTGGCGCACAGCACCGGGAAAGGGACGTCTCTGTACAGGGCGTCCAGCTCCGGCCGGGTGAACGTGAGTCCTTCGTTGTTGCCGACCGCCACGGCCTCGTAGCCGGTCGCTTCCAGGATGGCGCGGTTGACTTCGCCCTTCGTCCCTTCCGTTTCCAGCCGGGCCCGGTCCATGTGATCGCCGCAATCCACCAGAAGCAGCCGGTCGCCGGAAACGCTTCGCCGTACGTCCTTGACGTAAGCCGCGATGCGGGCCGCGGCTTCCAGGTCGCTGTGCAGATCGTTCGTATGGAGCAGGGTGACCGTGACCGGATTTTGCTCGTTCATGGCAACCTCCCGCGGCACCGGAAATGGCTTAAAATCCTCCCATAACGTGATAATAGCAAGTCAGGCAGGGAACGGCAACGCGCACCGGCCTGCGCCGACCGCGCCGGCCTGCCGTGGGACAACGGGCGGTTGTGACAGATTTTTGCGGCGGATTAAGGCGGATTAATAATTTACGTTCTCTTCATCTTTAAGCTATGTAAAAATTCGGAATTATAAGGTAGAATATATTTCAACGCTGGTGTCCTGCCAATCATCCGGCAAGACAAACATGGGCGGGGTGACGAACATGCGCGTTCACATCACGGACGTGATGGACGGAGATGTCCTGACCGAAGACGTGTTCAACCTCCACGGAGTACCGGTGTTGTCCAAAGGAACGGTCCTGGGGAAAAAGGAAATTGCCCGGCTTTTGCAGCATCACGTTTCTTACGTCAAAGTCGCCCGCATCCAGCCGGAGCCGGAAGAAGAGGTTCCTCCGGTCGTTTCCAAGCTGCAGCCGGTGTATCAGGAAACGGTTCGTTCCTGCGAAGCGCTCTTCAAGGATGCTTATGAAAACGGATACATCAAGGAGCAGGACGTTGACGAATCCTTCCGCCCCCTGGCCGAACAATGCCGCTCCGAACTGGATGTCGTGCAATTGCTTCTGACGCTCCGGGATCCGGGCGAGTACACCTACCGGCATTCGGTCCAGGTCGGGATTTTGTGCCATTACATCGCCGGCTGGCTGGGGTGGGACCAGGAAGACACGTACCGCGCCGGCAAGGCGGGATTCCTGCACGACATCGGCAAGTGCCGGATTCCCGTGGAAATCCTGAACAAGCCGGACAAGCTGACGGAAGCCGAATTCGAGATCATCAAAAAACATCCGCAATACGGACACGAAATCATCGAGGCGTCGTTCCCCGACCACTTGAGCGCTCTGGGCGCCCTACAGCACCACGAACGGGTGGACGGCGGCGGATACCCGTACGGGCTCAAGGGAGACCAGATTCACGTCATCGGCAAAATCGTCGCCGTGGCGGACGTGTACAGCGCCATGATTTCCACCCGGGTGTACCGGCAAAAGAGGGATTTGTTCGACGTTCTGAAGGAGCTGTACCAGCTCAGTTTCAACGGGCTGGACCCGCACGTCACCCTGACCTTTCTCCGCCGGATGCTTCCCAACTTCATCGGTAAAAAAGCGGAGCTCACCAGCGGGGAAATCGGCGAGATCGTCATGATCCACCCCGTCGACCTGTTCAACCCGCTGGTGAAAGTGGGCGACCGGTTCATCGACCTGAGCCAGCGGCGCGACCTGAACATTGTGAGGGTGTATATGTAAACCCGTGCAGCGAAGAAAGTCCTCCGCCCAGGCACGACATGCCATGCCTCTGTGTTTGGGCGGATTCTAACCGATCAGCAGCATGGTTTGCACATAGATCTGAGATGCCGCATAGAAAAGCAGGGCAAAAGCCCAGTTGCTGCGAATCGAGTTGAACCAGGTGCTTTTTCCGTTGGCCGCGCTCAGCACGACAGCCGCCACGGTAATCGGCGAGAGCACATGCCCCATCATGCTCCCGACGGTCATGGAGAACGCAACAAGCTCCGGCGGATAGGGCAAATGGATGCTTTGAATGATGCCGCCCAGCAGGACCATGTTGGTGAGCGGCGTAAGTCCCATGAAACTGAGGCCGACAATGATCCAGGGCAACAGAAAAAGAATATTGACCAAAGGCAGTTGATCGGTCGCGTCGTAAATGGAAGTGACGATCGCCCTGCTCCAGCCGGAGGTGTTCATGGCGTGAATGAACAACCCCGTTGCCACGAAGAGGCCCATTTCATACGATCGATTCGGCAACTCCCGGGCCAGGTAGGATTTCAGTTCGCCGGCAAATTGTTTTCCCTTCTTTTTGGCGATGAAGATGAAAGCGACGCCCGGAAACAGAATGATCGGAATCAGATACAGCAAGGCAAGACCGGTCAAACCGTGCATGGCAAAAATGACGGCCATCAAAGCCAGAAAGATGAGCAAAAATTCACGGACATTCGCGTCCGTCCGCTGCTCCGCCAATTTCATTTCACTGGTTCTCAGTTCCGAAAACAGTTCCTCCGACGGCTTTATGCCCGATTTGCGATCCTTGCGGCTTTGGATCAGGATCGTGAGCCAAACGCCAAACAGGGCAAATAACAGCCCTTGCGCGATCATCACCGCCACATTCGCGTGAAATACGGAAACAACGTACGAAAAACTGGGGATGCTGATGACCCAGAGCGTGGCCAGCGCAAACCCCCTGAGCGCGATGGTCCCCTTGAACTCCTCCCACTCCAGGCCCGCTTTTTTCTCCAGCAGCGATTGCATCCACCGATGCATGAAATGGATCGCGCCAATCATTAAAAAGGAAGAGATGAACTGCGTGACGGCAAACAGAACGAAATGCATCTGGCGGCCGTTCCTGAGGCGCCTGCCTGCATAAGCCATGGTCGATTCCACATAAGGCTCCAGTTTAAGCACCCAGCTGAACATCGGAAAGACGAGCAGGACCGGAAGCAGCAGCCGCATGTGGCGAAATCCTTCATACAGGCGTCCCGCGAGTCCGTCCCCGCCCGTGCTGCGCCACAGCACAAACACGGCAGCGGCCGTCAAAAGAAGCGGCAATAACGCCCGGCGCGGTTTCGTCAGGATGAAGAAACAAAGCAGGATGATCAGTCCAAAAAGAGACAATAAATCCAGCAACGAGGGAAGATGCAGCCACGATTCTGCCAAATGAAGCGCGGTGAAGGTCACCGCGCTGAAGGAAAACAAACGCCCTGCAATCGTCTTCACATGCAATCTCCCATCAAAAGGATTTACTGGATTCCGCTGAACAGGCTCTTCCCGCCGCAGACGTAAAGGGTCTGACCGGTGATGTAGGATGCGCGGTCAGATGCGAAAAACAATACCGCATAGGCAACGTCTTCCGGTTTGCCGATCCGGTTCATGGGCTGCATTTTGAGCAGCCGCTCCTTCACGTCATCGCGAAAGCTTTGGTACATCGGCGAATCGATCAACCCCGGCGCAATGGCATTGACCGTAATGCCGTGCTTGGCCAGCTCGATGGCCAGCGTGCGGGTCAGGCTGATGATGCCGCCCTTGGAAGCCGAATAGTTGGCCTGACCGTAACCGCCGAGCCATGCGCGGGACGAGATATTGATGATCCGGCCCGACTTTTGTTCCGTCATGAGGAACGCGGCCTGCTGGGAACAAAGGAAATAGGATTTCAGGTTCGTTTCAATCACCTGATCCCAATCTTCTTCTTCCATCTTGAGAATGGATCGGTCTCTGATGATGCCCACGTTGTTGACAAGAATGTCAAGCCGGCCGAATTTCTCTTTCACCCAGCGGAACATCTCCTCCACTTCCCGCTTGCGGGTGACGTTCGCCGTATAGCGGAATATGTTGGGCGGATCCTGCCGCAATTCTTCCGCATCGGGTTCCCGGATGTCATTCACGACCACTCGGGCTCCGGCGTCCGCCAACGCCCGCGCGATGGCTTTGCCGATCCCCTGTCCGGCTCCGGTGACAAGCGCGATCTTTCCGTGCAATTCCATGGCTTCTCTCCTCTTGTCCGTTTAAATGTGTCATTGAATGGTCCAAATGCGGTTTCGTCTTTTCGTTTCTTGTTACAAGGAAAGAATCGTCGTGACAATCGCCGCGCGGTCGTCGTCCACACGGCCGCCCGTGTTCAGGCACAGACCGCTTCGCGGCTTTTTCCCGTTCCGGATATTGCGTTCGCCCGCCTCCTGTCTCAATTGACGGACGATCTCGCAAACCTGCGCGACGCCGGTTGCCCCCACAGGATGGCCGCGCGAGAGCAATCCGCCGCTCGGGTTGACGGGCAAGTCCCCGTCGAGGTTGAACCGTCCCCTTTTCAAATGTTCGTATCCCGTCCCGGGCGGGACGAGCCCCAGGCTTTCCAGATGGCTGATTTCGGAAGAAGCGGCAGCGTCGTGCACTTCCACGACATCCAATTCTTTCGGTCCAATGCCGGCCTGGCTGTAAGTTTTCTCCGCCGCCACGGTGACGGCATTGCGCGGGTAATCGCCGTCCCGGCGCTGATAGATGCCGGACATGACCTGGCACCCCCGAATATACACAGGCGTCGTGATGCCGACCTGCCGGGCTTTCCTTTCGCTCATGAGAACCACCGCCGCCGCTCCGTCCGCGATCGAGCTGCACATGTACAGCGTCAGCGGCTCCGAAATCATCCTTGAAGACAGCACCTGCTCAACGCTGAGCGGCTTGCGGAACTGGGCAATCGGATTGAGACTGCCGTTGCGGCTGTTTTTCACCGCTACCAGGGCAATGTCTTCAATGGTTGTACCGTATTTTTTCATATATTGCTTGGCGCTCATCGCATACAACGCCGTAAATTGCAGTCCGCGTGATCCCATGGTCTCCACGTCAGTCGCGGAGCTGATCGCCCGGATCGACCGGGCCGTGTTGCCGACAAACAATTTTTCCGCTCCAAGCACAAGGACCGTTTCATACAAACCGGCCAGAATGGAAACCCAGGCCTGATGCAGGGCGGTGGAGCCGCTGGCGCACGCGTTCTCCACATTGATGACCGGGATCCCGTCAAGCCCGACGGAGCGCAGAATGACCTGTCCGCGGACCGATTCCTGTCCGGTGGTGAGACCGGCGAAGGCATTTCCGACGAAGGCGGCTTCTATCTGCCGAAGTTCAATCCGCGCCTCCCGCAATGCCTCCATGATCGCGACGCTGGAAAGCTGTTTCAGGCTCTTCTCCGGAAATTTCCCGAACGGGTGAAAACCCGTGCCGGCCACGACAACGCGGCTCATGACCCCATCCCTTTCTTCCTGCCGAATCTCCAGCCGACGATCCGCCCCTCGCGGATGACGGGGACAAGCTGCAGGGAAACGCCGGCCTCCGTCTCCTTCATCTCTTCCTCCGTCGCATCAAGCAAGGCGAACACCTCGGGGCCTTCCTTCAACCGGACGAACGCCTGCACCAGCGGCGCTTCGAATCCTTCCGGCGCCGTATAACTGATCGTATATTCGATCAATTCGCCTTCCCGTCCGATCGGAGCTACTTCAATTTGTTCACTGGAGCAGTTCAGGCACAGTTCCGCCGCAGGAAACATGACATGTCCGCAATCCCGGCAGCGGTATCCCTTCAGGTACAATTGGTCCTCTTTCACGGCCAATTGGTCGTCCGCGACCGGGAAACCCTGATATTCGCACATCTTCTTCCACTTCCCGTTGCAAAAATATGCCGCAAACGTCAGACCACGGCTGTCACGATTTGCGGGAAAATCAGCAGCAAGATCAGGCAGAGCACCAGTGTCATCATCGCCGGCATGGTGCTGACCACGATCGTGTTGAATTTTTCATCCCGCTGGATGGACTGGATCGCAAACAGGTTCATGCCCACCGGCGGCGTCAGCACGGCCATTTCCATGACGATCATGAGCACGATGCCGAACCAGATCGGGTCATAGCCCAGCGCCATGGCCACGGGATAAAAAATCGGCACGGTAATCAGCAGAATCGACATGACGTCCATGAAAAAGCCCATGACGGTCCAAATCGCGATCATGATGAGCAGAATCATGATCGCGGGCATCTCAAGGCTGAGCGTAAAGTCGCTGATGATCTGCGGAAGCCGCAGATAGGTCAGCGCATGCCCGAAGAACAGCGCGCCCGCAAAGATCGACAGGATGATCGTGGAGGTCCGGGTGCCTTCCAGAAAGATGCGGGGAACGTCCTTCCAGCCGATAATTTTGTAATAGTAAATGGCGATCAACAGGCTGTAAAGGGCGCACACCGCGGCCACTTCCGTCGGGGTGACCCATCCGCTGTAAATCCCGCCGATGATCAGGAACGGAATGAGCAGGGCGGGGATTTCCTTGACAACCGCCTGCAGCCTTTCTTTCAGCGGCGGCAGCGGCTGTCTTTCCACGTTTTTGCTTCTGAAATAGGCATAGATCATCAGGAAAATGGCGACGATGAACCCGGGCAGGTAACCCGCGAAAAACAGCTTGGACGGCGATGCGTCCGTCAGTGACGAATAGATCAGCATCGGCACGCTGGGCGGGATCAGGATGCCAAGGGAAGCGCCGACCGCCACCGTTCCGTAGGTCACGCTTTTGGAATAGCCGCGTTTCAGCATCTGCGGAATGGCAATGGCGCCGATGGCCAGAATGGCGGACATGCTGGCGCCGACGATCGCGGCGATGAACACGCAGGCGACGATGGTCGTGATCGCGATGCCGCCGCGGATGTTGCTGAGCCATTTGTAGGCAAGGTTGTACAGCGCTTCTCCGATTTTGCCCCTTTCGAGGATCGTTCCGATCAGGATGAACAGCGGGATCGCCACGAGGATGAAATCGCCCAGGGACTTGTAGATGACAATCGGCATCTGGTTCAGCGAATCAAAGCCGTCGGCGAACACCAGCGCACCGATGCCCACGATGCCAAGGCTGAACGCGACGGGCGTCCCGGCAAGCAAAATCACCAGAAGCGCCAGGGTCATGAACAGGATGTACGTCATGCGATCACGCTTCTTTCTTCGTCCAGAGTACGATCATTTGCCTGACGGCTTCCAGGCCGAGCAGCAGTCCGCTCAGCGGCATAATGGAGTACGGAATGTACAGCGGAATTTCGAGAAGGGTGGAAGAGCGCCGTCCCGTTTCAAGGGCCGCCGCAAAGTAATCGTATCCGTATTTGATGACCACGACGGAAAAGGCAAGAATCACAAGCAAATAGAACGTATTCAGGAATTTCTTTGCCGTCGGTTTCAGGTTGGCGATCAGGAACGTGACCTGGATGTGTTCCTTGTACCTCAGGTTGACCGCCATCCCGAGCAGGATGATGGCCTGCAGCAAATAGAGCGAAATTTCATTCGCCCAGATCGTCGGCGAGTTGAACAGACCCCGGGCGGTGACGTCGTAGCAGATGATGATCATCAAGATGAACATGAAAGTGCCGATGATGTATTCGATTACGGTGAGTCCCCGATCCAGGAGCTTCAATGCGCTCCCTCCATTCGCGTTCTGCTTCAACCATGGAACCGTTTGCGCGGAAAGGGAGCCGAACGGAAGCGACAGGCTTCAAACCGCCCTCGCTCCGTTCGGCGGTGAGGATCTTCAATTTTTGGCCGCTTCGATGGCATCCAGAATTTTTTGGCCGATCTCTCCGGCCGCAGCCAAGTAGTTGTCATAGACCGGCTTCACTTTTTCCTTGAATCTTTGTCCTTCTTCGGCGGTCACTTCCGTCAGCTTGATGCCGAGTTCCTGCACTTTTTTCGTATATTCCGCGTCGTTTTGCTCGGCGTCCTTGCGCCCGAACTCGTTGGCCACTTTGGCCGCCTCGAGGATCGCCGCACGGGTGTCATCCGGCAGCTCGTTCCAGAACTTCGGACTGGCCGCCAGGATCTGGGTGAGGAACGTGATCCGGAAATTCGGCCCGCCGGTCATGTCCGTCAACACTTCATACAGTTTGCGTTCGACGATGGAGCTTACGCCCGTGTGAACCCCGTCGATCGTGCCGCGCTCCAGGGC
>DATCLN010000005.1:0-10500 GCA_036563895.1 Paenibacillaceae bacterium
GGCGCTGGGGGTACCGGAACACTTCGTCCATATGATGGCGAACTCACGCCGGGGGCCATGGGAGATGTCCCGCAACCTGAACAACGCCCTTGACACCCGATATTTTCAGGCGCAAGGGCTGGTCAGCATGCTTGAATGTTACTTGGCATTTCGTTAACTCTTCGGAACCGCCTGGTGCGGACCCGCATGCCAGGTGGTGTGAGAGGACGGGGGCTAGCCGCCCCCTCCTACTCGATTTATGCCCGATTGAAAGAAAACGTGCCTTCCTTGATCGGGCTGAAGGTGATGGACGGCGACGCCCGGTGGTATCGCGAGATGAACCGGTACGCGAAGGGCCTGGCCGTCTTCGTTCCCGGACATCATCTGGCGACGGGAATTTCCATGGGCGCCCACGGCAGCTATTCGAACGTGGCCTGCCTGCATCCGGAGGCCGCCCAGATTTGGTACCGGCTCATGCTGACCGATCTGCAAGAGGCGCTCTCCTGGGAACAGCGCATCCGTGCGTTCATGGAACAACATATCGCGCCGTTTGTCCGGGAGAAAGGCTACTCCAACCAGGCGGTGGACAAGCTGCTGGCGGCGGTGGGCGGATGGTGCCGCGTAGGTACGCGGCTCCGGTGGCCGTACCGGGGCATCCCGGAAGAGGAGGCCGGCCGCATCCGTTCGCACGCGATCGCGATGCTGCCGGAAGCATTCAGCTCAAGGATGCAAAACATCGGCTGACCGCCGGTGTTTTCATCAAGTCAAAAAAGGAAAGGGAGGATGCACGTACGATGTCGCTCGGTTGGAAACGCATGAAAAAACCGCATGGGCGCTGGTTGCCGCGGTGCTGGCTTTTTCCGGGGTTGCCATGGTTTTGCCGGCCAAAAGCTATGCCGACACGCCGTATTTCTACGCGACGGAGGTTTTCGATCCGGACTCGACCGGCTACAGATACCGGATACCCGGATTGGCCGTCACCAACGCGGGCACCATTCTTGCGTTTGCCGAAGAACGATTGCAGCCGGGGGACGCGGATCCGCACAATATCGTCCTCCGGCGCAGCACGGATCAGGGGCAGAGCTGGGGACCGCTCCAGGTGATCGAGGCGAGCACGAACAATGAATCATGGACCAATCCCGTACCGGTGGTCGATCGCGACACGGGAGACATTTTTCTCTTTTACGCGAAAAATTCCGGCAACAATTCCTCCCAGGTGTTTTTCCGAAAAAGCAGCGACGATGGTTTGACCTGGTCCGCCCCTACGGAAATCACTAGCCTGTTCGCGGGCGACCCGGAATCGCGGCCCTTCCATTTGCCCGGACCTGGCCACGGCATCCAGTTGGAGAACGGCCGGCTGCTTGTCCAGGTATGGCACCGTCACGGCATCTCCCTTCCGGTCGAGCAAAGGGAGTACGGGGTGTCGGTCATCTACAGCGACGACCACGGCGCAACCCGGCAGGCCGGGGGCTACGTGCCGGTCGACGCGAACTACCCGATCAACGAATCGCGCATCGTGGAGCTGGCGAACGGCGACGTCATCGTGAACGGGCGATACGCCTCAAGCGGAACGCATAAGCGAATTGTCGCCATCAGCGACGACGGCGGGGAATCCGTGGTTTGACAATGCCATCCAGGCTTTCAGCGCCGTCGACGCGAGCCTGATCCGGTTTACCAAGGCGTCGGGCGGCACGGGAACCAACCGGCTGCTGTTCAGCCGGCCCGACCATCCGACGCAGAGAGTCAACTTGACGGTCGACGTGAGCTATGACGAAGGGGCGTCCTGGACGTACAGCAAGGAGGTGGACAGCGGTTCCGCGGCCTATTCCGACATGGCGGTGCTTCCCGACAACACCGTGGTGCTGCTGTACGAAAAAGGCAACAACATGATCGCCGCCCGCTTCAACATCGAATGGCTGACGGACGGACGGGACAATTTGGCGACCGGCCCGATCCTGCCTCTTATGTACGAAGCGGAGGCCTTGACCGTAAGCGCTTCATCGGGGGATGAGATCGGCGTATACTACGACGCCACCGCCAGCGGCGGCGCGGTGCTGAAATATTTGGGCAACGCGGTCGGCGACTATGTCTCGCTTGAGGTGGACGTACCGCAAGCCGGCACGTACCGGGTATGGGTGCGCTCGCGCACGGCAACCAACCGGGCGCAGGTGCAGCTGTCGATCGACGGGGTAAACCAGAGACCGGTGTTCGATCCGTACAGCGCGACGATCGGGTATCAGGAGTACAATCTCGGCACCGTGACCTTCGGCAGCGCGGGGATGAAAGTGTTCAAGTTTCTGGCGACGGGGAAGAACCCCAGCAGCACCGGCTACGGCATTTTTCCCGATTCCATCACCCTGATTCCCCAATAAAAATAAAGCGTTGCGGAAATGCGGCTGGAAAGGGGCAGAATCGGCGGGCGACGCGCCCGAACCGGGGCTGCCCCTTTCGTTTTATAAAGTAAGGGCTGTCCGTTGCATGAAACACTGGCGATGACCTCCCCTTGATATGAGGGCAGAACATGCATCACAATCGGGAAGGAAGGAACCGGACCCGTTTGGAAGGTTCTTTGAGCGCGCGGAGTGCGCGGCGGGATGGAAAGGTTCGGAGGTCATGATGGAACAGGGAACCTTGCGATTGCCCATTGACGATCTGCTGCCGGAAGTGAAGGCGGCGCTCGCGGCGGGGCGCGGCGCCGTCATCGTGGCGGAACCGGGGGCCGGGAAGACGACGCGGGTGCCGCCGGCCATGCTGGACGAGCCCTGGCTCGCCGGCCGCAAAATCGTCATGCTGGAACCCCGGCGGCTGGCCGCAAGGCATGCGGCAAAATTTATGGCCCTAAGCCTGGGCGAATCCGTCGGCGAAACGGTCGGCTACCGGGTGCGCGCCGATGCGCGGGTGGGATCGCGCACCCGCATTGAAGTGGTGACGGAAGGCGTGCTCACGCGGATGCTTCAGGAGGACCCGGCGCTTTCCGACGCGGGCCTGGTCATTTTTGACGAGTTTCATGAGCGCAGCCTCCATGCGGACCTTGGCCTCGCGCTCTGTCTGCAGGCAAGGGAACTGTTCCGGGAGGACCTGCGGATCGTCGTCATGTCCGCCACCCTGGAGGCCGAGCCGGTGGCGGCCCTGCTGGGAGGAGCGCCGGTATTGACCAGCCCGGGGCGTTCGTATCCGGTGGAAACGGTGTATGTATCCCGCCGGAGCGGTGCGTTGGGCACGGCCGGGGCGGGATTCGGCGGTTTGGGCGGCAGAGATTCGGGCATTCCCGCCGCGTTTTGGGAGCGCGACGTGGTGGAGGTGATCATGCGGGCGCTGGCGGAGCGGGAAGGGGACGCGCTGGTCTTTTTGCCGGGCATGGCCGAGATTCGGCGCGTGGAAGAGCGGCTGCGGGAGGCGCTTGAGGGCCGACCGGTGATCGTGGCGCCGTTGCACGGCGCGTTGCCCCAGGAGGCGCAGGATCGCGCGCTCGCGCCCGCTCCGCACGGGAGCCGCAAGGTGGTGCTCAGCACGTCCGTGGCGGAGACGAGCCTGACCGTGGAAGGCATCCGCATCGTGATCGACAGCGGCTGGATGCGGGTGGCGAAATTTTCGCCCCGCACGGGAATGACCCGGCTCGAGACTGTACCGGTGTCGCGGGCGTCCGCCGACCAGCGCCGGGGCCGGGCGGGAAGGGTCGCTCCCGGCGTATGCTACCGGATGTGGTCGGAAGAGGACCATGCCCGCCTGGCGCCGGCGAACCGGCCCGAGATCCTGGAGGCGGATCTGGCCGGACTGGTGCTGGAACTGGCGGTGTGGGGCGTGGATGATCCGGGTGAGCTGGCCTGGCTGAATCCGCCGCCGGAGGCGGCTTGGCGGCAGGCGAAGGAGCTGCTGGAAACGCTGGGCGCCTTGGACGGTACCGGCAGGGTGACGGAATACGGCCGCCGCATGGCGGCTTTGGGCGTGCATCCCCGCCTTGCGCACATGATGCTTGCCGCCGCCGAAATGGGCCGTGCCCGGCTTGCATGCGAGTTGGCCGTCCTGCTGGGCGGGCGGGATGTGCTGCGGGGCGAGGCGGCGCGCGACGCGGACATCCGCCGCAGGATCGAAGCGATGCGCGGCAAGGGGGACGGAGCCGACGACAAGGCGTTGGCCATGATGCGCGAAGAGGCCCGGATGCTGTACCGCAGGTTGATAGAATTGCAGGGACAAGCCGACGCGGAAAATGACGGCGTTGGCCGCGGACCTGACGCGAAGGCAGAAGGCCGGGGCGTTTCCGGCGATCCGGACGACTGCGGGATCCTGCTCGCCTTCGCCTATCCGGACCGAATCGGCCGGCGCCGTCCGGACGGGCGGTACTTGCTGAGCGGCGGCCGCGGCGCCGTCTTGCCGGAAAACCAGCCGCTTTCGCGGTCGGAATTCCTGGTCGCGGCGGAACTGGACGACGCCGGCGCGGACGGGCTCATCCGCCTGGCCGCGCCGCTGGACGGGGACTGGATGCGGGCGCTGGAGCGGTTCATCCGGCGGGAAACGGAAGTGCGGTGGGATGCGGAATCCCGCGCCGTTCGCGCGCGGGAGCGGCTGCGCATCGGGGCGGTCACGCTGCGGGAGACGCCGGCGGCAAATCCGGATCCGGATGCGGTTGCAGAGGCGCTTCTGGCCGGCGTCCGCGAATCCGGCCTGGAGCTTTTGCCCTGGACCCGCGAGACCCGACAGTTTTGCCAGCGGGCGCAATTCATGCGCCGCCTGGATCCATCTTGGCCCGATTTTTCCGAGGAAGCCCTGCGGGATACACTGCCGGAGTGGCTCGGGCCGCATGTGGCCGGCATGCGGAGCGCCGCTGACCTGCAGCGGCTGGATTTGCGGGCGGCTCTTGCATCCCGCCTCACCTGGGAGCAGCGCCGTCGGCTCGACGAATGGGCGCCGACCCATCTGACCGTGCCGAGCGGCTCCCGCCTGCCCGTCGATTACAGCGATCCGGAGGGACCGGTCCTTGCCGTCCGCCTGCAGGAGCTGTTCGGGCTGGCCGAAACGCCCCGGATTGCCGGCGGGCGGGTGCCGGTGACGCTGCATCTCCTTTCGCCGGCCATGCGGCCCGTGCAGGTGACCCGGGATCTGGCCTCCTTCTGGCGCACGACTTACGCCGAGGTACGCAAGGAACTGAAAGGCCGCTATCCCAAGCACGACTGGCCGGAGGACCCGCTGGCCGCCGCGCCTTCCAGAGGGCCGCGCGGCCGGCGTTGAAGAGATGGATCCCGCGCAGGCGGAAGCGGTTCAATTCGTCAACGTTGCAAAATCATGGTTGACATCCCGTCCACAGCCGCATATAATAATGTCAAACAATCGAACAGCCTGAGCAAACGCCGAGAACAGGAGCAGTAGGGTTGACGCCCGGCTTCAGAGAGCTGCGGGTGGGTGCGACGCAGCGGAAGGGAAACCCGAACTCGCCTGGGAGCGGACCGGTGGAACGAAGCGCAGTGCGACGGCACATCCAGTACATCGGTACGGCTGGCCCCCGTGATCGGGCGTGAGAGGCCGCTGACGGCCGGCTGGTCCGGAACGGACTGCCGGCAGCCAATACAGGCAAAGGTCGGCGGCAACAAGAGTGGTACCGCGGCAGGTCGTGAAGGCCCGTCGTCTCTTGGAAGAGACGGCGGGCTTTTTTGATGAATCGAATATGGTCCATGCGCGATGAACAGGAGCAGTAGGCCATCACCCGGGTGGCAGAGAGCTGCGGGTTGGTGCGACGCAGCCGAAGGGAAGCCGAACTCGCCTGGGAGCGCCGCGTCCGAACGCCGCCAGATACGGCGGCCGGTAGGACGCCTGCGGTCGGCCCCCGATATCGGGCCGCCGGGAACAGGCGCAGGCAAACTTGCCGCCTGACCCGGACGGAGGGGAAGCGGACGATTCCGGTACGCGTACCGGTCAAAACCCGCTTCAACAAGAGTGGTACCGCGGCGGTATGGCAACCCGTCGTCTCTTGAAGGAGACGGCGGGTTTTTTCATACAACAAAAAACCAAGCAGGGAGGGGTCCACCATGACCGAAGCCAAAAGGAGAATCCGCATTTTCGACACAACGCTGCGCGACGGCGAACAGGCTCCCGGGGCATCCATGAAGCCGGAGCAAAAAATCGTCGTCGCCCGCCAGCTTGCGAAACTCGGCGTCGACACCATCGAGCCGGGCTTCCCCATTTCCAGCCCGGGCGAGTTCAAGGCGATCCAACAGATTTCCCGCGAACTTCAGGAGACGGAAATCTGCGGTTTCGCCCGCTGCGTGAAGGAGGACATCGACGCGGCGGTGGAAGCGACCCGGGACGCGGCCCGCAGGCGGCTGCACCTGTTCGTGTCCTCGTCGCAGATCCACCTGGACTTCCAGCTGCGCAAGACGCGCCAGGAAGTCCTGCAGCTGGCGCGGGAGATGGTCGCCTACGCCAAGCAATTCGTGGAGGAAATCGAGTTTTCGCCGATGGACGCGTCCCGTTCCAGCGAAGAGTTTTTGTATGAGCTGGTGGAGGCGGTCATCGGGGAAGGCGCCACGATCATCAACATTCCGGATACGACGGGATACGCCCTGCCGGAGGAATTCGGGCCGCTGTTCTCCCGCCTGCGGCAGAACGTGCGCGGCGCCGACCGCGTCATTTTCAGCGCGCACTGCCACAACGACCTCGGCCTGGCGGTGGCCAACAGCCTGGCGGCCATCCGGCACGGCGCCACGCAGGTGGAGGTGTGCGTCAACGGCGTCGGCGAACGGGCCGGCAACTGCGCGCTGGAGGAACTGGTGATGGCGATCCACACGCGCAGCGATTCCCTGGGCGTGGAAACCGGCATCCGCCTGGACCAGCTGTATGAAACCTCCCGCGTCGTCAGTCGGATGATGCACTTTCCCATCGCGCACAACAAGCCGATCTTCGGCCGCAACGCTTTCCAGCACGAATCGGGCATACACCAGGACGGCCTGCTGAAGCACCGCAACACCTACGAGATCATGGACCCGGAAGCGATGGGCATCCCGCGGGAAATGATCGTGCTCGGCAAGCACTCCGGCCGCCACGCCCTCAAGCACCGGGTGGAGGAGTTCGGCATCCGGCTGCGGGAGGATCAGCTGGAGGACCTGTACCATCGGTTCAAAGCCAAGGCGGACGAGCTGAAAATCGTCACCGACGATGTGCTGCTGCAGCTGGTGGGCGAGTCGACCGCGTCGTCGGTGGAACCGTTCGCCCTGGTAGATCTGCAGGTCGTCTCCGGAACGCAGCGGAAGCGCATGGCCTCGGTGACGATCCGGACGGCGGACGGCGCGGAACGGACGTTCACGGGCACCGGCGAAGGGCCGCTGGAAGCGGTGATCCACTGCATCCGCCAGGCGATTCCGGACGCGGGCGAGTTCGAGGATCTGGAGCTGCATTCGTTGTCCACAGGGGAAGACGCCTTCGGCGAAGCGACCGTCACCGTGCTGCACGGCGGCAAACGGTACAAGGGAACGGCCATCGACAGGGACATCATCCTGGCATCGGCGCGGGCGTACGTGGCCGCCTGCAACAGCGCCTATATGGCACAGAACCGGCGGCATACGGTTTCGGCAACCGCGGCGGCTGCCGGGCAGTGACGGATGCGGCGGGCGCCAAATTTGTGGATTATGACAAGGGGTGTGGGCAATATATCCACACCCCTTGTGCATATTGTGGAGATCGTTTGCGGAAGGTTGATGGGACAACGCTTGAAATTTTCTGAAACGGGGATTACTTTTTCACAACTGTTTGTGAATATTGTGGACAAAGTGAACAACCAGGCCGCGCCCCGCAGCAAACGAAGGATTTTTGCGCATATTTGGCGAACAAGACACATGCATGCCAAGGGGGCGAAAAATGGAACCGGAAAACATTGCCGGCCGCAAGCGGGAAATACGCCGGCGGATGGCGGAGCGGCGGGACGCCGTGCCTGAAGGGGAGCGCCGCGGCCTGTCCGCGCGGCTGTGCCGGGTGGCGGAGCGGGAACTTGTGGAGCCGCTGCGGAAACGGCTGGGCCGTCCGCTGGCGGTGTGCCTCTATGGCGCGTTTCGTTCCGAGGCGGACCCGGCGGATCTGGCCGCGTCGTGCCGGGCGAAGGGCGACGCGATTTACGCGCCGCGGGTTGCGCCGGGCGGAAAGACCATGGAAGTGAGGCGTCTTGCGTCGCCTGCCGATTGGACCCGGGGCCGCTACGGCGTGCCGGAGCCGGACCCGGACCGCACCGAAGCGCTGAGCCCGGCGGATTTGGCGGAAACGCTGGATCTCATCCTGGTGCCGGGCCTGGCGTTCGACCGGCTGGGGCGGCGTCTCGGATACGGCGGAGGGCATTACGATCGCCTGTTCCGGCTGGTGCGGGCCGGCGAGCCGCCGGACGCCCGGGATTCAGCGGGCAGGGGACCGCTGTGGATCGGCTTTGCCTTTTCGTTTCAGATCGCAGATGAGGCGCTGCCGGCGGAACCCCACGATCTGCGACTGGACGCGGTGGCGACGGAAAAAGGGATCATCTGGTGCGGGCGGCTGCCCGGGTGATCGGGCCGCATGTACGGCCGGGACAAGCCCGGTTGGAGAAGCCCGGCCGCCCATGCGGCCGTCCGCCCGGCTGTCCGGACCGCCTCCGGCGGATCTGAAGGCGAAGTCTTGGAAAGCGGAGGGATGGACATGCGTTGGCAGGTGGCTCTTCTGGTGACGTGCAAGGGCGGAGTCCGCACCCCGGCCGATGAAGAGAGCGCGCAGGTCATCCGCGAGCTGGTGGAAGAGGAACTGGGGGGAGTCTTGACGGAAGAACGGGTCGTACCCGACGAGCGGATAGAGATACAGGCCGCTCTGATCGAAATTACCGATTATTTTCGTCCGCATCTGGTGCTGACCATCGGGGGCTCGGGGATCGGTCCGCGCGACCAGGTGCCCGAGGCGACCATGCTCGTGGTGGATCGCACTGTTCCCGGCATGGCGGAAGCGATGCGCCAGGCGGCCATGCGCCGGATGCCGGAAGCCATGCTGCACCGCGGCGTTTGCGGCATCCGCGGCGGCACCCTGATCGTCAATCTGCCCGGCGACCCGCGCGGCGTCCACGAGCACTTTTCGGCCATCCTCGGGACGCTGCCCGCGGCGCTGGCGGCGGTGTCGGAGGCGGCTGTTCCGGCGGCTGAAGAAGCAGGCGGCGGCGAAGCGTGATCCTGCAGGCTCCGGCGGCATAAGTTGCAGGCCGGTTCCGGCGGCGCGTGAAAGAACGCCACATAAATGTCAAGGTCCGGGGCTTTGTCCGAAGGACAGGGTATGATATGATACGGATTACGGAAAAGAACCTGGTGTAACTGGAGGCGCGTCCGATGTCCGGAATCGGCATCACGGGGCTGATCTTGCTGTTGATCGTCGCCCTTTTGCTTTTTGGGCCGAGCAAGCTGCCCGAACTGGGGCGGGCGTTCGGCCGCACGCTGCGCGAGTTCAGAAAAGGGGCCAGCGAGCTGCTCGAAGACGGGGAGGATCGGAAGAAACGGACGCCCCCGTCGGAGTGGGCGGCGAAAACCTCTTCGGACGCCGCGCCGGCTGACGGAGACGACCGGCGGGAAGAGCGGCGTCTGCCGGAATGACCGCGCCCGCGGTGCGGAGAGGAGGTTGACGGTCCGATGACCGAACAGCGTTCCGAACCGCGGCCGGAAGAAGCGCGCAAGATGACGGTGTGGGAACACATCGGCGAGCTGCGCAGCCGGCTGATCCGCGTGCTGGTCGTGTTCGGCCTGGCGCTGGCGGGCGGTCTGGTCGGCGCGGAGCCGGTGTTCGAATATCTCGTCGAGGCGGCGCCTTCCGACAAGCTGGAGCTGAACGCCTTTTCGCCCTGGGACGCCGTCAGCCTGTACGTGAAGATCGGGGTGCTGCTCGCGCTGATCGTGGCCGTCCCGTATGCTTTTTATGAAATGTGGGCGTTCGTCAAACCCGGGCTCAGCCGGAAGGAGCGGGCCGTGACGCTGCGTTACGTGCCGTGGGCCTTTCTGATGCTGATTGCCGGATTGGCGTTTGCCTATTTTGTCGTGTTTCCGATGGCTTTTCTGTTCACCGAGCGGGTCACCCTCGCCATGGGCCTCAAACAGACCTACGGCGTCGGCCAATATTTTGCCTTCATGCTGAACATCCTGCTTCCGGTGTCGCTTCTGTTTGAATTGCCCCTGGTCATCCTGTTCCTGACCCGGATCGGGATTCTCAGCCCGCGGCTGCTGGTCAGGATGCGGCGGGTCGCCTGGTTCCTCATGGTGCTGGTCGCGACGATGATCACCCCACCGGACGTCATCTCGGACCTGCTCGTTTCCGTTCCGCTCATCGCCCTGTACGAATTCAGCGTATGGCTGTCGAAGGTCGCCGACCGCAGGCGGCTCAGGGCGCTGGAACAAAGCCTCGGCGAAAGTTAAAATCCGGTTTCCAACCCGTCCGCGCGGCGGGTTTTTGTCATGTTCCGGTCCCCCGGATGCGCCGCAACATTTTTGGGTATGGGTCTGTCAAGCGTCTGTGAATATGTCAGGTTAACTGTTCTATGAAAAT
>DATCLN010000006.1:0-22428 GCA_036563895.1 Paenibacillaceae bacterium
CGGAGGCATGCCGGAAAGTCCAGTCCCTGATGTGAAATTTTCAAAGAGCAAGCTGGAAATTTTGAAGGTGGCCTCCAGTCCCCGAGGAGACTGGAAATCGGCCAGGCAACTGCCTTCAAAAACTACTATACGAGGGAGGGACGGAAATGAAGCTTGGCGTGCACGCCTACGCCTGGTGTTCGGAGTGGAGCAACGAGACGCTGCACCTGATCGACCGGGTGAAACGGCTCGGGCTCGATTTCATCGAACTGCCGCTCATGCGGCTGGACGCCTTCGATTCCCGCGCGGTCCGGCGCAGGCTTCAGGACGCGGATCTGGACGCCGTCACGTCCACCGTGCTGCTGCCGGGCATGGATCTGACCTCCGAAGATCCGGACGAGCGCCGGCGGGCGGTGGAGTACCTCAAGGCCTGCGTCGACGCCACCGGCGAGATCGGCGCCCGGCAGCTGAGCGGCGTGATCTATTCGCAGCACGTGAAACCGGCCGTCCGCCGGCCCACGGAGGCCGAGTGGCAAATGGCGGCGGAAGGCCTGCGGGAGGTGGCGGAATACGCCGCGGAACGGGGCGTGGCCATCGCCGTCGAGCCGGTGAACCGGTACGAAACGTACCTGGTCAACACCGCCGAACAGGCGATGCGCCTGATCGCCATGATCGGCATGGACAACGTCGGGGTGCACCTGGACACCTATCACATGAACATCGAGGAAAAAAGCTTTCCGGGGGCAGTGGAGAGGGCAGGAGAGAAACTGATGCACATCCATCTGTGCGAAAACGACCGGGGCATTCCCGGCACCGGACTCGTGGACTGGGACGGCCTGTTCCGGGCGCTCGGCGGTCTGAATTACCAGGGATACGCGGCGCTCGAGTCGTTCGTGGACGTCACGGACAACATGAACACCTGGGTATGGCGGCAGCTCGCTCCCGACGGGGACACGCTGATCCGGGAAGGCGCCGCGTTCATCCGGTCGATGCAGGAAAAATACGGGTTGGCCTGACGGTCCGGATGGAAAAAGGGGGAAAGCGAATGGACGCCGTCCCGTTTGTGCGAATGCAAAACATCAGCAAGACGTATCCCGGCGTCAAGGCGCTGGACGGGGTGTCCCTCGAGGTCCGGAGAGGCGAAATCCACGCCCTGGTGGGGGAAAACGGAGCGGGCAAATCGACGCTGATCAAGATTCTGGCCGGCGTGCTGAAGCCCGATCCCGGCGGGAGGTTCGAGATCGAAGGCGAGCCGGTGGAACTGCGCAACGCTTTGGACGCCAACCGGCGGGGAATCTCCGTCAACTACCAGGACATCAGCCTGTTTCCCAACCTGACGGTGGCGGAAAACATCACCCTCGGCCAGGACGCCGCGGGGTGGTTCGGCCGGGTGAAATGGAAAGACGTCCGCCGCCGCGCGCAGCGGGCTCTCGAACGCCTTGGCGTCGAGCTGGATCTCCAGACGCCGCTGGAAGAGCTCAGCATCGCCAAGCAGCAGCTGGTGTCCATCGCCAGGGCGCTGTCCTTCGACGCGAAGCTGATCGTGCTGGACGAGCCCACGTCCACCCTGTCCGCCGGCGAAATCCGGCATCTGTTCCAGGTGATCCGGGAACTCAGGGCGTCCGGCGTCTCCATCCTGTTCGTCAGCCACAAGCTGGACGAACTGTTCGCCATCGCGGAACGGTTCACCGTGCTCCGGGACGGAAAATTCGTCGGCTGCTACGACAGGGAAGAACTCGACGAAGCCAGGCTCATCTCCCTCATGGTCGGCCGGGAAGTGCGGTATCACCGGCAGAACCGGCCTGGCTACGACCTGGGCGATGCGGTGCTGGAAGTGAAGGGCCTGTCCAAGCAGGGGCATTTCAAGGATATCCGCTTCTCCGTGCGCGCCGGCGAAATCGTCGGCCTCACCGGTCTGGTGGGCGCGGGGCGCACGGAACTGGCGCACGCGCTGTTCGGCCTCACGCGGCCGGACGCGGGCGAAATCCGGCTGGGCGGGCGGCCCTTGCGCCTGAGATCGCCGAGGGACGCCGTCCGGCACGGCATCGCCTACGTGCCGGAAAGCCGGCAGCTGCAGGGGCTCGTGCTCAACCAGAGCGTCAAGCACAATCTGTCGCTGGCGGTGCTGCGCCGGATGATGAACCGGCTCCGGCTGCTCGAGCCGAAACGGGAAGCGGAGCTGGCCAGAAATTCCATCGCAAGGCTCGGCATCCGGCCGGGCCAGCCGGAAATGCAGGCCGGCCAGCTTTCCGGCGGCAACCAGCAGAAGGTGGTGGTGGCCAAATGGCTGGCCGCGGCGCCGAAGCTCCTGATCGTGGACGAACCCACCAACGGGGTCGACGTCGGCGCCAAGGCGGAAATCCACCGCCTGCTTCGGGAGCTGGCCGCCTCGGGCATCGCGATTTTGCTCATTTCGTCCGAGCTTCCCGAGGTGCTGGCCGTCAGCCACCGCATCCTGGTCATGCGCCGGGGCCGGCTGGTGGGCGAGTTTGACGGAGAAGAGGCCACGCAGGAAATGATCATGGAAAAAGCGCTGATGGGCGAACCCCTCGATGACGCCCCGAAAGGAGCGAATGCGGGGTGAAGGTGCGGCTTGGCAAGGAAAGCGGCATCCTGATCGTTCTGCTCACGCTTTTTGTCGCCCTGTCGTTCATCAGCCCGGTGTTTCTCGCCGCCGACAACCTGATCGACCTGGTCCGCACCAACGTGGTGCTCGGCATCCTGGCCGTCGGCATGACCCTCGTCATCATCATCGGCGGCATCGACGTGTCCGTCGGGGCGATGACCGCCGCGGTCACCGTGCTGCTCGGCTATTTCACCGTCGCCTTCGGGTTCCAGCCATTGGCGGCGCTGCTCGTCTCGATTGCGGGAGGGACGCTCCTCGGCCTGATCAACGGCCTGCTCGTGACGGCCATCCGGGTGCACGCCATCGTCGTGACGCTGGGCACGCTGTCCATCTACAGCGGCATCACCATGTATGTCACCGGGGGAGCCTGGATCAACAACCTGCCGGTGGAGTTCATCGAATTCGGGCGGATCCGGCTGTTCGGCTTCCTCCCGATCCAGATCCTGTTTCTTCTCGCGGTGGTCCTCGCCACCTGGTTCATGCTCCGATATCTGCGCATCGGCCGGGCGATCTACGCGATGGGCGGCAGCCCCGTCGCCGCCGAGCGATCCGGCATCGACACAGCCAGGGTGCAGCAGTTCGTCTACGCCTACATGGGATTTCTGGCCGGCGTGGCGGCGTTCGTACACACTTCCATTTACCGGCAGGTGGACCCGAACGCGTTCACCGGCTTCGAGCTGCAGGTGATCGCCGCGGTGGTGCTGGGCGGCGCCAGCATCATGGGCGGCAGGGGCAGCGTCTGGGGAACGCTCCTCGGCGTCGCGCTGCTGGCGCTCATCGGCAACGGCCTCACGCTGGCGCGCATCTCCAGCTTCTGGCACAAGGTCATCATCGGGCTGTTCATCGTCACCGCCGTCTCCATCGACATGTGGCAGCGCATGCGGCAGGAGCGGCGGATGGCCAAGATCGACGTCATGGGCTGAAGGAAAGGGGGCATCCGGATGAGGCTGTGGCAACCCTTTAGGCTGACGGCGTACGAGACCACGCTGCTCGCCGTGTTCGCGGGGCTGTTCATCCTGTTTTCCCTGACCGCCCCCAACTTCCTGTCCGCCGCCAATTTCCGCTCCATGATGGTCCAGCTTCCGGAGCTCGGGCTCATTTCGCTGGGCATGATGGTGGTGGTGCTGACGGCGGGCATCGACCTGTCCATCACGTTCACCGCCGCCCTCTCGGGCATCGCCCTGGCCTGGTGCCTTTCCCACGGCTGGCCGATTCCGGCGGCGATCCTCGTCGGGCTGCTCACGGCGCTCCTGTGCGGCGCGTTCAATGGCGTGTTCATCGCCGGACTGCGCATTTCGCCGATCGTGATGACCCTCGGCACGATGATCCTGTACGAGGGCATCGCGCTGCAGTTCACGAAGGGCGGTTCCATATCGGGCTTTCCCGAAATCTACTCGGTGATCGGCAGCGGCAGGATCGCCGGCATTCCGGTTCCCATGCTGATCTTCGCCGGGGCCGTCTTCCTCACGGCGGTCCTGCTGAACCGCACCGCCTGGGGCCGGAGCGTGTACATGATCGGCAGCAACCCGACGGCGGCGGAATTTTCGGGCATCCGGGTGCGCTCCGTGCTGATCAGGGTCTACCTGTTCTCGGCGCTGATGGCGGCCATCGCGGCGGTGATCATGACCTCCCGCTACAATTCGGCGAAGGTGGACTACGGATCGTCCTACCTGCTGAAAAGCGTCGCCACCATCGTGCTGGGCGGCGTGAGCATCCAGGGAGGCGCGGGCACGGTCAAGGGCGTCGTGCTCGGGGCGGCGATCTTTCAGATCCTGTCCAGCGCCTTGAACCTGTACGGCCTGTCCCCGCATCTGGTCGACGTGCTGACGGGGGCCGTGCTGATCTTCGTCCTCGCCGTGGATCTCTTGAACCAAAAATGGAAGCGCAGGCCGAGGACCCGTGTACCGCCCGCTTCACTCCCTTCGGAGCCGACAAAGCCGCAGGCGGAGGCTTCGCCTTGAGGCGGCCGGCCGGGCGCATGCCCGAAGCCCGCTCGTTCGCCCATCCGAATCGTGCCGACTCGCAGGTTGCGTTGACTCGGCACGCCGTGCCGGTTGACGATAGGGCGCAAAGCCCAAAAAAAGAGAAAAGGAGGCAGAAACATGAAGAAACGTTGGTTTTCGACGCTGGCGCTGGCTCTCGCGGTTTCCCTCGTGATCACCGCTTGCGGAGGGGGGTCTGGAGGCGGTGGCGGCTCGCAGGGTCAGTCGGGAAGCAGCCCGTCGCCCAGCGCCCCGGCTTCCGGCGGGGGCTCATCAGGCGGCGGCTCGTACCAGATCGCCATCATTCCGAAACTGGTGGGCATTCCGTACTTCAACGCGTCGGAAGTGGGAGCAAAGCAGGCCGGACAGGACCTGGGCGTGGAAGTGATCTACACGGGTCCGACAGAAGCGGACGCCGCCCAGCAGGTCAACGTCATCGAGGACCTGATCAGCAGAGGGGTGGACGCCATCGCGGTGGCTCCCAACGACCCCGCCGCGCTGACGCCGGTGCTTCGCAAGGCGAGGGACGCCGGCATCCTGGTGCTTGACTGGGACACGCCCGCCGAAGCGGACGTCGTGGAACTGTCCGTCCATCAGATCGACGACAAGGTGTTCGCCGAGCATCTGGTGGATGAACTGGTCAAGGGCATGGGCGACAGCGGCGAGTACGCGATCCTGACCGGCGGCCTGTCGGCCAGCAACCTGAACACCTGGATCGATCTCGGCCAGGAATACATCAAATCCAAATATCCGAACCTCAAGCTGGTCACCGACCGCATCCCGACCGACGAAAAGCAGCAGCTCGCCTATCAGAAGACGCTGGACCTGCTCCGGGCGTACCCGAACCTGAAAGGCATCCTGGCCTACAGCACCCCGGCTCCCCTCGGGGCCGCGCAGGCGGTGCAGGAACGCGGGCTGCAGGACGCCATCACGGTGGTTGGAACCGCCCTGCCGACGGACTCGGGCCCGTTCCTGGAAGACGGCTCGCTGGACGTGGCGGTGCTGTGGGATCCCGCCCAGCTGGGCTATCTGACCATCTATCTGGCCAAGCATCTCCTGGACGGCAACAAGGTCGAAAACGGCATGGAAGTACCGAACGTGGGCAAGATCGAAGTCAAGCCGGACGGCAAGACGGTGATCATGGGCCCGCCCACCGACTTCACGAAGGATAACTACAAAAATTACAACTTCTGAGCAACCCCGCCGATTTCGCCCCGGACGGAAGCGTCCTGTCCGGGGCTTTTACCGGCCCGCTCCGGATGGGACATCCCGTGCGGGGTTTTCACCGGCCGCTCCGGATGGCACATCCCGTACGGGGTTTTCACCGGCTCGCTCCGGATGGCGCATCCCGTGCGGGGTTTTCGCCGGCTCGCTCCGGATGGCGCATCCCGTCCGGGGTTTTCGCCGGTCCGCTCCGGGCGGGACACCCTGTCCGGGGTTTTTGTTTTGTCCGGCGGCGGCGTCCGGGCAATAACGACAAAAGTGCATTTATTTTTTCTTGAAAACGGCTTTGCTTTCGAAATAAGTGCATTTTGTGCATTTAAATTGGAAAAATCTGTGCGATTTCCGGGGACGAGCCCGAAAATAAATGCACAAATGTCGTTATTTCGCCCAAACACCCGTGAAAACGGAAAAATAAATGCACTTTTGTCTTTATTCAATCATTCTGACGCGCGGATTACATGGAGCGGGATTGATGCTTTTGGCATTTGATGGTATCCTTTGCTCCGGTAAATGGTTTCGTGCGCTGGGTTGTAGGCGTGAACGGAGCCGGCGGCAACCGGGCACGGTTGGCGGCAACCGGGCACGGTTGGCGGCGACCGGGCACCGTTGGCGGCGACCCGGCACGGTTGGCAGCGACCGGCCGTTCGGCAGTGACCGGGCGTTTGGCGGCGGCCAGGTGTTTGGCGGTGACCTGTCCGGGCGTTTGGCGGCGGCCGGTCTCCCGACGGGACGCGCCGGATGCGGCCGGACCGCCGCCGATGGAGCGCGAAGGCAAGGCGGGGTGATCTTCCGGATGGAAGCACAAAGGAAGATTTCTTTCAAAAAAACAGCCGTCACGCTGTTGATCGCGGCGGTGGCCGTCGCGGCGGCGTATGTCCTGTGGCAGTATGCGATTCCCCATCGTTATTCGGCCGTCCATCAAGGCCTGATGATTCGCCTGGGCGCCGAAAACGCGGATGAAGTGAGGCCGGTGACCATCCGCTTCGACGGAAAAATCCGGCGGAGTTTGTTCGGCGCGCACACCTTCGAAGGCCTTTTCGAAGTCGAAAACGACCCGATTCCCGTTCCCGAAGATGCCCGGGAGACGGAGATCCGGTTTGGCAAGCTGAACTTTCCCTTCTGGCCGATCCATTACGACTTCTTGGAGAATGGGCCGTTATCCGCGACCCCCCGTTTGTATTCCTACGGCGGCCTGTTTGCCGGGCGCGATCTGAGCGAATTTGTCATCATGAGATACGAAAACGTGGAAAACGGGATGGCCTGGAAAGCGGAATCGGGGCGGCTCATCGTCGTGCCGGCCGAAACCCGGGAAGAGGCGCTGGAACGGGCCCGCCGTCTGATGGCCGACTATCTGCGGGGTTACCCGCTAAGCTGACAAACCCGCATGCTACCGGACGCTAGCCAGGAGATCGACGATTTCCTCCCGGGTCATGCTCGGCTCGTGGACCAGTTTCACCACCGCGTCCATCAGGAGCTGCGCGCGCCGAGGGTCGAGCTCCTGGTCGTAATAGCCGAAATAGCCGGTGGCGTCCGTCTGGACGTACCGCAGATATTCCAGCACGGGCGAAGGCGTGTCGCTCAGCAGGACGATCCGGTTCACGACGGGGGAGGGGGCAATGTTGGAAGCGACGAAACCGGCCCATTCGTTCGGGCTCAGCAGGAAATCCAGCACCCGCAGCGCTTCCTCCACCCGGCCGTTCGCGGCGATCGCCCAGCCCGCGCCGTATCCGCCGTAGTAATGCGTGACCTCGCCTTTGCCGCCCAGGTCGGGAAAGCGGAAAAAGCCGATTTCCGGACGGCTCAGGAATTTTTCCGCCGACCAGTCCCCCTGCAGATACATGGCCGCTTCTCCCGCGAAAAACGCCTCTTCCGCTTCCGTCCAGGTCATGCCGGAAAACCCCGGGATGAACGCCCTTTTTTCCGCCAGCTCGCGCAGTTTCAGGGCCGCTTCCACGAAGGACGGATCCGTAAAATCGCCCTCGCCCTTGACCGCCCTTTCAAAAGGTTCGTTTCCGCCGATGCGGTTGGCCAAATAGGCGAACCAGTTGAGCAGGGGCCAGCGCTCCTTGCCGGCCGCCGCGATGGGCGAGATGCCGTGCGCGTTCAGGGTCCGGACGGTCTCCATCAGGTCGTCCCAGGTGACGGGAGGCGCCAGGCCGAATTCGGTGAACATTTTTTTGTTGTACCAGACGATGACGTGGTAGACGGAATGGGGAACGCCGTAAATCCGGCCTTCATACGTCGCTTTGGCCAGCGCGTCCGGCACGATCAGGCTGCGCAGCTGGGGATGGCTTTCGATCCAGTCGGTGAGGTCGGCCACCCGGCCGGATTCCACCATGTTGTGCTGGAACGACCGGCCGAACCAGGTATAGAACAAATCCGGCATTTTTCCCGACGCCAGCGCCACCCTGAGCTTGGCCTTGTACAAATCTTCCTTGTAGAGATAGGGGACGACGCGGATTTCGGATTGCGACTGATTGAACCGTTCCACGCTGGCGGTCAGGCCCGCCTGCCTCCGGTCGTTGCTTTCTTGGGCCCACAGCGTGACCGTGACCGGTGAGGCGGACGCTTCCCCCGTCCGTCCGGAGCCGGTCAGCGGCCGGTCGCTCCAGATGAGGAAACCCGCCAGAACTAAGGTCAGCACGACCAGGGCCGCGTACCCCGCGAATTGCGATGCGGCGATGGGCGCGAGTTTTTTCACGGACGCACCCCCTCCGGGCCGCGCGGCCTTCCGTCTTTGCGGGAAGCGTTCCTTTTCCGGCTCGCGCGAAATTCCTTCGGCGTCACGCCTTCGATCTCCCGGAACACCTTGATGAAATACTTGGCGGTGCTGAAGCCGGTTTCTTCGGCCACGGCGTAAATCTTCTTGTCGGTGCCGATCAGCAGCCGCTTGGCCAGGTTCAGCCGCTGACGGGTGAGATAGTCGCTGAAGGTCATGCCGGTGTTTTCCTTGAACAGCACGGACAGGTAATTGGCGTTGAGATGCACGTGGTCCGCCAGCTCCTTCAGGGTGAATTTCGGATCGGCCAGCCGCTCGGCGATGTAGGCCAGCGCCTTGCGGATCGTTTCGTGCCGCACGGCGGGCGGGTCCGCGTCTCCCCGGCGACGCGAGCCGATCTTCCGCGCTTCCAGCGCTTCCTCCACCGCCGCGATCAGCTGGAGCTGGTCCACCGGCTTGAGCAGGTAGTTGACGACGCCCAGGGTGAGCGCCTTGCGTGCGTATTCGAATTCGGCGTAGCCGGTGAGCAGGATGGCGGGCGTGTCGCAGTTTTCCCTGCGCAGCCGTTCCAGCATTTCGATCCCGCTCATGCCGGGCATCCGGATGTCGCAGATCAGGAAATCCACCGGCCTGGACCGGGCGATCTCCAGCCCTTCCACGCCGCTCGACGCGGCGGCGAACTGCCAGATGTCGGGCTGCTTCGTTCCCCAGGCCTTCATGGTGCTCAGCAGGCCTTCCCGGATGGCCGGCTCGTCTTCAACGATGAGCATAAAATAGGGATGGTCCGTCATGACGCATGCCTCCCGAAAGGCGGTTTCATCGTCACGTTCGTTCCTTTGCCGGGAGCGCTGTCGATCGCGAGACGGCAGGCATCGCCGTAGAACAGCCGGAGCCGCTGCTGCACGTTCCACAGGCCGAGGCCGCGCGCCGGCGTTTCCGCGGGGGACAGGGTCTGGTCCAACCTGGCCTGGACCGCCTCGAGCCGCTCCGGTTCCATGCCCGCGCCGTTGTCCTTCACCCGGATCACCAGCAGCGGACCGTTTTCTTCCGATGCCTTGCGGACCGTCACGGACAGGTGTCCCTTGCCCAGTTTCGGCTCGATGCCGTGGCTGATCGCGTTCTCCACGATGGGCTGGATGAGCAGCTTGGGCAGCCGCTGCTTAAGGCACTCCGGATCCACCCGGCAGCGCCAGGTCAGCCGGTCCCGGAGCCGGTATTTCATGACGGTCATGTACAGCCGGACGTGTTCGATCTCGTCGGCGAGGGTCACCCAGTCGTCGCCGCCGGAGGAATGGATGGAATAACGAAACAGCTTCGAGAACGCGTTGACGATGGACGCGCTTTCCCGCTCGTCCCGGGCAATCAGGTTCCAGTACAGCGAATCCAGCGTATTGAACAAAAAGTGAGGGTTGATCTGGGCCTGCAGCATCCGGATCTCGGCGATGTTTTTCAGCCGTTCCTTCTCGTACACGGAATCGACCAGGTGATGAAGCTGGGACACCAGCTTGTTGTAGGCGCGGTTGAGCTCGTTGATTTCAAAGTTGAAATAGCTTTCCTCGTTTCGCCGGGGAAGGGCGGTGAGGGACTGCTGCATGATCCGGCGCAGCCGGCGAATCGGCTGGGTGATCATCCCGGACACCGACGCCATGAGCAGGAGGCTGACCGCCGTTCCGACAAGCAGGGACCACACCAGCGCCCGCCGGAACAGCTCCAGGCCGCCGGTCAACGCCTGTTTCGGAACCAGGATGGCGATGGACCAGCCCGTGACCGCGGAGCGACGCTCGATTTTCAGATAGGAACCGTCGTCTCCCAGGGACGCAAGATCCGCCGCGGCGGCGACGGCGCCGTTCAGCCCGGCCGTCCGGAACGCCGATGCATCGCTTTCCGCGACGACCGCCCCGTTTTCGTCGTAGACCCGCACCAGGAGGCCCGTGGGCGCGGAAAATTCCGTCCGGATGAAATCCAGGATCGTAGGCCGGACCCAGGCGACCACATAGCCTCCGCCCCTGAGCTTCTCCTCTTCAAGGGGCACCTGCCGGATGGCCAGCAGCTGGTTGGCATTGCGCGGGACAAGCCCCCGCCAGACCAGCGTCCCGTGGCGTTCGTCCGCCATGCGGATGGCCTCCTCGCCCACCCGTTCGTGAAGCGGGGGCAAATCCAGCGGATAGAGCGGATCGTAGCCGGCGTACAGCTCGATGGACTGGATCGCCCAGGAAAAGGCCGTGAGGTTGTCGATGATCGGCCTCAAAGAGAGCCGCTCGTCCAGCGTAACCGGCCGTTGATAATAGGCTTTGAGCAGATCGTCCTGAACGCGGGGGTCCATGGCCAGCTGCAGGGTGAGGGTGTCCACCTCCGCCAGCACGGCATCCAGCCGGGCGGCGATCTGATTGGCCGTTTCGCCGACCTGCGCTTCGGCGTTGGAGAGGATGAGCGCCGAGACGTTCCGGTACAGATAGCCGCCCGAAACCGACAGCACGACCGCCATGACGACCAGGAAGCTGAGAAAGATTTGCGTCCGGGTGCGATTGAGCGCCAGAACGGATGCGATTCGCCGCATGGTGGCAACATCCCACAGTCTTAAAATCTTCCGCCACTCCTATCTTATTTTGAAAACGTTAACACCCGCAATCTCCATCCAATCAAAATGGTATTTTCCCCAATCTGGCCGACTTATTTGAAATATCCGCCACATGTTATGATCAGGCCAGAACCTGATCAAAAGGGGGAAAGGGATCTTGACGGGCATCAAAAAGTGGTTGTCGATCTTTGTATGCGTTTTCCTGCTGGCGTCGCTGATGGCTTGCGGCGGCGGAAGCAGGGGAGGTTCGTCGTCTTCGCCGGCCGCGTCATCCTCGTCGCCGGATCAGCCGTCCGCAGGCTCTCCGGCCTCGGGAACAGGGGAGAAGAAGAAGCTGACCCTCTGGTTCATCGACACGGGCAAGCGGAAGGAACTCATCGAGGAAACCGTCCAGGAATTCATGAAAGCGCATCCGGACATCGAAGTGGACGCGGTGCAGATCCCCAACGACACGTACAAGACCAAACTTCCCGTGGCGATGGGAGGCAACAACCCGCCGGACCTGTTCCACAGCTGGGGCGGCGGATGGCTCAAGGAATTCGTCAAAGCCGGACAGGTCATGGAGCTGACCGACAAAATCGATCCGAACAACTACCTGCCGGCCGCCATCAACATCGCGACGTACGACGGCAAAATCTATGGCGCGCCGCTCGCCATGTCGCTGACGCTGTTTTTCTATAACAAGGAAATGTTCGCGAAAAACAACCTGGAGCCGCCGAAAACGTTCAACGACCTGCTCCGCATCGTCGACGTCTTCAAGGCGCAGGGCATCGCGCCCATCGCCATGGCGAACAAGACCAAGTGGCCGGGCGCCCTGTGGCTGATCTACCTGGCCAACCGGATCGGCGGTTCGGACATCTTCACGGAAGCCTTTGAACGCAAAGGTCGCGGCTTTGACGACCCGGCGTATGTGCGGGCCGGCGAACTGATCCAGCAGCTGGTCGACCGCGGCGCGTTCATCAACGGCTTCAACGGCCTGGACTACGACACCGGCCAGTCCCGCCAGTTCCTCTACACGGAAAAAGCGGTGATGGAACTGCAAACCTCGTCCTACATCACCAACGTCCGCTCGGAGATGCCGGGATTCGAGGAAAAGCTGGGCATCTTCCCCTTCCCGGTCGTCGAGGGCGGTCTCGGCAACGCGACGGATCTGGTCGGCGGCGTGTCTCCGGTGTTCTCCATCTCGTCCAAGACGAAATATCCGGATGAAGCCGTCGAGCTCCTGAAGGCGCTCACCTCCAGGGAGCTGGCCCAGAAGTTCGCCGACCAGGCGGGCGTTGTCACGGCGGTGAAGGGCGTTGAGTACAAGGACAAGTTCGCCAAGATGATGAACGAATATCTGAGCCAGGCCCAGTTCCTGCAGCCGTTCTACGACCAGACCCTGCCTCCGGAAATGGCCGAACTGCACAAGGACACCACGCAGGCGCTGTTCGGGAAGACCATCACGCCGGAAGAAGCGGCTCGGCAAATGGAGGAAGCGGCCAAGCGCATTCTCGACAAGTGACGCTTCAGACATGCGCGGCCAGGGAGGCGGCGGCGGTTCGCCTCCCTTTTTCTTCAATTCGTTCCCGGGGGTGAGACCGGCAGATGACCGGCGACGCGTCCCGCATCCGCAGACGGAACAGTTTGAACAAAGGACTCTTTTTGTGCTTTTTTATCGGCCCCGCCCTGCTCGTCTACACCGTGTACAACATCTACCCGATTTTCGCCACCTTTTTCTACAGCCTGTTCGATTGGACGGGGATCGAAAACGCCAAAACCTACGTCGGGCTTGAAAATTACGCCAGGCTGATCCGGGACCACATCTTTCTCCGGTCGCTCGGCAACAACATCCTGCTGGTCTTCGCGTCCGTCCTGACGCAGATTCCGCTCGGGCTGGCCCTGGCGCTCCTCTTGCAATCGAAAATCAGGGGCATGCGCTTTTTCCGGACGGTGTACTTTTTGCCGTTCCTGATGTCCACGGTGGCCATCGCCATCCTGTGGATGTTCATCTACAATCCGACCTTCGGCGTCCTGAACCAGGTTCTGGGCGACATCGGCCTTTCGTCCCTTCAGCGGAGCTGGCTCGGCGAGAAGTCCACGGCGATGGGCGCCGTCATCGCCACCATCTGCTGGCAGTTTACGCCTTTCTACATGATTCTCCTGCGCGCGGGGCTGACCGGAATTCCGGAAGAGCTGCTCGAGGCGGCCCGCATCGACGGTTGCACCCCGTGGAAAAGCTTCACCCGCATCACGCTGCCGCTTCTCGTGCCGACTTTGGTCACGGCCTGCGTGCTTTCGACCATCGGATCGCTGAAATACTTCGATCTGATCTACGTCATGACCGAGGGCGGCCCCGACAGCGCCACGGAGCTGATGGCCACCTACATGTACAAACAGGCCTTCCGGCATTTCGGCATGGGCTTTGCCAGCGCGATTTCCACCTGCATGTTCATCCTCTCCTTCATCGTGGCGGTGGCGATTCTCTCGCTGGACCGGTACCGGGCAAGGGGAGGCGTCTGAACCGTGAGGCTGCTGAAATCGCTGGTGCTGCATCTGCTGGCTGTCGTCTGGCTGCTGGTCGCGGGATACCCGTATCTTTACATGTTCACCACTTCGCTCAAAACGCAGGAGCAATTTTTCAAGAACCCGACGTCCCTGATCAGCGCGTACACCTTCGCCAATTACAGGCTGGTGGTGGAACTGGGCATCTTCCGCTACTTCTTCAACAGCCTGGTGATTTCCGTCGCCAGCGTCGTGCTGATCGTCCTGCTGGCCAGCATGGTCAGCTACTGCCTGGGCCGCATCCGCTTCCGGCTGAACCGCCCGCTTTACTTCCTGTTCATCGCGGGCATGATGATCCCGGTCCATACCACGCTGATTCCCGTTTACATCCTGACGCGGGAAATGGGGCTCTAC
Organism: Paenibacillaceae bacterium; assembly: GCA_036563895.1. GTDB lineage: Bacteria > Bacillota > Bacilli > Paenibacillales > Paenibacillaceae > ZCTH02-B3. The sequence continues at coordinate 14,007 of DATCLN010000006.1, forward strand.
GACCGGCTGTGGGCCCTGCTCGGGCCGTACATCGCCTTCAGCCTGCCGATCTCGGTGATCATCCTGACGCAGTTTGCCCGGGAAATACCCGCGGAACTGGAGGAAGCGGCGGTCATGGACGGGGCAGGCCGGACGCGCCTTTTCGCCAGCGTGGTGCTGCCGCTGCTCACCCCCGCCGTGGCGACGGTGACCATCTACAACTTCATTCACATCTGGAACGAATTCGTCTTCGGTCTCGTGCTCATCACCACGCCGGAGCGGATGACGCTGCCCCTGGGTCTGCGGGAATTCTACGGCGAGTTTTCCGTGAACGTGCCGGGCATCATGGCCGCGCTGACCCTCGGGACGCTGCCGCTGCTCCTAGCCTATTTCATCTCGCAGGAGAAGGTCGTGAAGGGCATCGCCGCCGGAGCGGTGAAGGGTTGACGCGCGGATTCGTTTCGGGGAACATGGCTGCAAAAAAGGATTGGAATCCCGGGATGGGGACCGGGAACTGCAACCGGCAACCAAACCGATCGGAGGGAGAGGAAGCGATGGAAACCCTGGAGTTCCTGGAAGTGAAAAACGGCAAAATCGTCGGGTCGCGCACCGGCAGGGAGATTCGTCTCAGGGGCACCAACATCGGCGGCTGGATGAACATGGAGAACTTCATCAACGGCTACGCGGGCACGGACCAGACCGTCCGCCACGCGATGAAGGAAGCGCTGGGGGAAGCGAAGGCGCACTTCTTCTTCGAGCGGATGCTGGATTATTTCTTCTCCGAGGACGATGTGCGCTTCCTGAAGGAAACCGGCCTGAACTGCGTGCGCCTGCCGGTCAACTACCGCCGGTTCGAGGACGACGAAAGGCCGTACGTTTACAAGGAAGAGGGGTTCCGCCGCCTGGACGAGGCGCTGCGGCTGTGCGAAAAATACGGCATTTACGCCATCATCGACATGCACGCGGTGCAGGGATACCAGAACACCCACTGGCATTCGGACAACGCCTCGCGCCACAGCTTCTTCTGGCATGACGCCACTTGCCAGCAGCGGTTTTTCGCTCTGTGGCGGGCGATCGCGGAGCGTTACCGGGACCGGGCCGTGGTCGCCGGCTACGACCTCATGAACGAGCCGTGCACGAACACCCCGTACGGCGACTATCCGCACACCTTCTACGCCAACTACAAGCCGGACTGGGAGCGGATGAACCGCATCTATCGCAAGGCGGTCGAGGAAATCCGTTCCGTCGACCCCAGACACATCATCTTCCTGGAAGGCGACCGGTACTCCTACCGGTTCGACGGGCTGGAAGCGCCCTTTGCCGAAAACCTTGCCTATCAGAGCCACAACTACCACGCCGCGGGCTTCGGCCCCGGCCCGTATCCGGGGGTGGTCCGTCCGAACAATCCCGAGGCGCCGCAAGGGATTTACTGGGATCTGGAACAACAGCGGAAGGTGTTTCTGGAACACGAAGGCACGATCTTCGCCAGAAAGCACAACGTGCCGCTGCTCGTGGGGGAGTTCGGGTCGGTATATAACGGCCCGGCGGAGGAAGTGCCCGACCGGCTCCGTTCCATGGACGACCAGATCCGCGTCTTCGAGGAAAACGGCGTCCACTGGATGACGTGGACCTACAAGGACGTGGGCGTCATGGGGCTGGTGACCCTGCATCCGGAATCGGAATATATGCAGCGGATCGCATCGTTCCTTAAGAAAAAGTACCGCCTGGGGACGGACGACTGGATGAAGTGGCTGCCCGCAGCCGCGGCCAGGCAGCTGGTATCGGGGCTGGCGGAGTATCTCCGGGAAGCGATCGATGAGTCGATCCACCCCGGGTTCAACCGGCAGGCGCTCATGCAGCACGTGCTCTGCGTTTACGCCGCGGCGCTACTCGAGCCGGAGTACGCCAAACTGTTCAAGGGATTGTCGGAGGAAAAACTGGATGAAATTCTGCAGTCGTTTTCCTTCAAACAATGCGTTGTGAACCGCGATTTGGCGGGGATTTTGCGCAAGTACGCGGGCGCGGCTTGATCCGCGCTTCTTTTTTTCGCCTTCACGGCGTCCCTGATCCCGATTTTCTATGTATAATGGGCATAACAGTCAAGGGAGGTAAAAAACGAAAGGCGAAAGGGGGCGTTCCGTTGCACGACCTGGCGAAACTGACCGTCACCATCGTCAAGCTGCGCATGACCGGACACTATTTGCCCAAACTGCTGGCCTGTCTGGAAGCGGCGGACGACCGCGTGCTTTGGGAACCGCACGGGCATCCCAACACGATCGGCGGAATCGTTTTTCACATTCTGGAGCATGTGAGGCGATTTACGGAGCGGCTTGTCCATCCCGGCGCCGCTTTCGGCAGCGGCATCGAAGAGTTCTTCCCGAACCGCCGCATCCCGGCGGACGAGCTGATCGCGGAAATCGGGAAGACGTTTCGCGATTTTCAGGAAGCCATTTCCCGAACGCCCCTGGAGAAAACGGATTGGCATTCGCTGTTGCATCTCATGGAGCACACCGGCTATCACCTGGGGCAGATCGTCGACCGCACGCGGCGGCTGACCGGCCGGGAGTTTCGGTTCTGCCAGCGGGGGATTGACGAAAAAGCCTTGCGCAGGCTGGTGGAGGAAGAACTGGCGGACGAGGACCGATCCGGCTTCGAGCCTTAAAACAACTGCCGCAACGCCCGGGCCACCTTCACCAGGTGGCCCTCCATCGTTTTGGCGGCGCCGTCCCCGTCCCCCGCCTCGATCCGCTCCAGGATCGACCGATGCTCATCGAGCAGCCGGGCTGCCTCGGCCTGTTCCCCGAACAGCCACAGCCGCCGGCTTTCCCGCATGGCGCTTCCCATGGAAGCGAACACGTTCTCCAGGGCGTGGCGAATCCACGAATTGCCCGATGCCTGGGCGATGAGCAGGTGGAACCGCCGGTCGGCCAGCTCCAGGGCCGCTTCGTCCTGCTCGCGTTCCATCTCGTCCAGCACGGCGCGCAGCTGACCGATGTGCGCCGCTGTCCGCCTTTGCGCCGCCAGACGGGCGCTTTCCGTTTCGAGAATGAGGCGGAACTCCAGCCACTGCGCAAGCCGCCCGGCGTCGGTGACCAGAGGCGGCTGGCGGGATGTTTCTTCGGGCTCGCGCACGAACGTGCCGCCCCCGTGGCGCACCTGCACCAGGCCGGCGGCCTGCAGCGCCATCAGCGCTTCGCGGATGGAGGACCGTCCCACCTGGAACTGCTTGGCGAGCTTCTCCACGGACGGCAGTTTCGTTCCCGGCGGCCAGGTTCCCTTTTCGATGTTTTCCCGGATCGAATCGGCCACCAATTCGTAGGTTTTGCGGACGTTCATCCCGGATATTCCTCCGATTTGGCGAATTTGAGCCGCAAGGACGATTTACAGCGGATGGGTCGGTATGTTTTAATTATAACATGAAAAAGTCATCAGATGACGTGATGAGTATGATACGGGAAACGTAAAAATGAAATTTCGGGCGGGGAGGATGGACAACGTGCTGGAGGAACCGGTGCGCAGGCGTTTCATCGACATACTGGGGCCGCAGGGATTCAGGGACGACGAACAGACGAGGGTGTCCTACAGTTACGACGCGACGCCCGCATACAGGTCCAAGCCGGCCGGGGTCGTGTTTCCGGAAGCGACTTGGCAGGTGTCGGAGATTCTGAAGGTGTGCTCCGAATATCGGATTCCCGTGGTCACCCGCGGTGCGGGCAGCAATCTGTGCGCGGGAACGGTGCCGGGAGAAGGGGAGCTGGTCATGGCCATGACGCGGATGAACCGGCTCCTCGAGATTGACCGTGAGAACCTTACGGCCACGGTGCAGCCCGGGCTGAACACGAAGACGTTCCACGAAGAGGTGGAAAAGCACGGGCTTTTCTATCCGCCGGACCCAAGCAGCATGGTGATTTGCACCCTCGGGGGCAATATCGCCCTCGGCTCGGGAGGCCTGCGGGGGCTGAAATACGGCACGACGAAGGACTACGTGCTGGGACTGGAGGCCGTACTGCCGAACGGAGACGTGATCCGCACCGGCGGCAAGCTGGTGAAGGACGTGGCGGGGTATGACCTGACGCGGCTCCTTGTCGGTTCCGGCGGGACCCTGGCGATCATCACGGAAGCGACCCTCAAGCTGGTGCCCAAGCCTCCGTTCCGGCTCGCCATGATCGCGGTTTACGGGGACTTGTACGGGGCGGCCCGTTCGGTGTCCAGCATCATCGCCGCCCGGATCATCCCCTGCACGCTGGAGTTCATGGACCAGGCGACGATCCGCGTGGTGGAGGACTTTGCCAGGATCGGGCTGCCCGCCGACGCCGAGGCGATCCTGGCCATCGAGCAGGACGGCGAGGAAGAGCAGGTTCGCCGGGATCTGAATCTTATCTCCTACATTTGCCGCAACGAAGGCGCATTGGAGGTTCGTGTCGCCGAAAGGCCGGAGGAAGGGGAGAAAATCATGGCGGCGCGGCGCAGCGCGTTGGCCGCCCTTTCCCGCCTGCGGCCGACGACCATCCTTGAGGACGCCACCGTGCCCCGGTCCAAAATCGCCGACATGGTCCTGGCCATCCAGCGCATCGCCCGGAAGCACGGCGTGCAGATCTGCACCTTCGGCCATGCGGGGGACGGCAACCTGCACCCCACCGCGCTCACGGATGCGCGCGACGCCGAGGAGATGGCGCGGGTGGAACGCGCCTTCGAGGAAATTTTCGAGGAAGCGATCCGGCTCGGCGGGACCATCACGGGCGAACACGGCGTGGGCGTGGTGAAGGCGCCGTATCTGGAATGGAAGGCGGGGGCGGCCGGGGTGGAACTGATGAAGCGGATCAAGCAGGCCTTTGATCCCCACAACCTCCTCAATCCCGGCAAAATGTTCGCGGAAACGAGAAAAAGGGTGGTGGTCCAGCGGTGAACGCGGCCAACGTGAACGCGCGTGCCATAGAGGAAGACGGAGTGCCAAGGGCCGCGCCCGCCGGCCGGCTGGAACGGGCCCTTCGGCTCGCCCTGGACGAGGATGCGCTGGAGCGCTGCATGCGCTGCGGGTTTTGCCAGAGCGCGTGCCCCACGTTCCGCGTCACCGGTCTGGAAGCCGCGTCCCCGCGCGGCCGAATCGCCCTGATGAAGGCGGCGTACGACGGCTTCATGCCCGCCGATTCCGCCTTCGTCGGCCAGATGGAGCTGTGCCTGGGCTGCCGCGCCTGCGAGCCGGCCTGCCCGGCGGGCGTGCCGTATGGCCGCCTGATCGAGCAGGCGAGGGAAGCCATCGCCGAAGGGCGGAAACAGCCGCTGCGGGCGCGCCTCATGGGCAAGGTCCTGATGGAAGGGGTCATCGCCCGCCACTGCGTGCTGCTCGGGCTCGGCAGGGCCTTGCGTTTGTATCAGCGCAGCGGGCTGCGGGCCGCCGCGCGCAGGCTCGGGTTCCTTCGCATGCTGCCCCCGCATGTGCGGGAAATGGAGGCGAGCCTGCCCGAGGCCTCGGGCACGGGCGTGATCCGGGAATGGCTCCGCCGCGGCTTGCCCGCGAGGTGGGAGACGGACGCGCAGGGCCGCCGCCTGCTCGTCGTTCCGGCGGAAGGAGAGCGAGTGGCCCGGGTCGGCATGTTCCGGGGCTGCGTCATGGATGTGCTGTTTTTGTCCACCAATGTCAACACCATCCGTCTGCTGCGGGCGGCGGGGTTTGAAGTGGTCATTCCGGAGGGGCAGAAGTGCTGCGGAGCGCTGCACGCCCATGCCGGCCGGACCGCGTTCGCGCGCGGGCTGGCCGCGGACAACGCCGCCGTGTTCCGCGCCGCCGGCGTGGATTGGGTCGTCTCCAACGCGGGAGGCTGCGGCGCATATTTAAAGGAATACGATCACGCCCTGCACGGGACGCCTTCGGCCGACGACGGCGCCTGGCTCGCTTCCCGCGCGAAGGACGTGAGCGAGCTCCTGGCGGAACCGGGCCGGCCGCTCCGACTGGCGGACGGCGTCCCGCTGGTCGCGACCTACCAGGATTCGTGCCACCTGCGCAACGTCATGCGGGTGCAGCGGCAGCCGCGGGAACTGCTGAAAAGCATCCCGGGGCTCACCCTGCGCGAAATGCGGGAAGCCGACCTGTGCTGCGGTTCCGCCGGCATTTACAACGTCCTGCAGCCGGAAATGTCCACGGCGCTTTTGGACCGCAAAATGGCGCATGTCAAGGAGACGGGAGCGGACATCGTCGTTACCGCCAATCCGGGGTGCCTGCTGCAGATGCGGTGGGGCATCCGCCGCGCCGGCTTGGAAGCCCGCGTGAAGGCCGTCCATCTGGTCGACCTGCTCGCCGAACGCCTGGAATGATGGGAAAAACATGAACTTTTTTTCGGGTTTCCGCGTCTAATGGGCAGAGTTCCGGTTTGCTAGGATCTGGCAGGAACCCGCCGCCTCTGGCCGAGACCCGCCCCCGGTGCCGGAAAACACGGGGATTCGGAGCGTGTGAAACGGATGAAAGCGTTGAAGCGGCCTCAGTCCAAAATTGGATGGATTGCGGTTCTGGCGATGCTCATCGCCGCGGCGGCGGGCGGCTGGTACAAGGCGGCCGGCCGGCAGGCGGAAACGGTCGCCATTGCCGATGTGGCGCTGGCTCCCCATGACACCGTGGACGATCTCATGGCCGCCGCCGATCTGGTGGTCGCGGCGGTCCCCACCGGCTCCAAACGGAACGTGGTGAAGGGGAGATGGCGGGATCCCGACGGCTGGACGTTGACGGAAATCCGGGTGGAAAAAATCATCAAAGCCGATGCCGATCCCCCTTCCGGAATGGAAGCCGAGGAAGGCGGACGCATCTTTATGAGCGAGCCGTACTTTGTCGCAACCAGGTGGTTCCCGCCGCGAAAGGTGAAAATCATTTACGAGGATTATACGGAATTGAAAAAAGGAATGCGGTACGTCCTGTTCCTGAAATGGAGCCCGAGAAGCGCAACCTACGGCGTATATGCGCTCCATTACGGCAAGTACAACATCGACGGTCTCGACGCGGAGGAAAGCGGCCTGTCGTCGGAGAGGTTCCGGGAGCTGAAAAAGGAGATGCAGCAAACGTTCGCCTCCTGACGGCCCGAGCGGCAGCATGCCTTGCCCGGAAGCTGCAAAGTTTTGTCCAAACGCCCAAACGCCGCAATGCCGTGTCCATACATCGAACGTCCTGTCCGAACGCTCCCGCTTCCGGTCCGTCGCCAATCCCCCGGAATCTTTTAGTCGATTTTTTGACTATATCGTAATCCCGAACCCCGCATTTCAGGATTTTCGTCACTTTTTCGACTCCATCGGCGCCCCGGCCTCGTCAGACCCCTCGATATAGTCGATTTTTTGACTATAACCTCTCAATTTGCCCTTTCTTCGAAACTTTATAGTCGATTATTTAACTATAATTTTTCTGGCCGCATTCTCCCCGGTCTGAACGCCCTGATCAGGGCAGGAACCGGCATGGGCCAACCGCGGGTCAAGGATGCCTTTTCATGCCGGTCCGGGTTCCTCCGACGACTCCCTGACCTTTTTGTAATGCTGCATGGGCGGTAATCCGACCATCTTTTTGAACAGTTTGCTGAAATAATACGGATCGCTGATGCCGACCAGATACCCGATTTCCCCGATGCCCAGATGGGTGGCCTGGATGAGTTCTTTGGCCTTGTTGATCCGGACGCGGTTGCAAGCAGCGCGTTCACCTTGAGAAACGATCTGGACTTTCGGCCGTTCGATTGGTGCAGTTCGGCCATCGGGTATTCATGCGAAAGCTCGATGAACAGTTCCGCCAGCCTCAGGGCCGTCAGGTTGCCTTTGTGAAGCGGTGATCCGGTCAAACGAATGGAAAAAAAACGGGTCACCGTGTCCTATTCGTAATCCGATCATCCGCCGGCACCCCTCTCATTTTTCCCCCGACAAAAACCGCATATTTGCTCCAAGGACAAGTCCCCTCTGTGCAAGCCGATGCCGTTTCGACGGAGCGTTCTCCGTCGGCGCATGCATTCGTGAGCCACGTCACATTTCCATCCGGAAGGTTTTGCTATGATGGGGGCGTGGAATGACGGGCCCGGACGGCCAGCCAGCGCCGGAGCACCGCCGCGTGGTTGTGGACGGGATCCTTTGCGGCATAAAGCAGGGTGACGCGCCGCGAAGCCGCCATGGCCAGCAGCCTGTCGGCCAGGGCCTAGCGCGCGGGATCCTCCGCCAGCTCCCGTTCATAGGCCGCGGCGAATTCCGCGAAGCGTTCCGGGCGGTGGCCGAACCATACGCGCAGCTCGGGACTCGGGGCGATGTCCTTCATCCATTCGTCGATGGCCGCCTTTTCCCGGGAGAGCCCGCGCGGCCAGAGCCGGTCCACCAGCACGCGGACGCCGTCTTCCGGCGCGGGCGGGTCGTATACGCGTTTGACGGAAACGGGAAGGTTGTCCGCATCGGACACCGGTTCATCCCTTCCTTTCGCGGACGGTCTCTC
>DATCLN010000007.1:0-3754 GCA_036563895.1 Paenibacillaceae bacterium
CTGGTACGGGCAACGTATGGAAACGAAGCTGTTTGCGGTATTTCTGTTGCTGCTGGTGTTGCCGATCGGCGTTCTCAGTTACGTTTCCGCCAACCGCTATTCGGTGTCCATCGAACAGCATACGGTCGATTACATGACCCAGCTGTCCGCGAACATGATGAGCAAACTCGACGACTACATCACCGACCTTGAGAAAATCTCCATCATCCCGTATTACCTCGAAGAGATCAAGAACGGCCTGAAGGCGTCCAACCAATTCAATGACGAGGCCGACGCCGCTGCCGGCGAGGAAACCGGTACCGGAGCCAAGACCGGTGCCCATGGGGGGAGCAGCGCCGGTATCCATGAGGGAACCGACGCCGATGCCCGCGCCGGCGCCGCCGATCCGGGCGGCTATCCCGGCGGCGCGGGTGCGCCCCGTGGCGTGCTGTCCCGGGACGCGCTGAAACGGCTGGAAATCCAGATGAGGCTCAACAACAGCATTCATTTTTTGAACAACGTAAAAATCGGCACCAATACCGTTTACCTGTTCGACCAATACGGACATCCCTACATGGCGATGAAGAGCAACAGCATGCGGACCGACCTGGCCGAGGCGTATGCGCGGTGGAAGGCGCAGGCTTCCGCGGCGAGCGGGCTGCCGGTGCTCGTCAGCACGCAGTCCGTCACCAGCCCGCCGGCCGATACCCGCTACGTGTTCACCGTCGTCCGGGACATTCTGGACGCGTACCGGCCAATCGGCATGATCGCCATCGACGCCAACATCAAGGTGATCGAAAATATCGTGCGCGACCTGGACGACACGACGGGGGGCACCACCTTCATTTTCGACCAGGAAGGGCGGGTGATCTTTGACAGCGGAAAGCGGCACCTGGGCGCGCTGATGCCGGACCACGTCCTGTTTGTCCGCGCTTCCGGTCCTTCGGGGAGTTTTTACGCCGATTGGGAAGGACGGGAGGTGCTGGCCATCTATGACACGTCGGAGAAAACCGGGTGGAAAATGGTCATCGCCATCCCGCGCGGCGAACTGATCGGCAACGCGATGCGCATCCGCACGTTCACGACAGCGGCGGCGATCGTCATCGTCGGCCTGGCGCTCGTCATATCGCTGATTCTCATTTACGCGCTGACCCGCCCGCTGCGCAGTCTCGTCCGCCTGATGAAGGAAGTGCAGGGCGGCAACATGGACGTGACGTTTCCCGTGCGCGGTCCGGACGAAATCGGCCTCGTCGGCAGCGCCTTCAACCGGATGATCGCGCGCATCAAATCGCTGATCGAGGACATCTACCGGGCGGAGCAACGCAAAAAGGAGGCGCAACTGGAAGCGCTGCAAAACCAGATCAATCCGCATTTCATCTACAACACGCTGGAAACGATCCGCATGACCGCGGTCGTCAACGACGACGGGGAAGTCGCCGACATGGCCCATCTGCTGGGCAAGCTGCTGCGCTACGGCATCAGTGCCGCCACCGAAACGGTGCCGCTCCGCAAGGAGTTCGAGCATCTGCGCATGTACGTGAGGTTGCTCAATTACCGGTACGGGGACCGCTTCACGCTGCGCCTGCCGGAAACCGGCGTCGATCCGGACATGCCGGTGATGAAGCTGCTGTTCCAGCCGATCGTGGAGAACGCCGTGTACCACGGCCTGCGGGACGACCGCCGGATGGAAATTGCGATCGACTACCGGCGGTCGGGGCGGGAGCACCAGTTTACCATCCGCGACAACGGGACCGGCATGACGCCGGAGGAACTGGGACGGCTGCGGGAGAAGCTGGAGCGGCCGCCCGAGGGGGAAACGCGCGGCCTCGGCCTGCGCAACGTCCACGAACGGCTGAAGCTGCGGTACGGGGAGGCGTACGGCCTGCGCCTCGACAGCGAGCGGGACGCCGGAACGGTCGTGACCGTCCGGTGGCCCGCCTGAACGGAAGGGAGGAAACGTCATGATCCGGGTGGTCATCGTCGACGACGAGGAGAAAATCCGGCTGGGGTTGGCCCGGCTGATCGAACGGGCCGGCGAGGAGTTCCGCGTGACCGGCGTCTGCGCGGGCGGCGCCGAGCTGCTGGCGCAACTGCCGGCGCTGGAAGCCGATCTGGTCATCACCGACATCAAGATGCCGCACGTGAACGGCCTGGAACTGATCGAGCGGATCCGCGCGGCGCGGCCGGAGTTGCCGCTGGCCGTACTGAGCGGGTTCGACGATTTCGCCTATGCGCGCACGGCGCTGCGCCACGGCGTGCTGGAATATTTGCTCAAGCCGGTCGACGAAGGTGAACTGCGCGGCCTGCTGCAACGGGTCAAGGCGCTCGTGGAGGAGCGGCGCAACCGGCAGTTGGAGTCGCTCGAACGATATCTGGCGCTCGCCGCGAACGGTGAGGCGGATCGGATGCCGGACCCCTGGCGCGAAACGCTGCTCAAGGAGTTGGAGGATCACGAGCTGTTCGCCGGAAACGCCGCCGTGCTGCTGATGCTGGCGCCTACGACACCGCCGGAACCGGCCGCGCCGGAAGCGGGACCGCTGCCGTTGCAAGCGCCAAGACCCGGCGGCCCGCCAAAGGAGCGGCTGGCGTCGCTGCTGTCGGGCGTGGCACGGGCGGCTTGCCTGGCGGAGCTGCCGTGGGGCGCCGCCGCTGTCGTGTCCCTGGGTGAGGACGATCAGGCCGCCGCGTTGCGCGAATTGGCGCAAACGCTGCCCGCGCGGGTGGCGGCGAACGAGCGCGTGAGGCTCGGCTTCAGCGGCGCGTTCCGCGGCGCCGGCGGGCTTGCCGGCGCCTGCGCCGAAGCGTCGGCGGCGCTGCAGCAAGCCTGGTATGCGCCCGGCCGGGCCGTCGGGGCCGGACCCGGCCGCGTGAAGCCCGCCGCGGAAACCGCGGCGCATCCGTTCTTCCTGCTGGACCGCGATTTCTGGCCGGCCGTGGACGCGCTCGACGTCCCCCGCGCCGTCGGCGCGCTCCGGGCGTGGACGGCGGAAGTGGCCCGCCAGGCGGTGCCCTGGCCGACGCTGGCGGCGGGCTGCGAGGCGGTGTACGCCCTGCTGCGCGGCGAAATGCCGTGCGGCCCGGACGGCGAGGCACCGGAAGAGGCGCCGGACTGGGACCCGCGGCGGTTTCCCGATTGGGCGTCCTATGCGGAACGGTTCCTGCGTCTGGCGGAGGAAGCGCTCGGCCGGCGCCGGACCGCGCGCCGCGAAAGCCGGGTGGTGGAGAAGATCAAGGCGTACATCCGCGAGCATTACCGGACGGATATCGAACTGTCCCGCCTCGCGGAAGAGGTGTTCCTGTCGCCCAGTTACCTGAGCAAGCTGTTCCGGACGGAAACGGGCGAAACGATCACCGACTTCATCATTTCGTGCCGCATCGCGCGCGCCAAGGAGCTGCTGGACGAGGAAAACGGACTCAAGACCTACGAGATCGGGGAGATGGTGGGGTACCCGGACCCGGCCTATTTCAACAAAGTGTTCAAAAAAGTGGTCGGCATGACGCCGCGGGAATACCGCGACCGCGCCCGATGAACGGAATCCCGATGACGGTATCCCGGCGGTGAAATCCCCAATTCAAGACAAGGAAAACAAACGGATTACATATTATGCGCGCCTCTGCCCGACTACAATGGTACGATGAAAGCGATGTCAGCAGCCGATTCGCCGGATGACGACGGTGCCGGCCGCCCGCCGGCCTTTGTCGGCCTTCCGCCTGACCGGCTGTAACGGCTTGTTTTGGGGGGTGCCTGCCGCGTGAACTGGAGTTACCGAACCCA
>DATCLN010000008.1:0-43856 GCA_036563895.1 Paenibacillaceae bacterium
CCGGAGGCATGCCGGAAAGTCCAGTCCCTGATGTGAAATTTTCAAAGAGCAAGCTGGAAATTTTGAAGGTGGCCTCCAGTCCCCGAGGAGACTGGAAATCGGCCAGGCAACTGCCTTCAAAAACTACTATACGAGGAGGGAAGGGCATGGACGCGTCCAATCCGGAAGTGTGGGCCTGGCAGATCGAATCGGTGCTGGATGAACTGGTGCTGGCGGGAAACCTTCGGCCCGGACGCCTCATCGTGTTTGGCGTCAGCACCAGCGAGGTGCTGGGCAAGCGCATCGGCACGGCCGGCGCGGAAGAAGTGGCCGCCGCCATCCACGCGGGCGTGGAGCGCGCCCGGCAGCGGTACGGCTTCGTGCCGGTGTGGCAGTGCTGCGAACATTTGAACCGGGCTCTGGCCATCGAGCGCGAAACGGCGGAAGCGCTGGGCCTGACGGAAGTCTCGGCCGTGCCCGTTCCCAAGGCCGGCGGCTCCATGGCCGCCTACGCCTACCGCCGGATGCGGGAGCCGTGCCTGGTGGAGGCGGTGCAGGCCCACGCCGGCGTCGACATCGGCGAGACGCTGATCGGGATGCATCTGCGCCCGGTGGCCGTGCCGTTCCGATCAACCGTCAGGTGGATCGGCGCGGCGCGGGTGAACGCGGCGTACACGCGGCCGAAGCTGATCGGCGGCGCCCGGGCCGTATATACGATGGAAGAAGCCGGTTCGCCGAAGGAGCGGAGCGAAGCGTCCGGCGGGCCCGACGGAGACTCCGCACCTGGTGCTTGCGATTGAAATCCGACGGCCCCGAGGGCCCTGAACGTGAAAGAACCTGAAGGAGGACCAACGCGCATGTCCGAGTTTTTGCGCAAACAGGATCCGGAAGTCGTCAAAGCCCTGAATCTGGAGCTGAACCGCCAGCGAAACAACCTGGAACTCATCGCTTCGGAAAACATTGTCAGCCGGGCGGTGCTGGAAGCGATGGGCACGGTGCCGACGAACAAGTACGCGGAAGGCTACCCGGGCAGAAGGTATTACGGCGGCTGCGAGCACGTCGATACCCTGGAGGAGATCGCACGCAACCGCGCGAAGCAGCTGTTCGGCGCCGAACACGCCAACGTCCAGCCGCATTCCGGGACCCAGGCCAACCTGGCCGTGTATCTGGCGTGCCTGCAGCCGGGCGATACCGTGCTGGGCATGAACCTGGCGCACGGCGGCCACCTGACCCACGGCAGCCCGGTGAACGCTTCCGGCATCCTGTACCGTTTCGTCGCCTACGGCGTTGACGAACAGACGCACCGGATCGACTACGACGAAGTGCGCAAGGCCGCGTTCAAGTACCGGCCCCGCCTGATCGTCGCCGGAGCCAGCGCCTATCCCCGCATCATCGACTTCGCCGCCTTCGGCGAGATCGCCCGCGAGGTCGGCGCGCTGCTCATGGTGGACATGGCGCACATCGCCGGCCTGGTCGCCACCGGGCACCATCCCAGCCCGATTCCGCACGCGCATTTCGTCACCACGACGACGCACAAAACGCTGCGCGGCCCTCGCGGCGGGCTCATCCTGTGCACCAAACCCTGGGCGCAGCCGATCGACAAGGCGGTGTTCCCCGGCGCGCAGGGCGGTCCGCTCATGCACATCATCGCCGCCAAGGCGGTGGCGCTCGGCGAGGCGCTGCAGCCGGAATTCAAGACGTATTCCGAGCGGATCATCGCCAACGCCAAGGCGCTGGCCGACACCCTGCTGGAGGAAGGGCTGAACCTGGTCTCCGGCGGCACCGACAACCACCTGATCCTGGTGGACACGCGCAACCTGAACATCACCGGCCGCGACGCGGAGCGCGTGCTCGATTCCGTCGGCATCACCGTCAACAAAAACGCCATCCCCTTCGACCCGGCCAGCCCGGCGGTGACCAGCGGCATCCGCATCGGCACGCCGGCGGTCACCACCCGCGGCATGGGTGTCGAAGAGATGAAAATCATCGGCCGCACCATCGCCATGACGCTGAAAAATCCCAACGACGAAGCCACCCTGCAAAAGGCGAGGGACACGGTGCGCGAGCTGACGGCCCGGTTCCCGATCTATCCGGATCTGGAATATTGAGGCCTGGCAAGAAAAAAAGCAGGGACGGAACTTCCGGGCAGCTTCCGGAGGTGTCCGTCCCTTTTATCTTTCGCTATCCCCGCCGCCGGGGATTTTCCGCCAGTATTGTCGCGTCCCTTCTTCCCGTACCACATAGCCGAGCCTCGCCAGCTCTTTCCGCAAGTCTTCGGCGTCCGTCTTGTCCTTTTTCTGCAGGGCGAGTTCGCGGGCCTTCAGGAGCGCGTTCGCCGAAGCGGGAAGGTCCGGCATGTCCGGCACCCATCTTCGGTATTGGTCCCGATGGGGATCGCCGTCGTCGGACCACGGGTAGCCGTGTTTCCGGAACGCCGCGGCGCCGGGGCGTCCGCAACTGGAGTCGGGGCGCATAACGACAAAAGTGCATTTATTTTTCCCTGAAAACGGACTTGCTGGGAAAATAAATGCACTTTGTGCAATTAAATTGGAAAAATCTGTGCGATTTCAGCTTCGGGGCCGGGAAACAAATGCACTTTTGTCTTTATTTCGCCCGGTTGGCCATGAAAACGGGAAAATAAATGCATTTTTGGCGTTATTGAAAACGGGGTGCCCAGGCGCGGGTTCCCGCCGGTTCAATAACCCCGCAGATACGGCTTGACCACCGGCGCCGGATCGCCAAGGGCGCGCAGCGCGTCGATGGCCCAATACGGGTTGCGCAGCATGCCGCGGCCGACCGCGACCAGGTCCGCGGAGCCGCTGGACAGCACGTGTTCCGCCAAGGCGGGGTTGTCCAGCAGGCCGACGGCGATGACCGGCACGCCGACGTGTTCCCGGATCGCGCGGGCATAGGGCACCTGGTAGCCGGGGTAGGGGCGGGGTCCCCTTTTCGGATTTTCCCCGCCGCTGGATACATCGAACATGTCCACGCCGGCATCGCGGTAGACCCGGCAGAACGCGATCGCTTCTTCCAGGCCGTACCCGCCTTCGGCGTATTCGACCGCGGAAATGCGCATGAGCAGCGGCATGCCTTCGGGCAGGACGGCCTTGATGGCGCGAATGGCTTCCGCCGCGAAAAGGGTCCGGTCCTTCCCGTACTCGTCCGTCCGGCGGTTCGTCAGGGCCGAATGGAACTGGTGGATCAGGTAGCCGTGCGCCCCGTGCAGCTCCACCGCGTCCGCGCCCGCTTCCGCCGCCCGTCGGGCCGCCTGGGCGAATTTGTCCGCAAGGGCCCGGACTTCTTCGGTGGTGAGTTCCCGCGGCGTCCGGTACCCCTCGCCGAACGGGATCGGCGAAGGCGCCACCGGCGGCACGGCGTCCTGCGCCTTCCGCCCGGCGTGGGCGATTTGAACGGCGACTTTCGCGCCGAAGCGGTGCAGGTTGTCTATGATTTTCCGGAAATGGGGAATATGCTCGTCCGACCAGAGGCCGAGGTCGTTTTTGGAGATGCGGCCGTCCGGTTCGATCGCGGTCGCCTCAATGATGATCAGCCCGGCGCCTCCGATGGCGCGGGATGTATAATGGACGAAATGCCAGTCGTTCGGTATTCCGTCCTCGGCGTCCACCATGTACTGGCACATCGGACTCATGACGATTCGGTTGCGCAGTTTCAGTCCCCGGAGTTCGAACGGTTCGCCCAAACGGCTCACGGTGTCTCCTCCTCTTCGGCAGGTCTGTTTTATTTATTGTACAGAAAACTTGCCGAAAAGCCCAAACCATCCAAGGAAGAAGAGAAAAAATCTGTCGGGCGAAAAAAATTCCGGCGCCGCGGATGTGCGCCGGCAAGGCATGGGGCGCCCCTGCGCCGGCCGGATCCGGCCGGGATCGGATCCCGTCAGGCGAGGAGGGTGATGACGAGAAGCTCGTAAAGCACCAGCGTGAGAATCGCACTGGCCGCGAACGGGCCGAAAAATCGCGCGCCGTACACACCCGGGCCGTAGCCGTGGGCGAGCGCATCGGGTCCCGTCGCGAGGTGCAGGTGGCAACCGTCGGTGCCAAGCACGATGCCCTCATAGACCATGCCGTCGACCGTCTGCACGCGGACCCGGCGGTGCAAACATTGTCCGCAAGTGGCGGCCAGCTGATGGCGGATTTTGCGGGCCTGATGGGGCCAGTCCTGGGGCGCCTGGTACAAGACGACCTCTTTCGGCGAAGCGGCGTGTGCCATGGGCATTCCTCCTTGGTGCATGGTATGCGTTTGCCCGGGATTTGGTGCGGGTACCCGGGGACCGCGGGAACGGTGCGGCCGTACGGCGCAGCCGCGCATCCCCCCATGATTTCGCATCCGGCGCGCAAATGGTATAATGAACGACGTCAAGCGGAGCGCAGACGGGAAGGAGAGGGATGGGATGGGACGCCTGGTCGTATGCGACCACCCGTTGATCCAGCACAAACTGACCATCATCCGCGACAAAACGACAAACCACAAGCAATTTCGCGAGCTCGTCGACGAGACGGCCACCCTGATCGGCATTGAGGCGACAAGGGATCTGCCGCTGGAGCCGAAAACGGTGGAGACGCCCGTCGGACGGGCGGAGGGCAAGACCATCGCCGGGCGGAAAATCGGGCTGATCCCGATCCTGCGGGCCGGTCTCGGCATGGTGGAAGGATTGCTCCGGCTTTTGCCTTCGGCGAAGGTGGGGCACATCGGTCTGTACCGGGACCCGGAAACGCTCAAACCGGTGCAGTATTACATCAGCCTGCCGTCCGATGCCGAAGACCGCGATCTGATCGTCATCGACCCGATGCTGGCCACCGGAGGTTCGGCCATCGCGGCCATTTCCATGCTGAAGGAACGGAATTGCCGCCCGACGAAAATGCTGTGCCTGATCGCTTCGCCGGAGGGGGGCCGGGCCCTGAGCGAAGCGCATCCGGATGTGGACATCTACACCGCCGCCGTCGACGAACGCCTGGACGAACACGGATTCATCGTGCCCGGGCTCGGCGACGCGGGCGACCGCCTGTACGGCACGGAGTGACGAAGGGGCGACGGAACTGACAGAGGTGCACCGGCGGGACCGACGGGCAAGTCCGGGAAGGACTCATCCCGGAAGGACTGATCCGGGAATGCCGGCTGGACTCACGACAAGGAGCAGGACGATGCGCATACCGATCCGAGTAATGACCATATTTGGCGTTCGGCCCGAAGCGATCAAGATGGCGCCGCTCATCCTGGAGCTGAAGAAGCGTCCGGACGTGTTCGAGACCCTCGTTTGCGTCACCGCGCAACATCGCCACATGCTCGACCAGGTGCTGGACGTGTTCGGCATCCGTCCGGATTACGACCTGGACGTCATGCAGGAGCAGCAGTCGCTGTTCGACGTGTCCGTCCGCGTGCTGGAAAGGCTGGAGCCGGTGCTGAAGGAAGCGAAGCCGGACCTGGTGCTGGTGCACGGCGACACGCTGACGACGTTTCTGGCCAGCTTCGCGGCCTTCCTGCAGCAGATCAAGGTCGGGCACGTGGAAGCGGGCCTGCGCACCTGGAACAAATTCGCGCCGTTTCCGGAAGAAATGAACCGGCAGCTGACCGGGGTGCTCGCCGACCTGCATTTCGCTCCCACGGAATGGTCGGCGGGCAATCTGCGGAAGGAAAACAAACCGGAAGAAAGCATCTACGTCACCGGCAACACCGTCACCGACGTTTTCCAATATACGGTGCATCGGGACTTCACCCATCCCATCCTGGACTGGGCCAGGGGCAAGCGGCTTGTCCTGATGACCGCCCACCGACGGGAAGCGCAGGGAGAGCCGCACCGGAGGATTTTCCGCGCGGTGCGGCGGCTGGCCGACGAATTCGCCGACATCGCCGTCGCGTATCCCGTGCATCCGAGCCCGGCGGTGCGCGAGCCGGCCTACGAGGTGCTGGGCGGCCATCCGCGTATCCTGCTGACCGATCCGATCGACGTGACGGAACTGCACAACCTGTATCCGCACACGTACCTTATCCTGACGGATTCCGGCGGCCTGCAGGAAGAAGCGCCTTCCTTCGGCGTGCCGGTGCTCGTGCTGCGCGACACCACCGAACGGCCGGAGGGGATCGAGGCGGGGGTGCTGGAGCTGGCCGGAACCGACGAGGAAACGGTGTACCGGAAGGCGCGCCGCCTGCTGACGGACAGGGCCGCCTACGAGCGGATGAGCCGCGCCGTCAACCCTTACG
Source organism: Paenibacillaceae bacterium (assembly GCA_036563895.1). GTDB lineage: Bacteria > Bacillota > Bacilli > Paenibacillales > Paenibacillaceae > ZCTH02-B3. The sequence continues at coordinate 6,196 of DATCLN010000008.1, forward strand.
GGGACGGGCGGGCCTCCCAGCGGATCGTGCAGGCGATCCTGCACCACTTCGGGCTGGGGGAACGCCCCGAGCCCTTCAGGCCGTCTTGAACACCGGACCCGGGCAACGAACCTGGACCCCGGCCCTGATCACGGGGCACGGGCGGCGGACCTGGATCCGTTCCCCGAGCGGTCGACACAGGAGCCGGGCCCGGCCGCCGGCCTTGAGCCCCGTACCCGGGCACCGGCCGCGGGTTTCAGGCGCTGGACCGGGCACCGGCCGCGGGTTCCGAACCCAAGCGCCGGATCGGGCACCGCGGCCGCGGGTTCAAGCTCAGGCGCCGGACCGGGCACCGGACGAATCCGGACCCACCCCCGGAAACCATACCCGGGCGCCAGCCCCGGACACTGGGTCCATGCTCCGGGCACCACTGTGTACAGCGTACAGTCGAACTGTACGGTCTCCCGTTTTCAAAGTACCTTATTAAATACATGTGAAAACCCCGTACTTCCACCTCACGGCGAATTGACAAACGCAAATGTGCCAAGATACAATTAGACGTGGGTCTCGGACAAGAAACACGCCTCTTTGAGCTTTCGCCCAACTTCCCGGCGGATCAAAGGAGTGGCACGCCATGTCCGAATCCAGGCGGGAGCCTCCGTCCAGGGAGAACGACAACCCTTGGAAGGCCGCCGGACTCGTTACCGCCATCGGCGCCGAAATGGCGGTCAACATCGGGCTGGGCTGGTGGATCGGCACGGTCGCCGACCGCCATTACGGGACGGATCATTGGTACCTCGTCGGATTGATCGTGGGCCTGGTGGCCGGGATCGGTTCCGCGATCGGCCTGATCCGCAAATACGCGGGGGTTGGACGAAAGTGACCGGTGAATTGCCCGCACTTTTGCGCAACATCACGCGAATCACGTTATTTTTTTTGTCCGCGGGATGTCTGGCGTGGGCCGCCTGGCCTGCGGGACGGGACATCTTCGGCGGATTCATGGTCGGGGCCATCGGCAGTCTGGCGGTTTCTTGGCATCTGGCCTGGAAGATTGCAAGAACGGCCGGCGCCGCCGCATCCGGAGGGAAACCCCGAAGGGGATACGGTTTTGCGGTGAGGGGGATCATCGCCCTGCTGGCCTTTGTTCTGTCCGTTCGCGTATGCGGGTTCGACCCCGTCGCGACGGCATCCGGTCTGGCGCTCACGCCGCTGGCCGCGTTTCTGTGGGGATGGTTGGCGCTGCGGCAGGGCGCGCGCGGACGACCAACCGACGAAAGGGGTGAGAAGCGTTAAATGGATCATGTGGCGCCAGTGATCGAAATCGGCGGAATCCCTTTCGATCTTTCCGCAATTGCCATGGTCCTGATCACGAGCGTGATCGTATTCGTCATCGCCCGCCTTGCGGTTCGCAATCTGTCCGTGGAGAACCCGGGCAAATTGCAGAACTTCATGGAGTGGCTGGTTGAATTCGTGCAGGGGATCATCGGCACGGCCATGGATTACCGGAAAGGCCGCATCTACCTCACGCTGGGCCTTTCGCTGATCATGTATATCTTCGTCGGCAACATGCTCGGCCTGCCGCTGGGCATCGTGACGGAAGTGAGCGCGTCGCATCCCACCATTTTCGGCAAGGAACTGATCGTTCCGGCGGGCGGACATCACGAAGGGGTTCTGCACGTCGCCTGGTGGAAATCCCCGACCGCCGACGCGATGATGACGATGGCGCTCGCGCTGACCGTCATCGTGCTCTCCCACGTGCAGGGGCTGCGCGTGAACCGGCGTCATTACCTCAGACACTATGTGGAGCCGTGGTGGTTCTTCTTCCCCATCAACGTCATCGAACAGCTGTCCAAGCCGCTGACCCTCGGTCTCCGTCTATTCGGCAACATCTACGCCGGCGAGGTCATGATCGCCGTCATCCTCAGCATGAGCCTGGCAGGCATTCCGTTCCTGATCGTCTGGCAAGGCTTCAGCATTTTCGTCGGCACCATCCAGGCCTTCGTCTTCACCATGCTGACGATGGTGTACATCGCGCAGAACACCGTCCACGAAGAAGAAGACCATTGAGAGCATAAACGCATCGAAAGCGATACGCACCGAGGAACAGAGGAAAAACCGAAAGGACATTGACAAGGAGGAATTTCGACGATGGAAAATCTTGCTCTGGTGGCAGCGGGTATCGTGTTCGGTCTTGGCGCGCTCGGCGCCGGCATCGGCAACGGTTTGATTTTCAGCCGCACCATCGAAGGGATTGCCCGTCAGCCTGAACTTCGCGGCACGCTGCAAACGACCGCGTTCATCGGGGTCGGCCTCGTGGAAGCCCTTCCGATCATCGGTCTCGTTCTGGCCTTCATCCTCATGGGCAGAGCGTGAGCCGGGACTTGGAAAGAAAGGCGGGGAGAGCGTTTGCCCTCCGCGCCTTCCTTTTGCAAGCGGAAGCGGGATTCCGGGAAAGGAGTGACACTGGGTGGGCAACCTAGTCTACACCAATTTTTTCATACAGCTGATCTCGTTCGGAATCCTGTTCTACCTGCTCCAGCGGTACGCCTTCAAGCCGCTGTTCGGCGTGATGGAGCGTCGCCGCCAGCTGGTGAAGGAACAGGTGGAGAACGCGGAAAACAGCCGCCGGGAAGCCGAACGGCTGCTGGAAGAGCAAAAGCAGGCGCTTCAGCAAGCCCGCAAGGAAGCCTATGACATGATCGAGCAGGCGAAGCTCACCGGCGCCCGGCAGGCCGAAGAAATCCTCAGGGCCGCCCGGGAGGAAGCCGAACGGCTGAAGGCGGAAGCCATCCGCGACATCGAACGCGAGAAGGAAAAGGCGCTGGCCGCCCTCAAGGCGGAGATCGGCGGACTGTCCGTGCGGATCGCCGAGAAAATCATCGAACGGCAAATTGACGAACAGGCGCAAAAAGATCTGGTGGAGCGCTACCTGCAAGAGGTAGGGAACCGGTCATGAAAAGCGGAACGGTTGCCGCCAGAAGATACGCGAAGGCGCTGTTCGAACTGGCCCGGGCGAAAGGGCAGGTCGCGGAAACGGAAAACCAGCTGAAGCTCGTGGCGGAAGTGCTGGAACAAAACGACGGGTTTCGCGCCTTTCTCGCCTCCCCGAGCGTGACGCAGGAAGCGAAGACCGGCGCGCTGCGCGCCGTGTTCGGCCAGTCCGTTTCGGCGGAGGTGCTGAACGCCCTCTGCCTGCTGGTCGAACGGAGACGGCAAAACGAAATCCCGGCCGTCCGGGACGCGTTCATGGAACTGGCCGGGGAGGCCCTCGGACGGATCGACGCCACCGTGACTTCCGCCAAACCGCTGTCCGATGAAGAAAAGGAAAAACTGGCGGCCGCGTTCGGGAAGATCCTGGGAAAAACCGTCCGCCTCGAAACGAAGGTCGATCCCTCGCTGCTTGGCGGACTTACCGTGCGCATCGGCGACACGCTGTTTGACGGCAGCCTGAAAGGCAAGCTGGCCCGTCTGGAGAAGGAACTGCTGGCTGCCAAGTGAAAGGAACCAGCATGCAAGGACAGGGGTGAACGAATTGAGTATCAGGCCTGAGGAAATCAGCACGCTAATCAAGCAGCAGATTGAAAATTACCAGTCCGATATCGAAGTGGCCGATGTCGGGACCGTGGTCTACGTGGGCGACGGGATCGCGCGCGTGCACGGACTGGCGAAGTGCATGGCCAGCGAGCTGCTCGAGTTCGAAAACGGCGTCTACGGCATGGCCCTGAACCTGGAAGAAGACAACGTCGGGGTCGTCATCATGGGCCCCTACAAGGACATCAAGGAAGGTTCGCAGGTGAAGCGGACCGGCCGCATCATGGAAGTGCCGGTCGGCGAGGAACTCCTGGGCCGCGTCGTCAACGCCATCGGCCAGCCCATCGACGGCCTGGGCCCGATCAACACGAACAAATTCCGCCCCATCGAATCGCGGGCCCCGAGCGTCATGGACCGCCGGTCCGTCCATGAGCCGCTGCAGACGGGCATCAAGGCCATCGACTCCATGATCCCGATCGGCCGCGGCCAGCGCGAGCTCATCATCGGCGACCGGCAGACCGGCAAGACGACCATCGCCATCGACACCATCGTGAACCAGAAGGACCAGGATGTCATCTGCATCTACGTCGCCATCGGCCAGAAGCAGTCGACGGTCCGCGGCGTCGTGGAGACCCTTCGCAAGCATGGCGCCCTGGATTATACCATCGTGGTGTCCGCCACCGCTTCCGAACCGGCGCCGATGCTGTACATCGCGCCCTACACCGGATGCGCGATGGGCGAATACTTCATGTACAAGGGCCGGCACGTGCTGGTCGTGTACGACGACCTGTCCAAGCAGGCGGCGGCCTACCGCGAGCTGTCCCTGCTCCTGCGCCGTCCGCCGGGCCGCGAGGCGTATCCCGGCGACGTGTTCTACCTGCACTCCCGCCTGCTCGAACGCGCGGCGAAGCTGAACGACCAGCTCGGCGGCGGTTCCATGACCGCGCTGCCGTTCATTGAAACCCAGGCGGGCGACGTGTCGGCGTACATTCCGACCAACGTCATCTCCATCACCGACGGCCAGATCTTCCTGGAGTCCGAACTGTTCTACGCGGGCCAGCGGCCGGCCATCAACGTCGGCATCTCGGTTTCCCGGGTCGGCAGCGCGGCGCAGATCAAGGCGATGAAGAAAGTCGCCGGCTCCCTCAAGCTCGACCTGGCCCAGTACCGGCAGCTGGCGGCGTTCGCGCAGTTCGGCTCGGACCTCGACAAGGTCACGCAAGCCCGCCTGAACCGCGGCGCCCGGACGATGGAGATCCTGAAGCAGGGCGTCCACCAGCCGATGCCGGTGGAGAAGCAGGTCGTCTCCCTGTTCACCGTCACCCGGGGCTATCTGGACGACATTCCCCTGCAGGACGTGCGGCGTTTCGAGGCGGAATTCCTCGCCTGGGTGGACGCGAACCGGCCGGAGATTTTCGCCTCCATCCGCGACACGAAGGATCTGACGCCGGAAAACGAGGAAGCGCTCGTGAACGCGATCAAGGAATTCAAAAAGTCGTTCGCCGTATCGTCCTGACGCGCGGGCGGTTTGCGTCCAAGGTGGTGAGTTGAATTGGCCAAAGGATTGCGTGCCATCAAGCGGAAAATCCGCAGCATGCAAAGCATGAAGCAAATGACCAAGGCGATGGAGCTGGTGGCGGCTTCCAAACTGAAACGCGCCCAGCTGGCCGCCGTCGCCGCTCGGCCGTACGCCGAGAAGATGCGGGAGGTCATCTCCTCCATCGCCGCGGGTTCGGACATCCGTCACCCCATGCTGAAGGCGCGGGAAATCCGGCGGACGGGCTACCTCGTGCTCACGTCGGACCGGGGGCTCGCCGGCGGATACAACGCCAACGTGCTGCGCCTGGCCCTGAGCGAGATCGGACGGCACGCGTCGCAGGACGAATACGTGGTCATGGTGGTGGGGAAGAAAGGACGCGACTTTTTCCGCCGCCGGAAGATCCCCATCGCCCACGAGATCGTGGAGCTGCCGGACTCGCCTTCGTACCTGGACATCAAGTCCATCGCGAAGGCCGCCGTGGACGGGTTCATTGAAGAACAATACGACGAGCTGTACCTGATCTACAACGAGTTCCGCAGCGCCCTCAGCCAGGTGCCCGTCAAGAAGCGGCTGCTTCCGCTGACCGAGGACAACCTGGGCGGGCACAAGGCGACCTATGAATACGAACCGTCCCCGGAAGAGGTGCTCGACGCCCTGCTTCCGAGATACGCGGAGACGCTGATCTACAGCGCCATCCTGGAAAGCAAGGCGAGCGAGTTCGGCGCGCGCATGACGGCGATGGGCAACGCCAACAAGAACGCGGCCAAGATGATCGACACCCTGACGCTGCAGTACAACCGCGAGCGGCAGGCGTCCATCACGCTGCAGATCGCGGAAATCGTCGGCGGCGCCAACGCGCTGCAATAAAGGCGTAAGCAAAACAAGCGGGAATTTGGGAGGGAAACACATGAGCAAGGGCCGTGTCGTTCAGGTGATGGGGCCCGTCGTCGACATCGCGTTCGAGGGCGGACATCTCCCGGAAATCCTGAACGCCATCGTCATCAAGGATAAGACCGATACCGGCCTTGAGATCAACCTGACCGTGGAAGTGGCCCAGCACCTGGGCGACAACCTGGTGCGCTGCGTGGCCATGGCTTCCACCGACGGTCTGGTCCGCGGCATGCAGGCGGTGGACACGGGGCGGCCGATCACGATTCCGGTCGGACCGGCCACGCTGGGCCGCGTGTTCAACGTCCTTGGCGAACCGATCGACGGGGCCGGGGAAGTCGACCGTACGTATGAATATCCGATCCACCGGCCGGCTCCGTCGTTCGAGAACCTCGCCACCGCGACGGAAATGCTGGAAACCGGCATCAAGGTCATCGACCTGATCGCGCCGTACGCCAAGGGCGGCAAGATCGGCCTGTTCGGCGGCGCCGGCGTGGGCAAGACGGTGCTCATGCAGGAGCTCATCCACAACATCGCGAAAGAGCACGGCGGGATTTCCGTGTTCGCCGGCGTGGGCGAGCGGACCCGCGAAGGCAACGACTTGTACCACGAAATGAAGGAATCCGGCGTCATCTCCAAGACCGCCATGGTGTTCGGGCAGATGAACGAGCCGCCGGGCGCGCGGCTGCGCGTCGGGCTCACGGGCCTTACGCTGGCGGAATATTTCCGCGACGTGGAAGGACGGGACGTGCTGCTGTTCATCGACAATATCTTCCGTTTCGTCCAGGCCGGTGCGGAGGTGTCCGCGCTGCTCGGCCGGATGCCCTCCGCCGTCGGTTACCAGCCGACGCTGGCAACGGAAATGGGGCAGCTGCAGGAACGGATCACCTCCACGCGCAAAGGGTCCATCACCTCGGTCCAGGCGATTTACGTGCCGGCGGACGACTATACCGACCCGGCGCCCGCCACGACGTTTGCCCACCTGGATGCGACGACCAACCTGGAGCGCGAAATCGCGGCCAAGGGGATCTACCCGGCCGTCGACCCGCTGGCGTCCACTTCGCGCATCCTGACGCCGGAAATCGTCGGGCAGGAGCACTACGAAGTGGCACAGGGCGTGAAAAAAATCCTGCAGCGGTACAAGGAACTGCTGGACATCATCGCCATCCTGGGCATGGACGAACTGACGGAAGAAGACAAGCTCGTCGTCCACCGCGCCCGCCGCATCGAGCTGTTCCTGTCGCAACCGCTGCACGTGGCCGAGCCGTTCAACGGCATCCCCGGCGTGTACGTGCCGGTGCGGGAGACGGTGCGCGGCTTCAAGGAAATCCTGGAAGGCAAGCATGACGACCTGCCGGAACCGGCGTTCCACAACGTGGGCACCATCGACGAAGCCGTCGAGAAGGCGAAAAAACTCGCCGAGCAGGTTGCCTGACCGGCTCGCTGAGGGGGGAACGGGATGCGTACCCTTCGGCTGGAGGTCGTCACGCCGGATCGCAAGGTGTACGAAGAAGACGTGCGGATGGTGTCCGTCCGCGGCGTGGCCGGCAGCCTCGGCATCCTGCCGAACCACATACCGCTGGTGACGCCGCTGAAGATCGCGCCCGTGAAGGTCCGCAAGGCGGACGACACCGTGGAGTGGCTTGCCGTCCACGGCGGGTTCATGGAAGTGCGCAAGGACAAGGTGGTCATTCTCGCCGAAATGGCGGAGAAGGGCAGCGACATCGACGTCCTGCGGGCGAAGGCGGCGAAGGAACGGGCCGAGGCGCGGCTTCGTTCCAAGCAGGAAAACATCGACTTCCGCCGCGCCGAACTGGCACTGCAACGGGCGCTGGCGCGCCTCCAGGCGGCGGGCGGAGGCGAAGAGTAAGGCGCCGCCGCGGCGGGGGCCGCCGGGGCGAAGCGGCGGCGGACGCCGTCGCGCCGAAGCGGCAGTGCGCCGAACCTGCCGCGCAGGGAGGCGGAACGCGCGGGACGCACGGTCAAACGCACGGAGCCGGCAAGGCGGATTTGCAAGGTCCGCCCTGCCGGCGATTTTTGTTTTTACCGCATTGTGATAAGATGGTTAAGACACCCGGTGGAATGGCACACTGTGAAGGAGGTCGTGCGCGTGGAAGACATCGTCATCATCGGCGCGGGACCCTGCGGGCTGTCCGCGGCTGCGGAGCTGCAGGACCGCGGATTCGATCCGCTGCTGATCGAGAAGGAAAACGTGGCCAATTCCATTTATCTGTATCCGACCAACATGCAGTTTTTCAGCACCCCCGAGCTGCTCGAGATCGCGGGCGTGCCGTTCGTGACGCCGAATCCCAAGCCGTACCGGCACGAGGCGCTGGTCTATTACCGCACGGTGGCCGAGCGGCGGAATTTCCGGATTCGCCGGTACGAGAAGGTGACGGCCGTCGAACGGCGGGAGAAAGGCTTTCTGATCCGCTCCGTGACCAAGGCGGGCGAGAAAAGGGAAACGGAAAGCCGCGCCGTGGTGGTGGCCACCGGCTATTTCGACCACCCGGTCCGGCTCGGCGTGCCGGGAGAAGATCTGCCGCACGTCACCCATTTCTTCCGCGAAGCCCATCCTTACGCGGGCACCCGCGTGGTCGTGGTCGGGGGCAGCAACTCGGCGGCGGACGCGGCGCTGGAACTGGAGCGCGTCGGCGCCCAGGTGACGGTGGTCTACCGGGGTGCGGAGATGTCGCCGAACATCAAGCCGTGGATTCGCCCGCTGTTTGAAAGTTCGGTGCGCAAAGGAAGGATTGCCCTGCGACTGGAGACGCACGTGATCTCCATCGAGCCGGACCGCGTGAAGGTGCGCGGGCCTTTCGGCGCGACGGAGGACATCCCGTGCGATTTCGTGCTGGCGATGACCGGTTTCCGCCCGGACCGCTCGTTCCTGCGCGCCATGGGCGTGGAGGCTCCCGCCGACGACAAGCCGCCCGTGTACAATCCGGAGACAATGGAGACCAACGTGCCGGGGCTGTATCTGGCCGGCGTGGTGGCTTCCGGGGCGAACGCCAACGAAATTTTCATCGAGACGGGCCGCTTCCACGGGCGCAAGATCGCGGAGCACTTCGCCCGGAAAATGCGCCGCCAGGCGTGATCCGGCGCAGGATGCCGCGGTTTTCATTTTCATGGACTTGATTTGCCCGTTTTGATATAATAATGAAGGAATTTTGGCCGTGTTGCGGCGGGTGTTCCCCGGCACGGCGGGTTCCGGATGACAGCTGCGGAGGCGGTTGCATGAGCCATATTTACATCAACTCCTATGTCATCGTCGCGGTGTTTCTCATTTTGGGCATCCTGTTTCCCATCGCCGTGCTGTTTGTCGGCCGGCTGCTTCGGCCGAACAACCCGACTCCGGCGAAAGCCGTCACCTACGAGAGCGGGAACGTGCCGCAGGTCGACAGCCGCGTTCGTTTCAATATCCGCTATTACCAGTACGCGCTGATGTTCGTCGTGTTTGACGTGGAAATCGCATTTCTTTATCCATGGGCCGTTGCTTACCGGAAGCTCGGTCTTTTTGCGTTGGCGGAAATGGTCATTTTCATCGGGCTGCTCCTGGTGGGTCTGATCTACGCCTGGAGAAAGAAGGTGCTGGAATGGAACTCGATCTAGCCAACATCACGCTGGAAGAGAGGCGCGAGCTGGAGCGGAATGTCATTCTGGGAACGGTGGAGCAGCTCAAGGGGTGGGTGCGCAGCAATTCGCTGTGGCCGCTCACCTTCGGGCTGGCCTGCTGCGCCATTGAAATGATGGCCGCGGGCGCTCCCCACTATGACCTCGACCGCTTCGGCGTCATGTTCCGGGCGTCCCCGCGCCAGGCCGACGTCATGATCGTCTCCGGAACCGTCACGAAGAAGATGGCTCCGCTGGTCCGCCAGCTGTACGAGCAGATGCCCGAGCCCAAATGGGTGATCGCCATGGGCTCCTGCGCGACGGCGGGCGGTCCTTATGTGCGCTCCTATTCCGTCGTCAAAGGCGTGGACCAGATCGTCCCCGTGGACGTGTACATTCCGGGTTGCCCGCCCAACCCGGCGGCGCTCATTTACGGCATCAACAAGCTGCAGGAGAAAATCCGCTACGAGGCGAAGACCGGGAAGCGGGTGACGGACGGATGAGCGAAGAGCAAAAGCAAAACGGCGCACGGTCCGGAGAGGGAGAGGCGCAGGCGGAAGCGCCGGCGGCAGCGGCGCCGCAGGCGCCGGAAAGCGCGCCGGCAACGGAAAGCGCATCCCGGGCGGACGGCGCCAAACCGGCGGACGAGCAACCGAAGGCGGTGCAGGAATCGGCCGAAACGCCGCGGCAGGCGGCGCAGCCGCAAGCGGCCGACGAATCGCCACAGGCTCCGCCGCAGCCGGCGGAAGCGCCGCAGCAACCCGCGGCGCCGCAACCGGGCGTCGAACCGAAGCACACCGCGACGCCGCAACCTGCCGGCGAGACGCAGCAAAGCGCGCCGCAGCCGGCTGCCGGGCCGTCGCAACCGGCCGCAACGGCGGCCGGGGAGAAGCGCCCGCTGACCGATGAAGAAAAGGAAGCCCGGCGCCAGGCGGCCCTGGCGGCCCGGGCGGCGAAGCTGGCCGCGCAGGGCGGCGCGGCCGCGGGAGCCGCGGCGGGTGCGGCCGCCGGAGCGCGGGCCGCTGCCGGAGGAGCCGCGGCGGCGGGCGGCGAAGGGACGCAGGAGCCCCCCAAGCCTTCCCCGAACCAGCCGAAGCTGGACCGCGCCGTGCAGCTGCTCAAGGAGCTGGTCGCGGAAGACGCGGTGGAGGAGGCTACCCTCAACCCCTTCAACGACGACATGCCGACGCTGGTCATCCGCGGCGAGCACTGGCTGAAGGCCGCGCAAACGCTGCGCGACCATCCGGAGTTCGGGTTCCGGTACCTGCGGAACGTGGCCGGCGTCGACCACGAGACCCACATGGAAGTCGTCTACCACCTGCTGAACATGGACAGCGGTGACACGTACTGCGTGAAAGTGCGGACGAACCGCGACAATCCCTCGGTGCCCTCGGTGGTGTCCGTCTGGGCCACGGCCAACTGGCAGGAGCGGGAAATCTACGACCTGCTGGGCATCGTGTTCCCCGGCCATCCGGATTTGCGCCGCATCTTGCTGCCGGATGACTGGGTAGGCCATCCGCTGCGCAAAGACTACGTTCCGCTGGATCCGGAGGTGTGAGCGCTTGATCCGAACCGAAGAGCTCCTGCTCAACGTAGGTCCCCAGCATCCGAGCACCCACGGCGTGCTGCGCCTCATCGTCAAGCTGGACGGGGAAATCATCACCCATGTCGAGCCGGTGATCGGGTATCTCCACCGCGGAACGGAAAAGCTTGCGGAAAGCCTGAACTACACGCAGATCATCCCGTACACCGACCGGATGGACTACGTGTCGGCGATGACGAACAACTACGTGCTCTGCTACGCCGTGGAGAAAATGATGGGCATCGAGGTTCCGGAGCGCGCCCAGTTCCTCCGCCTCATCGTCATGGAACTGCAGCGCATCGCGAGCCACCTGGTCTGGTGGGGCACATATCTGCTGGACATCGGGGCGCTCAGCCCGTTCCTGTTCGCGTTCAACGACCGGGAGCGCATCCTGCAGCTGTTCAACGAGCTGTGCGGGGCGCGCCTTACCTATAACTACATGCGTGTCGGCGGCGTCAAGTGGGACGCGCCGGAAGGCTGGATCGACAAGGTCAAGGCGTTCGTGAAAGACATGAAGGGACGCCTGGACGAATACCACAACCTGGTGAGCGGCAACGAGATTTTCCTGGCCCGGGTCAAGGGCATCGGCGCCTACGACGCCGAAACCGCCATTCAATACGGCCTGTCGGGCGCGAACCTCCGCTGCACCGGCGTGAAGTGGGATTTGCGCAAAAACGAACCCTACTGCATCTACGACCGTTTCGACTTCGACATTCCCGTCGGCAAGAACGGCGACTGCTACGACCGCTATTATGTCCGGACGGAAGAGATCCGGCAGAGCCTGCGCATTCTGGAGCAGGCCCTGGAGCAGTTCCCGCCGGAAGGCGAGACGATGGGCAAGGTGCCGCGCGCCATCCGTCCGCCTGCGGGAGAAGTGTACGTCCGCATCGAGTCGCCGCGCGGAGAGATCGGGTGCTATATTGTCTCCAAGGGCAAGGCGGAGCCTTACCGTATCAAATTCCGCCGGCCGTCGTTCGTCAACCTGCAGATTTTGCCCAAACTGCTTGTGGGTGAAAGCATGACCAACCTGGTGACCATCCTCGGCGGCATCGACATTGTGCTCGGGGAGGTGGACTGCTGATGCAGTGGCTTTGGGACCAGCCCCTGAGCTGGATGAGCGCCGTCTGGTTCACCCTGGGCGCGCTGTGCGTGCTGGGGATCGTCATCTTTTTCGTCACGTACGCCATCTATTTCGAGCGGAAAATCATCGGGTGGATGCAGTTCCGCCAAGGCCCGAACCGGGTCGGTCCGTTCGGTCTGCTCCAGACGGTGGCCGACGTGGCGAAACTGCTCCTCAAGGAAGACACCATACCCGCCAAGGCGGACAAGGCCCTGTTCATCATGGCCCCGGCTTTGGCCTTCATTCCGTCGTTCGCCGCGCTGGCGATCATCCCCTACGGGATGAACCTGCAGTTCGCGGACGTGAACGTCGGCTTTCTGTATTATGTGGCCCTTTCGGGCATCACCACCATCGCCATCGTCACCGCCGGCTGGGCGTCCAACAACAAGTACGCCCTGCTGGGCGGCATGCGTTCGGCCGCGCAGATGATCAGCTACGAGGTGCCCCTGGTCGTCTCCGTCGTCGGCGTCGCGATGATGACGGGCAGCCTCAATCTGCGGGAGATCGTGCTGGCGCAGGAAGGGTATTTCTGGAACTGGAACTTCCTGCCGCAGATCATCGGCTTTGTCGTCTTCCTGGTGTCCGCGCTCGCCGAGCTGAACCGGACGCCCTTCGACCTGCCGGAAGCGGAATCGGAACTCGTCGCGGGCTATCATACGGAATACAGCGGCTTCCGGTTCGCTTTTTTCATGCTGGCCGAGTACGTGTACCTGTACGCCATCGCGTGCCTGACGACGATCCTGTTCCTGGGCGGATGGAATCCGCCGTTCCCCCAACTGGACTTCATTCCGGGGATCGTCTGGTTCATCCTGAAGTTCCTGGCCGTCGTGTTCTTCGTGTTCTGGGTTCGCGCCACGTTCCCGCGGCTGCGGGTTGACCAGCTGATGGGACTGGCGTGGAAGGCGCTTCTGCCGCTGGCCATGCTGAACATCTTCATCACGGCCGCGGGCATCCATTGGTTCGGATGGGGGGGTTGAGAGCATGATCGGAATGATGAAAGGCCTCGGCGTCACGCTGAAGACGCTGGGCACCCGCAAGTCCACCTACAAGTATCCGGACGAGCCGATCGTGATGCCCGACCGGTTTCGCGGCATCCAGCATTTCGACCCGGACAAGTGCATCGTGTGCTTCCAATGCGCGCGCATCTGTCCGACGCAATGCATCACGATGAGCGGCAAGCCGAATCCGGATCCGGAGAAAAAGGGCAAGGTGATCGACACCTACGACATCAACTTCGAGATCTGCATCCTGTGCGACCTGTGCACCGAAGTGTGTCCGACCGAGGCGATCGTGATGACGAACAACTTCGAGCTGGCCGCCTACAGCCGGGACGAACTGTTCAAGGACCGCGTCTGGCTGCAGGAAAACAACACGAACGTCCGCAAGGACAACAACAACATCGGTGCGCCGAAAGGGGGCGCCAAATAAGCCGTGTTCGGCCTGAACCTCGACGTCACCGGCGAACTGGCTGCCTTTTTCATCCTGGCGGTGTGCGCGATCACGGGGGCGGTCATGGCCCTCAACCTGACGCGCGTCATCCATTCGGTGCTGTCCCTCGCCTTTACCTTCATCTCGCTGGCGGGTCTGTACGTGCTCCTGGGCGCGGAATTCGCCGCCTTCGTCCAGGTGCTCGTCTACGTCGGCGCGGTGACGATCCTGATGATCTTCGGGATCATGATGACGCGGCACGACCACGATTCGCAGGAGCGGCCGCGGCCGTTCATGGAAGCCCTGGCCGGCATCGGGTGCCTGGCGCTGTTCGGCATCCTGTTCTTCAACATCCGCGGCACGGATTTTCCGGCGCCGTCGGGCACGCTGCCGGAGGACAACGTGGGCGAGCTCGGACGACTGATCTTCTCGGGCTTCGCCATTCCCTTTGAGCTGATGTCGGTGCTCCTCACCGTCGCGTTCGTCGGCGCGGTGATGCTCGCCCGGCGCGAGGAGGACGATCTTCCGTGACGCTGCTCGGATCCTATCTCACGCTGGCCGCCGTGCTGTTCTGCCTTGGGCTGTACGGCGTGCTGACGAAGCGCAACGCCATCGTCGTGCTCCTGTCGCTGGAGCTGATGCTGAACGCGGTGAACCTGAACCTGGTCGCGTTCGCCAAATACGGCATGATCCCGTCGCTCACCGGCCACATCTTCACGCTGTTCACCATCTCGGTCGCCGCGGCCGAGGCAGCGGTCGGCGTCGCCATCCTGATCGTCTTCTATCGTCGCCGGGTGACGGTGAACGTGGACGAATTCGACGAGTTGAGGAGGTAAAGGCATGGCAACGGTATTTGCGGCATATGCCTGGCTCGTCCCCGTGCTTCCGCTCGCCGCTTTCGCCCTGCTGACCGCCTTCGGCAGGAGCCTGCGGACGACGGGAGCCTGGGTCGCCATCACCGCCTCGCTCGGCTCCCTGGTGCTCGCCCTGCTGATCGCCGGCGAACGGCTGGCGGGGGCGGAGGATTACAGCCAGTCCTTCGACTGGCTGGTCTTCGGGACGGCGACACTCTCCATCGGCATCGACGTGACCAACCTGACGACGCTCATGATGGTGATCGTCACGGTCGTCGGTTTCCTCGTCAACGTGTATTCCTACGGCTACATGCGGGACGATGAACGGATGACCGTGTTTTACGCCTACGTGTCCCTGTTCCTTGCGTCGATGCTGGGCCTTGTGCTGGCGGACAACCTGCTCATGCTCTATATCTTCTGGGAACTGGTCGGCGTCTGTTCGTTCCTGCTGATCGGTTTCTGGTACTACAAGCCGGAAGCCCGCGACGCGGCGAAGAAGGCGTTCATCGTCACGCGCGTGGGCGACCTGGGCCTGCTGATCGCCGTGCTGCTTTTGTTCTGGTACATGCCGGGACATGCGCTCGACTTTAGCAGCATCAACAACGTGTTCGGCAACGACGGCGGCACCATCTCCGCCGGCGTCACGACGCTGATCGCGCTGCTCATTTTCCTCGGCGCCGTCGGCAAATCGGGCCAGTTCCCGCTGCACGTCTGGCTTCCGGACGCGATGGAAGGCCCGACGCCGATCAGCGCCCTCATCCACGCGGCCACCATGGTCGCGGCGGGCGTATTCCTCGTGGCGCGCACCTTCGTGATCTTCGAGGCCTCGCCGGCGGCCATGGCCACGGTGGCGGCGATCGGGGCGTTCACGGCGATTTTTGCGGCGACCATCGCCCTGGCGCAAAACGACATCAAGCGCGTGCTGGCCTACTCCACCGTCAGCCAGCTGGGCTACATGATGCTGGGCCTCGGCGTCGGCTCGATCGTGGCGGGCATGTTCCACCTGTTTACGCACGCGTTTTTCAAGGCGCTCCTGTTCCTGGCCGCGGGCAGCGTGATCCATGCGGTACATACGCAGGACATCCGCGAAATGGGCGGTCTCGCCGGACGCATGAAGACGACGGCCTGGACCTTCGGCATCGGCGCCCTGGCCCTGGCGGGCATTCCGCCGCTGGCGGGTTTCTGGTCGAAGGACGCGATTCTGGCCGCCGCGCTGGAACAGAATCCGCTGCTGTTCGTCGTGGGCGCGGTGACGGCGTTCCTGACCGCCCTGTACATGTCGCGCCTGTTCTACATGGTGTTTGCGGGCAAACCGAAGGACGGCTCGCACGCCCACGAGTCGCCGGCGGTCATGACGGTGCCCCTTGTCGTGCTGGCGGTGCTGTCGGTGATCGCGGGGTTTGTGGAGACGCCCTGGTACGGCTGGTTCGGCGAATGGCTCACCGGCGAATCGGCCCATCATGCGGGATATCTCGCGATGATCGTGGCGACGGCGGCCGGGCTGCTCGGGCTCTACCTGGGCTGGCTGATCTGGCAGAAGGGAACCATCGACGGGAAGGCGCTCGCCGCCCGGATGCCCGGGCTGGTGCGGGTGCTGGAACGGAAGTATTATATCGACGAGTTCTACGACCTGGTGTTCGTGCGGTCGCTCCGCCGGCTCGGCCACGCGCTGCGGCGGTTTGACGCCGTGGTGGTGGACGGCGTCGTCTGGCTGGCGGCAGCCACGGCCCAGGCCGTCGGCAGGCTGAACACGCGCATGCAGAGCGGGCAGCTGCAGGGCTACCTGCTGGCCGCCCTGTTCAGCGTGGTCATCCTCGTGCTGGCGGTGGCCGGAAGGAGGTTGTGGTAATGCTCGAGGCGATTCCCGTGCTGTCGCTGATCACCTGGATCCCCCTTGCCGGCGCCCTGGTCACGATGCTGCTGCCGCTGAGGAACGCCCGCGCGCTGCGGTGGGTGGCCGGCGTGTTCACCGCCGTGCCGCTCATCCTCGCCGCCTTGCTGTACGCGGAGTACAAGCCGGTGATCGGCGGCGGGTCCTATGAGGAGGCGTACACCTGGCTGACCGTGCCGCTCAATCGCGACGCGGCGGAAGGCATCGCCTCCCTGGAGCTGGCGTTCGACTACCTGATGGGCGTCGACGGGCTGTCCCTGCCCCTGGTGCTGCTGACCGGGATCGTGTCCATGATGGCACTTCTCGCGTCGGTGCACATCCGCAAGCGGTGGAAAACGTTCTACGTGCTGTTTCTGATCCTGCAGACGGGCATGTACGGCGTGTTTCTCACCCGCGACGTCGTCTGGTTCTTCATCTTCTTTGAACTGACGCTCATCCCCGCCTTTTTCCTGATCGGCATCTGGGGGCTGGAAGGCCGGGAGAAGGCGGCCAACCGGTTCCTCGTCTACAACGGCGTCGGTTCGGCGCTCATGCTGCTGGCCTTCCTCATTCTCGTGGCGACGGCCGGTTTCACCGCGACGCCCGGGGCGGGCGGGGACATGCTCCGCTTCAGCGGAAGCTACGATGTGTTGCTGGCGAATCTGACGGGCTCCGGCCCGCAGACCAGCCTGGCTTCGGACCCGATCTTCCACCTGACGGACGGGATGAAATGGGCGGCGTTCGTGCTGCTGGTCATCGCCTTCGGCATCAAGCTGCCGATGTTCCCGTTCCACACCTGGATGCTGCGGGTCCACGCCGAAGCGCCGCCGTCCATCGTCATGGTGCACGCCGGGGTGCTTCTCAAGATGGGCGCCTACGGCCTGATCCGGTTCGCGGCGCAGCTGTTCCCGGACGAATTGCGGGAGTCGGCGACGGTTCTCGCGGTGCTCGGCGTCACCGGCATTCTGTACGGGGCGGTCCTGGCCGTCGTGCAAAAGGAATTTCGGCTGCTGCTCGCCTATTCCAGCGTGAGCCACATGGGCATCGTGCTGCTCGGCGTCGCGTCGCGGAACGACATCGGGCTCACCGGGGCCGTCTTCCAGGCGGTGTCCCACGGGCTCATCGCGGCGCTGTTGTTCCTGATCGTCGGAAGCCTGTACGAGCGGACGGGCACGACGCGGATCGACGAGCTGGGGGGACTGGCGAAGAGCGTGCCCTTCATGTCGGGCATCCTCCTCACCGCCGGTCTGGCGACCCTCGGTCTTCCGATGTTGTCCGGATTCTGGGGCGAGTTCCTCAGCTTCCTCGGCCTGTTCGAATCGATGAAGGTGCTGACGGTATTCGGCGTGCTCGGCGTACTGCTGTCCGCCGCTTACATGCTGCGCGGCGTGCTGGCCATCACCTTCGGGCCGCAGTCCACGCGTTACGACGGCATCAAGGAAGCGCGGTTTGTCGAGGCCTTGCCGATGGTCGCGCTGACGGCGCTCATCGTGCTGCTCGGCGTCTATCCTTCCCTGCTGACCGACCCGATGCAGCAAAGTTTCGAACCGCTGGTTGAAGCGTTCAAATCCGGGGTAGGAGGGTGAACCATGGAGGCGCTTCAGACATTGACCGTTCATGACCTCTGGACCCTCGCGCCCGAATTCGCGCTGCTGGCGGCAAGCGTCGTGCTGCTTGTCGTGGAGATGTTTTTGCCCGCCCGGGTCAACCGGGACCTGATCGGATGGCTCGTGATGCTGTCGCTGGCCGTATCCGCCGCGCTGGTGTGCGCGCACATGGCGGATCTGCAGGCATCCGGCGAGCCTGCCGTCAGCGTGCTGGGCGGCACGTACCGCGTGGACGACTTCGCGAACATCCTCAAGCTGGTCGTACTGGCGGCTTCGGGCCTGGTGGTGCTCTTGTCCCTCGGCTCCGTCCGGCGGGAGGACATTCCGATCCGCGGCGACTATTACAGCCTCATTCTGCCTGCGGCGCTCGGGGCGATGATCATGGCCTCCTCGGCCGAGCTGATCACGCTGTACGTAGGCCTGGAGCTCATGAGCGTCACCACCTACGTGCTGGTGGCCATGCGCAAGAGCCGACCGTCTTCCGGCGAAGCGGCCTTCAAGTACCTGGTGTCCGGAGGCGTCGCGTCGGCGTTCATCCTGTACGGCATGTCGCTGCTGTACGGGGCGACGGGTTCCACCGGGCTGGGCGACATCGGCTCAGCCCTTGCCGGCGCCCTTGCCGGCAGTTCCGATCATCCGTTCGAACGGCTGGTGGATGTCGGTTTCTATCTGATGGTGGCAGGTTTCGCGCTGAAACTGGCCCTGGCGCCGTTCCACCTCTGGGCGGCCGACGTGTACCAGGGAGCGCCCACGCCGGTCACGGCGCTGCTCGCGGTGGTGACCAAGGGCGCGACCTTCGCGATGGCCTACCGTACACTGTTCAACGCCATGGGACAGGACGAGCGCGATCTTGTGCTCCCGGCGCTCGCGGTACTTGCCGCGATCGCCATGATCGTCGGCACGACGGGGGCCCTGCGCCAGTCCGACACCAAGCGGTTCCTCGCCCTGTCCGGCGTGGCCAACGCGGGGATTCTCGCCATTCCGCTGGTGTTGGATCTTTCCTATGTGCATACGTCGCTCTTTGCGGAATTTGTCTACTACCTGATCGCCTATGTGTTCATGAACGTGGGCGCCTTCGCGGTGCTGGCGATGGTGGAACGCGCGGAGGGACAGACCGGCCTGGATGCCTTCGCCGGGCTGTACCACCGGGCGCCGTGGACGGCCGGCGCCATGACGGTGCTGCTGTGCTCCCTTGCGGGGCTGCCGATCACGGGCGGCTTCTTCGGGAAGCTCCTCATCCTGTTCGGCACCGTGCAGACGAGGGCGTACTGGCTGGCGGCCATCCTGCTGGCGACCACGGTGGTGTCCTATTACGTCTACTTCCGGATCATCCGGCAAATGTACATGCGAGGCGGCCGCACCGACGAGCCGATCCGCGTGACGGCGCCCGCCGGCATCGTCATCTGGGTCTGCGCGCTGGCCAGCGTGGCCCTCGGCGTGCTGCCGCGGCCGATTCTCAGCTGGATCGACGCGGTGTTCTCCCTGTCCGCCGATCTCATGGTGCGGTGATTCGCAAAAGCCGGCGCCGGCACGCCGCATAGGAATTTTGACACAATTCGGCGCCGGGTTACACGGTTCCCGAAGCCCTGACTTGGTTTGCGAAACCCATGCGGCGTCCGCGCAAATCAGGTATTCTAAACTTGTTGGGCAAAAGACGTTGACAGCGTGCGGACCGCCTGCGGGAGGACGGGTCCGGAGCAAGGCGGCCGCGCGCCCTGGAAAGCGTGGGTTGGCCATGACCGGACGTCCCGTTTCCGCCGGCAAAATCGGTCCGCTGCTGTTTTTGGCGGCTTGTCTCACATTTTCGGCCGCGGCGTGGCCGATCGCGGGAGCGGGGAGGCCGGCTTCGGCGGTTGCGGCTGACGCGTCGGCTGCGGCATTTCCGTCGGCTGCGGAGGCTGCCACGGACCCGGAGGTTCCGGCGGCCCCGGGTGACGATGTGACCCGCGCGGGAACGGCGGGAGGGACTTTAGGCCGGTCCGCACCGGTCCGGACGTCCGACGAC
Source organism: Paenibacillaceae bacterium (assembly GCA_036563895.1). GTDB lineage: Bacteria > Bacillota > Bacilli > Paenibacillales > Paenibacillaceae > ZCTH02-B3. Next base: position 26,212 of record DATCLN010000008.1, read on the forward strand.
CGAGGCGTACATACGTTGTCAGGCAACAAGACGGCGTCCGCGGAGGAGGCCCGGACGGCGGAAACTTCCGCCGGCGGGGAGGCATCCGGCAGCGATTTTCTGCGCATCCTTAGGCTGACGGAAGCATTCGGGCTCCTTGCGGCCATGGACCGCCCCGTGACCGGGATCATCGCCGTCGTCGACACCGGCATCGACCTGGAGCATCCCCGGCTCAAATCCCATCTGACATTCGGTGTCAACCTGCTGGATCAGGACCGTCCGCCGCAGGACGTGAACGGCCACGGCACCGCGGTGGCGGGCGTCATCGCCGCCGTGGCCGATGCGCTCAACGAGGCGGCCGGAAGACCACTCTGGCAGATGAAGCTGATGCCGGTGAAGGCGCTGGACGACAAAGGCACGGGCAACGCCTCGCAGCTGGCGCGGGGAATCCGGTACGCCGTGGAGAACGGGGCGTCCATCGTCGTGCTGTCCCTGGGGCTGAACCGGGATTCGCGGGAACTGCGAGAAGCGGTGGAGCTGGCCGAGCAGAGGGGCGTGCTGCTTGTCGCCGCCACGGGCAACGAGGCCGCCGAATTCGGCACGAAAGCGGCCGTGCAATACCCGGCGGCGTATCCCAAGGTGCTGGCCGTGGCCGGTGCCGCCGCCGACAAGGAAGACCCGCGGTCGAACGGCGGTCCGGAAGTCGATGTGGCGGCCCTGTGGTCGGCCCGCACCCTGGCGCCGGGCGGCGGCAGCAAGACGGTGGAAGGCACGTCCATCGCCGCGCCGCAGGCGGCCGCCATTGCGGCGCTCCTGCGCGCGGCCCATCCGGACTGGCCGCCGGTCTTGATCCGGGAAGCGCTGCGGCGCACCGCGAAGGACATCGGGCCCGGCGGCTGGGATCCGCGTACCGGATACGGCCTGGTGCAGGCGGATGCCGCCCTGGCGGGCGGCGCGGTCGAGGCCTGGCTGGGCGAAAGCGACAACCGGCTGGCGCCGGACACCCTGCCGGTCGGCGGCGAACGGCTTTCCGGCTGGACCGAAGGCAGCCGCCGATGGTTCACGGTGGACATGCCGTACGACGGAACGCTGACGGTGAAGGTCGAAGCCGTGGGCACGCAGGCTCCGGAGCAAGTCCGCCTGACTCTCTTCCCGCCGGGCGTTCAGCCCGGGCCGGACGGGACGGGCGGGACGGTCTTTGCCGGTTCGCTGCCCCTCACGGGTTCCGTGAAGGGCGCGAAGGGCCGGTACCGGGTGCTGGTGGAAGGATCGCCGCCGCAGGGCGAACAAGACCCCTGGCCGTTCCGGGTCGAAGCGCGGATGGCGATGGCGCCTGACGCCTACGAACCCAACGACCGGCCGCTGGAAGCAATCCGGCTGCCGGCGGGGAACCGGAAGTGGACCGGCACCTTCCACCAGCAGAACGACGATGACTGGTTCGTGGTGGAGCTGCCCGCGGACGGCATGCTTCGGATCCGGGTCGAGACCGACACCACCCGGATCGATCCCGCCATCACGCTGCAACGCATCGGCGGCATCATTCGTCAGGTAGACACGGGAGCCGGCGGGGAAACGGAGGAAGCCCGTCTTCTGCCCGCGGAAGCCGGAACCTGGTACATCCGCATCCGCAACGCCGTTTCCGTTTTTCCGGAACCGGTGACGGGTACCTATCTGGCCGCATTGGAATATATTACATTGAACGACGACCCGAACGAGCCGAATAACGGCCCCCTGCCGGCAACGCCGCTCGTGCCCGGAAAGCCGGTGACCGGTCTGATCGATCGCACGGGGGATGAAGACTGGTACCGCTTCACCCTGCGCGATCCGCACGAGGCGGAGTTCAGGTTTGACGGCGCCGCGCAGAACGCGAGCCTGTCGGCGGAGCTCCTGGACGAACGGCTGCGCCCGATCGCCTCGTGGAGCAGCGACGGCCGCCGGTGGACGTGGTCCCCCGGCCAGCCGCTGGAAGCCGGCACCTATTACGTGCGCGTCACGTCCAACGCCCCGAGCCGCACGCAGTATTACATTTTGGAACTGGGGACCAGGCCGGCGCCCCGCGTGTTCCGCGACACCCGGGGCCATTGGGCGGAACGGGCGATCACGGAAGTGCTCCGAAAAGGATGGATGAACGGTTACGAAGACGCGACATTCCGGCCGCAGCGGCCGCTGACGCGGGCCGAGGCGATCACGGTCGTCGTTCGGGCTTTTCGTCCTTCGGAAGGAACGAAGACAGCGGCGTCTCTCCGGTTCACCGACGTGACGCAGGGCCACTGGGCGTACGGGGCGATCCTCGAGGCCGAACGCGCCGGATGGCTCACGGTGTTTCCCGGCATGACGCTTCAGCCGGACCTGCCCCTGACGCGGGCGGAGGCCGCCGCGCTGCTTGCCCGGGCCACCGGCACAGCGCCGCGGACGGGAACGTCCACGTTTGCCGACGTGCCGCGGGGCCACCTGGCGGCGGGCTACATTGAGGCGGCTTACGAGGCCGGCTGGCTGCGTGGATACCCGGACGGCAGGTTTTATCCGGACCGGCCGATCATCCGCGCGGAATGGGCGACACTGCTCGCGGCGTTCGCCGAAGGGAGGAGCGCTTGATGTCAAGCGGGTTGTCGGACGTGTACTATACGCAGGGAATCCAAGCGCTGCTGGGCATGCTTGTCACGCTCGCCTGCATCGCCTTCGCCTGGTATCTCCTGCAGGACATTCGATGGGAGAAGCTGCTCAGCCAGCCGGCGCATTCCCGCGCCCGCCTCCTGCACCTGGTCGCGGCCATCGTGATCGGCTACGGGGTCGCCCGTTTTTTGCTGGATTACTGGGCCTGGACAGGGGCCATCAAGTGGCTGTTCCGGGCAGGATAAGGCAGCGAGGCTTTTCGCATAACGGTATGGCCGTTTGACAACAATGGAAATACCATTCGGCTCGGTGTCTGTTTTTGCCGTTGAACTTCCCGGGATGGGAGTCGTCGTTCCCGGCATGGAACAAAGAGAACAAGCGCGGAGGGAGACCCATGGACAAAATCATCGTCCGCGGCGGCCGGCCTTTGTACGGAACGGTCCGCGTGAACGGCGCCAAAAATTCCGTCCTTCCGATCCTGGCCGCTTCCCTGCTGGCCGAGGAAGGAACCAGCGTCATACGGGAAGTTCCCGAGCTGGATGACGTGCGCACCATTTTGCAGGTGCTCGAATCGCTGGGCGTGCGGACGGAACACCGCGGAGGCGTGGTGAAGGTGCAGGCCGGCGGCCTGGACTCTTATCAGGCGCCCTACGATCTGGTGCGCAAGATGCGCGCTTCGTTCCTCGTCATGGGATCGCTGCTGGCCAGGCTGGGGAAGGTGCGGATTTCCCTCCCGGGCGGCTGCGCCATCGGCACGCGCCCCATCGACCAGCACCTCAAAGGATTCGAAGCGATGGGAGCCCAGATCGAGCTCGGCCAGGGCACCATCGAGGCGCATGTCAAGGGCAGGCTGCGCGGAGCGCGCATTTATCTGGACATTCCCAGCGTGGGAGCGACGGAAAACATCATGATGGCCGCCGTCACCGCGGAAGGAACGACGACGATCGAGAACGCGGCCCGGGAGCCGGAAATTGTGGATCTGGCGAACTTCCTGAACGCCATGGGCGCACAGATCCGCGGCGCGGGCACGAGCCAGATCCGCATCGAAGGCGTGGACCGGCTGCAGGCCGTTTCCCATACCGTCATCCCCGACCGGGTGGAAGCGGGCACCTATATGATCGCCGCCGCCGCGGCGGGTGGCGACGTCCGCATCGAAGGCGCCATCCGCGACCACCTGGGTTCGGTGCTGGCGAAGCTGGAAGAAATGGGCGTGGAGGTGTCCTTTGACGAAAACGGCATCCGCGTCCGCCGCGAACCCGGCAGCAGGCTGCGCGCCGTCGACCTGAAGACGCTCCCGTATCCCGGTTTCCCCACCGATCTGCAGGCGCCGATGATGGTGCTGTTGATGCTCGCCGAAGGCACCAGCGTCGTCACGGAAACGGTTTTCGAGAACCGGTTCATGCACGTGTCGGAATTTCTCAAGATGGGCGCCGACATCAAGGTCGACGGCCGGACGGCCATCATTGCGGGAGGCACGCGGCTTACGGGAGCCGCCGTCTGCGCCACCGATCTCAGGGCCGGCGCCGCGCTGATCTGCGCGGGTCTGGCCGCGGAGGACGTCACCGAAGTGTCCGGCGTGCACCATATCGACCGCGGCTACATGAATATCACCGGCAAGCTGGCCGAACTTGGCGCCGACATCGTCCGGGTGCCGGACCCGGCCGCCGTGGTCGGGGAAGCGGAAGCGGCCGTCGCCGCGGCGGACATGATGCGGGAAGAAACGGCGGCGCGGCAGCGTTTCGACGGCAAGGGACTTATCGTTCAGCCTACGCTGGCTTGAAGCTTTTTGTCGCAAACCCGCCCGGATGCGCGTGCGAACGGCCGGAAGGCCGGGGCGTGTCCGGGCGTTTTGGCGGCGCCCAGGGACGCTTTTATTTTTTTTTGCATTCGGCAGGGAATGGCCGCAGAGGCATACGTCCGGGCGGGAACGCATACATTGGGGATGTCTCGGACAAGACTTGGGAGGCGGCCATGGCAAGGATCAAGCTTTTGATGCTGTTGGGATTCCTGGCGGGGATGGCGCTGGCGGGGTTGATCTGGGAAGCGGGGCGCAACCGGGAAGGCGGCGGAGGGCATGGCGTTTCACACCCTTGGGCCGAAAGCGCCGGCGGCGTCGGACAAGCCGTCGAGGCTGGCGACGGGACGGATTGGAAACATGCGGTCCATTCCCCTGCTGCGCCGGACAGGCCCGCAAATCAGCCGGACGGCACCGAACCGGCGGGGGTACATTTTGCCGGAAGCCGGAACAGGGAACCGGAAGAGCCAAAGGTGCGGGTCTACCTGACGGAAGAGCGGCGGACGGAGACGGTTCCCCTGGAGGTGTACGTGATGGGCGTCGTCGCCGCGGAGATGACGGCGGATTTCCCGCAGGAGGCGCTGGAAGCCCAGGCCCTTGCGGCGCGCACGTACATCATCCGCCGGCTGGTCAAGGGGGATCGCGGCGGCTTGCCGGAGGAAGCGGCGCACGCGGACGTGACGGATGCGACGACCCACCAGCGGTACCGGACGCTGGAGGAGATGCGCCGGATGCGTGAGGACAATCCGGACGGATGGGAAAAGGTGCGGCGGGCGGTGGAAGCGACCCGGGGCAAGGTGCTCGTTTACGACGGCGAGCCGATCCAGGCGCTCTATTTTTCCACCAGCAACGGCTACACCGAAGCCTCCGAAGAAGTGTTTTCCTTTGCCGTGCCGTATTTGCGTTCCGTGGAAAGCCCGTGGGACCGGTCCGGGGCGCCGCGCTCGAAGGAGACGACGGAGATGGCGCTCACCGATTTTTATCGGAAGCTGGGGATCAAAGCCGCTCCGGCCGCGATCCGCAAGGGCGGGGCGCCGAAGCTGCGGGTGGCGGAATGGACGCAGGGGAGGCGCGTCCGGACGCTGCAGGTCGGGGACCTGCGCCTGGCCGGCACGGAGGTGCGGGAGAAGCTCGGGCTGCGCTCGACGGCCTTCAGCTGGAAAATGGACGGCGGCCGCATCGCGATCACCACCCGCGGGAGCGGGCACGGCGTCGGCATGAGCCAGTGGGGCGCGCGGTTCATGGCCGAAGAAGGCTACACGGCGGAACAGATCGTCAAACACTATTACACCGGCGTCGCCGTCGAGGAAGTTTCGAAGCTATGGAGCCCGGCTGAAAGTTTCCCGTCTCTATAAAATTTTCAAATTTATCACAGCGGAGACGTATAAATGCGGATCACCCGGTAACAATGGGTTACTGAGGTGATCGAAACCATGAATGACCAAAACGACAAAAACGTCAGAAAGCTGGATCCTTCCGCGAAGCCGGGCGAATCCGACACGGCGTCCGGCGGCGGGTGGAAGAGACTGTTCGCCAGACGGTGGGTGTTTCCCGCGCTGTACATGGTCGCCGCAGCCCTCATCGTAACCCTCCTCTGGTTGTACACGGATCAGAACAGAGGGACGGACAATCCCGCCCAGGCCACGCCGGAGGCGGAGAGCGCCGCGGAAACCCGGGAATCCCCCGAAGCGGCTCCGGTCATCGCGGGCGGCGAGACGCTGCGCTGGCCGGTCCGGGACGTTGACCGCATGGTGGTCGCCCGGCCGTACTACGACCTGTCGGCCCCCGCGGAAGAACGCGCCGCGGCCATCGTCGAGCGGGACAACCTGTTCACGCCGCACATGGCGGTGGACATTGCCAGCCCCGACCAGCAGCCGTTTGAAGTGCTCGCGGCCATGAGCGGGACGGTGAAGGTGGCGCAGGAGGACGGCGACAACGGGTTCGTGGCGGAAATCGAGCATCCGGGCGGCTACGTGACCGTGTACAAGAGCCTGGCGGAACTGAGGGTGCGCGCGGGCGACAAGATCGACCAGGGAGATGTCATCGGCATCGCGGGCAAAAGCGCGGAAACCGGCGACAAGGGCCCGAGCGTCCACTTCGAGATCCGGCACAACGGGAAAACGCTCAACCCGGAAGCCGTGATCCAGGACGAGTGACGCGCGAAAAAGAGAATGAACCATCCCGGCTGCAGGAAGCGCCGGATCCGGGACCGGATCCGGACCCCCGGGTTTCATGGATGCCGCCGACAGCCAACGGCTTGCCGGCGGTTTTTTTCTTTGTCCGAAAAAATGCGCCTGACAAAAATAGGACAAAAGGCCGGTTCTCCATTGAAGTTGCGGCCAGAGACCCACGGCTTGCGTGTAGTGACTTTTCAGATTCCATGTGCTACTATTTTCTCTGTAACCCTTTCGGAACTGCGCCAATATTCCCCTTTTCGAATAAGATATCAGATCCCATATACGCCGGTGCATGATTCTGATCGGCTTTCATTCCCGGGCACCGGTGGGCAAGCTTTTTTGGCCAAAGGGGGGATAGCCGGCATGAAGGAGATGAGCGTGCGGGACCTGGCGCCGGGCCAGGTGCTGGCGAGACCGGTCTTGGGCAGGAAAGGCCTTGTGATGCTGGAAGCGGGCACCGTGCTGACGGAGCGCTACATCAACAAACTGAAGGATCTCGGCATTGCAAGGGTCTACATAAAAGATCGGCACGACGAAGAGGAACGCAGAAAAGTCGACGAGAAATTTTCCTCGAAACTGGGTTCCGTCAAACGAGAAACCGGCAGCTGGCCGTTCCCGGGCGAAGGCTTCCGGGGCATGACCTGGTCGGACCTCGGGCCGCTGCCGGACATTGATAAAATGAAGGAAAACGACAGAGCCCGCAAGAACGCCTGCGAAGAAATCCTGCGGCTTCCGGACTCGGACCGCCTGATGGGCCACGTGGCGCTTTCGCAGCAGGAGGCCCGTTTCCGGCGGCTGTTCCGGGACGTGCTGCACGATATCGTGAACAACCGGGAAATTGCGGATGAACTCGGCGTCCTGCGGCAGACGGACCGGTTTCTTTTCCAGCACTCCATGCACGTCACCCTCTATGCCGGCGTGGTCGGCCTGACCCTCAATTACGACACGGACCGGATCTACGACCTGACGGTGGGCGCGCTGCTGTTTGACATCGGCATGACCCGCCTGCCGATCCGGCTGATCAAGACGAACCGGCAGCTGACCGAATCGGAACGCAGCGTGCTGAAGCGCCACACGTCGGAAGGCTACCAGATTCTGAGCCAGATGAAGGGCGTGTCCATCGAATCCGCCAAGTGCGCCCTGTTCCACCACGAACGGTACAAGGGCACGGGGTATCCCTTCGGGCTCAAGTGGAACGACATCCCCGAGTACGCCCGAATCGTGGCGATCGCCGACGTCTACGACGCCCTCGTCTCGCCGCGCCACCACCGGCAGGCCTATACGCCGAGCGAGGCGATGGAATATCTCTTCGCGTCGGGCAACAACGAATTCGGGCTGGATCTGGTGCAGCATTTCATCCGGCACGTAGCCGCCTATCCGGTGTCGTCCGTCATCCGGCTCAGCAGCGGACAGGTGGGCGTGGTGGCCAGGATTCCCAGAAGCCTGCCCCACCGTCCGACGGTGAAGATCATCCAGGAAGCCGACGGCAGACGGGTGCCCGTCCCTTACGAGATCGATCTGACCAAGCAAAAAACCCTGGTGATTTCCTCCGTCTGCAGCTACGGCGACGAATCCGGCGACGATTCTTCGGGGAACACGACCACCTGACCGCATCGACGAAGCTTGTCGCGAACCATTCCGGCGCCTTCAGGGAAGCCCGCCGGCTTCCGGAAGGCGCCCTTTGGTCCGCAGGGGACCCCATGCGCGGGCCCTCGCCGGACCCCCTCGGGTCCGCCTCCCGAAAACCGCGCCGTTACGCGGATTTTTCCGGCTTGTCAGGCTTGGTCGCCGCGAATAAGTGCCCACGCCTCTCATATAATGTACCAATCTCATGGTGCAGGGAGGCGGGAGCGTGCAGGGTTACATCCGGGAGCGGACCATCAAGATCGGCCGTTGCCTTGTGGAAACGCGCCACACCGTGCGGGCCATTGCCAAGGAATTCGGCGTTTCCAAAAGCACGGTCCACAAGGATCTCACCGAACGGCTGCCGGAGATCAATCCGGACCTCGCGGAACAGGTCAAGCACATTCTGGAGTACCACAAATCGATCCGTCATCTCAGAGGAGGGGAGGCCACGAAGATCAAGTACAAAAAGTCGGCCGCCCAGAAACAGGAAATGATCGCCGCTGGCAAAAGATGACGGCAGCGCTCCCCTTCGCCAAAAATCGCCGGAAAAAAAGGATTTTTCCCACGTGACGGAGAATAAGTAACCGATTACGAATTGATGTTAGGGGATATCGCATGTTTGGCAAGGATATCGGCATCGACCTCGGCACGGCCAACGTCTCCATTTACGTGAAGGGCAAGGGCATCGTACTGGATGAACCCTCGGTGGTGGCCATCGAAAGCGACACCAGGCGGGTACGTGCCGTTGGCGAAGAGGCGCGCCGGATGGTCGGCCGCACGCCCGGGAACATCGTGGCGATCCGGCCGCTGCAGGACGGCGTCATTGCCGATTTCGAGATGACCGATCTGATGCTCAAGGCGTTCATCGACCGCGTGGGCGGGCGATCCTGGTACAGCCGTCCCCGCATCCTGATCTGCGCGCCGACCAACATCACGTCGGTGGAGCAAAAGGCGATCCGCGAAGCCGCGGAGCGGAGCGGCGCCAGGGAAGTGTTCCTGGAAGAGGAGCCGAAGGCGGCCGCGATTGGCGCCGGCATGGACATCTTCCAGCCGAGCGGAAACATGGTGATCGACATCGGCGGAGGCACGACGGATGTGGCCGTGTTGTCCATGGGCGACATCGTCACGGCCTCTTCGCTCAAAGTTGCGGGGGACAAGTTCGACGAAGCGATCATCCGGTACATCAAAAACAAATACAAGCTGATCATCGGCGAACGGACCGGTGAGGACATCAAGATCCGCATCGGGACCGTGCACCGGAACGGCCGGCGCGAGGAAATGGACGTGCGCGGCCGCGACATGGTGACGGGGCTGCCCCAGACGGTGACCATCCATTCGGAGGAAGTCCGGGAAGCCCTCTGGGAACCGATCTCGAGCATCATCGCCGCCGCCAAATCGGTGCTGGAACGCACGCCTCCCGAGCTCGCGGCGGACATCATCGACCGCGGCATCATCCTGACCGGGGGCGGCGCTTTGCTCGACGGTTTGGACGACCTTTTGTCGGACGAGCTGGGGGTCCCGGTGCTGATCGCGGAAGACCCCATCCATTCCGTGGTGAAAGGAACCGGCATCATGCTGGATAATTTGGATAGAATGACGAGAAAATCGGGCTGAAGCTTTGAGGGACATGGACAACGTTTCCGGATTTTCCGGGGGTGCATACCTTGCTGAGAGGCTTGTACTCGGCCGCGGCGGGCATGATCACGCAGCAGCGGCGCCACGACGCGGTCACGCAGAATATCGCCAACCTGAACACGCCGGGCTACAAGGCGGCGACACCCGTCAGCCGCGCGTTTCCGGAGCTGCTCCTCTCCGCCCTGGGCGGCGACAATCCGCCGAAGCGGCCCATCGGGAGCCTGCATACCGGCGTGTTTTCGGAGGAACATTTGCTGTCGATGGCGCCCGGCGTCCTGCTGGAAACGGGCCGCGTGCTGGATTTCGCCATCGTTTCGAATATCCAGGTTGAGCTGCCCGGCATCGGCCCCGTGCCGTTTGACGCCTCGGGCAAGTACGTGGCGCCGGACGGCACCGTGATCGTGCAGCCGCAGGTGTTTTTCACGGTGCTGACGCCGGAAGGCGAGCAGCGGTTCACCCGGGACGGCCGTTTCCGGTCGGAACCGGACGGGACGCTGGTCACCCTTGACGGCCTGCCCGTGCTGGGCGTGGACGGCCAGCCCGTTGTGGTGGACGGGCCGTGGGACGCCGTGAGGGTGCTGCCGGACGGAAGGCTCGTCGACGCGCAGACCGGCGAGCCGCTGCCGGGCGATCCGCAGCTGCTTCTGATGCGCGTCGAAAACCCGGACCTGCTGGTGCGGGAAGGCAACAACCGCTACCGGCACGAAGGTCCCGCGGGCAACCTGACGCCGCTCCAGCCGGGTGACCAGGCCGAGGTGCGGCAGGGATTCCTGGAGTCCTCCAACGTGGATCCCGCACAGTCGCTGGTGGAGCTGATGACGGCACTGCGCGCCTACGAAGCCAACGTGCGGGTTATCCAGTCCTATGACCGAAGCCTGGAGAAGGCGGTCAACGAAATCGGACGCGTCGGATGAGCGCGCCGCCGGCCGCGGGCCGGGCCGCGCATGAGGTTGCATACGGCATGATCTGAGGAATGCGGGGTGTCCTGCGCGTGAACCACACGATGATCGCCGCGTCGGTGTCCATGGCGGCGCTGCAGCGGAAGCTGGACCTGATCGCGGAAAACATCGCCAACATCGGCACCGTCGGCTACAAGAGCAAAGACGCCGCCTTCGCGGACGTGCTGTCCGCCTTTCTCGAACAGGAGCCGGATTTTGAACGTGACGGCCGGCGCACGCCCCTTGGCCTGCCCCTTGGCGGCGGCGCGCGCGTCGTCGGCATCCTGACGGACCTGAGCCCGGGATCGCCGCAGCAGACCGGCGTGCCGACGGATCTGATGCTGGAGGGCAACTTCCTGTTCGAACTGCAGACGGACGAAGGCGAGCGGAGGTTCACCCGCCACGGGGCGTTCCAGTGGCGGATCGAGAACAACCTGGGCGATCTGCGGCTCGTTTCCGCGAACGGGCTGTCGGTGGTCAACACCGATGACGAGCCCGTCATCGTGCCCGCCGGATACGAATTCCGCGTCGGAACGGACGGCACGATGACGGCGGTGAGTCCGGACGGAACCGATGTGGTGGATCTGGGCACCCTGAAAGTGGTGGAAGCGGTGCGGCCGGAGTTTCTGCGGCCCGCCGGGGAGAATCTGTTCGCCATTCCCGGGGACGCCAACCCCGATGATGTGGTGAGGATGCCGGGCGCGGCCGGGGGCGGGCCCGCGGTGAGCGTCCGCCAGGGCTTCCTGGAAGCGTCCAACGTCGACCTGACCCGGGAAATGACCGAGCTGACCGCCGTGCTGAGGGCTTACCAACTCAACGCGCGGGCCCTGAGCTCCGGAGACCAGATGCTGCAGCTGGTTGCCAACCTGAGAAGCTAAAGCTGCGGCGGATGACATCGGATGAGAGAACCCATGAACCGGAGAGACAACCATAGCAAAGACAAAAACGCAGCAAAGCCCGCCCTGCCCCCGAAGGCGCCGAAGCCGGCGAAGAGAAGGCGTTCGGCTTGGCGAGCGGCCGGGCGGGCGGTTTTGTTTTCCGCCAAAATCCTGGCCATTCCCGTCCTGTGCGCGACGGCGCTGATGATCGGGCTCGCCGTGGGCTATTCGGTGCTGGGCGGCCGCGAGGTGGACGAGGTGTTCGACTGGCGCACCTGGAAACACATGTGGGACCTGGTGTTTGCCGAATAGCCGGGGCGATCCCGGGGTGGTCCAGGGGCGATCCGGGGCGGTCTGTGGGCATCCGTGCCGGACCCCGTCGTGTTTACGCCGCAGGTCCCCCGATATATAATAATTTGGGCTGGGGACTCTGGAAGAGGGGAGCAGTCATGAAATGAACCTGCCGAACGTGCTCACGCTCTCGCGTTTCGTGATGATTCCCCTGTTTTTTGCGGCTTTTTTTCAAGGACAGATGATCCTCGCCCTGGGCATTGTGCTGCTCGCGGGACTTACCGATCTGCTGGACGGATACATCGCCCGGCAGAGCAGACAGATCACCGCCACGGGCGTCATGCTGGATCCTCTGGCGGACAAGCTGATGATGCTGTCGGTGGTCATCGCGCTTGTCATCGCCAAGAAAATTCCGTGGGAAGCGGCGGCGGCCATGGCGGTGCGGGAAGGCGGCATGATCGCCAGTTCGGCGATTTTTCATTTTCGAGGCAAACAGACGCTCCCCGCCAATGCCCTCGGCAAGCTGACCACCTTTTTGTATTATGTGGCCATTGTGTTGCTCTTTTTCGACCTGCCGGGCGGCGTGCCGGTGCTCTGGTTCGCCATCGCGCTGTCGTTTGCGGCGTCCTTCGTCTACCTGGCGCAGTTTCGCGCCCGGAACGGGAAAGGCGGCATTCCCGCCGCGGCGGGCGTCGCGGGAACGGGTGCCGCCGGAACGGGCGGTGCGGCCGGAACCGGTGGCGTTGCCGGAACGGGCGGCAGCTTCGGAGCCGGCGGCGCTTCCGGGACGGGCGGCGCCGCGACGGACGGCGTCTCAGGACCGGAAGGCGCGGGCGGGACGGAGGGCGCCGGCGCCGGCAAGGAAGGCTGGAACGGAAACGGCCGGAAGGAAAAACGGACCAACTGACCCGTTCAGCCCGGGGAGCTGCCCAACGGGCCCCAAAAAAAGGCCCGCCGCCGCGCCCTTGGGCGGGCGGGGCAGCGGGCCCTTTTATCGTCAACCTTTGCGACTGCAGTTCGCAAAGGGTCATTCGTATTATGAACCATATTTTCGATCCTTATTCGGAGCAGGGGGGAGACCATGCTGGACAGCGAACAACTTCAGCGCATCATTCCGCACCGTCCCCCGTTTCTGCTGGTGGACCGGCTGCTGGAGCTGGAGCCCGGCAAGCGGGGCGTCGGCCTGAAGAACGTCACGGTGAACGAACCGTTTTTCCAGGGACATTTTCCGGGATACCCGGTGATGCCCGGCGTGCTTGTCCTGGAAGCGCTGGCCCAGGTGGGAGCGGCGGTAATTTTGTCCATGGAAGAAAACCGCGGCAAAATCGGCCTGTTCGCCGGCGTGGACGAATTCCGCTGGAGGGAGCAGGTGAAGCCGGGCGACACGCTGACGCTGGAAATCGAAATCCTGCGCGTGCGCGGCCCGGTGGGCAAAGGCCGGGCGACGGCGCGGGTCGGCGAACGCGTCGTGGCCGAGGGCACGCTGATGTTTGCGCTGACGGACGGCGCGGCAAACGGGAACGAATCGTGAATATGGATTAAAGAGACCTTAAAGGATGGGAGAGGAGGAACAGGCTCGATGAGACCTTCCGCACAGGAGATGCTGCGCTTGTGGCTTGAGGATCCGGCGGTGGACGAAGCGACCAAGGAGGAGCTGCGCGCCGTTGCGGACGACCCGCGGGAGGTGGAGGACCGATTCTTCCGCGACCTCGAATTTGGCACCGGCGGCCTGCGCGGCGTGATGGGCGCGGGCACGAACCGGATGAACCGCTACGTGATCGGCCGGGCGACGCAGGGGCTGGCCGAGGACCTGCTGGAACGGGCCGGGGGCCGGGAGGCGCCGCTGGTCGTCATCGCCCACGATTCGCGCCGCAATTCCGCCGAATTCGCCCTGGAGGCCGCGTGCGTGCTGGCGGGCAACGGCATTCGCGTCCGGCTGTTCAGGGGCCTTCGCCCCACGCCGCAGCTGTCCTTCGCCGTGCGGGACCTGGGTGCGGCGGCCGGCATCGTCATCACCGCCAGCCACAATCCGCCCGAGTACAACGGGTACAAGGTGTACGCCTCGGACGGCGGGCAGCTCTTGCCGGATGATGCGAAACGGCTCACCGCGCGCATCGAACGGGTGTCCTTTGACCGGGTCCGGCGGCTTTCGCCGGAGGAAGCCGAGGCGCGGGGGCTGCTGGAGTGGCTGGACGAAGAAGCGGACCGGCGCTATGTGGACGCCGTCCTGGCCCAGTCGCTGCGGACTGAGCTTCTGAAGGGCGGTGCGGCGGAAGCGCTGACCATCGTGTACACGCCCTTGCACGGCGCCGGGAATGTGCCGGTGCGGGAGACGCTGCGTCGGGCGGGCTTCACCCGCGTCCACGTGGTGGCGGAGCAGGAGAAGCCGGACGGCGCGTTTCCCACGGTGAAGTCGCCCAATCCGGAGGAGCGCGGGGCGTTCGACCTGGCCATCGCGCAGGCGGAGCGGCTCGGCGCGGACCTCGTGCTGGGCACCGACCCCGACGCCGACCGGCTGGGGGTTGTCGTCAAGAATGAAGAAGGCCGGTATGTGGTGCTTTCCGGCAACCAGACGGGGGCTTTGATCGTTCATTATTTATTGACGACGCTCAAAGAGCAGGGGAGACTGCCGGCGAACGGCGCGGTGGTCAAAACCGTCGTCACGGGCGAGATGGGGGCCGACATCGCCCGCTCCTTCGGCTGCCGGGTGTTCAACACGCTGACCGGCTTCAAGTACATTGGTGAAAAAATCACCCAGTTCGAGCGGACCGGCGAACATGCGTTTTTGTTCGGATACGAGGAAAGCTACGGGTATCTGGCCGGCACCTACGCGCGGGACAAGGACGCGGTGGTCGCCGCATTGCTGGTGTGCGAGGCCGCCGCGTACTGGAAATCGAAGGGGAAGTCGCTGTACGGCGTGCTGCTGGATTTGTACGAGCGGTACGGCGCCTATCTGGAACGGCTGGAGTCCCGCACGCTGAAGGGCAAGGACGGCCTGGAACGCATCCGCGCCATCATGGAGGACTGGCGGAGCCGTCCTCCCGCGGAAGTGGCCGGCGTCCGCGTGAGCGGGACGGAAGACTACAAGGACGGGCTGAACGGCCTCCCGCCGGAGAACGCCCTGAAGTTCCTGCTGGAGGACGGGTCGTGGTTCTGCCTGCGGCCGTCCGGCACCGAGCCGAAGATCAAGATCTACTTCGGGGTGCGTCGCAAGGAACTGAAGGAAGCTGAAGACGCGCTGGAACGGCTGGTGGCGGCCGTCATGGCCCGGGTGGACGGCCTGGGGTGAGTCCGATGGCGGCCGCGGGTGGGTCCGGACCGCGGCTTCGGGTATGTCCGGACGACGGTACCGGGTGAGTCGTGTCCGGACCACGGCATCGGGAGAGTCCGGGCAGACCCAACGGGGCGGAGTCAGGGCGGGGCGGCCCAATAAGAAACGGGAGTGGACGCGCTTGACGTGGTTTCGGTCGATGGAACGATGGAACAGAAGACTGCCCAGACTGCTCTGGATCGTCGTGCTGGCGGGCGTCCTCGGCTCGCTGCCGCTGATCGCGGCGCGGGTGCAGACGGAGCGCTCGGCGGACGCGGTCACGTTCGCCTTTGACTTTCGCGACCTGCTGGAGATCGCTTCCACCCAGGCCGATCCGGAGGGGTTCGTGCGGCAGCAGCTGCCCGTGCTGAGACAGGCCGGAGTCAACGCCATGATCGTGTTCGAAAGCACGCTGGAAGAGCTGGCCTGGGCGGGGTCCGTGGCGGTGTACGACGCCCGTCAGGCCGCCCTGCTGGAAGGACGCGTGGAAGACCCCTCCGACAACGGCACTTATGTCCTTTTTCATAACCCGGAAGAAGAACGGGTCTTGAGACCGATCATCGAGACGGCGTTCGGCCTCTTGGGCGTGACGGTTGAGCCTTGGTCCCACGACGGCCGGGGAGGCCTCAGGATCGGCATGGGGAAGGACGACGCCCTGCTCCGCCCGATGCAGCCGAACCCGCTGGCGATGCGCAAGCTGCGGGAAGCCGGGTTTCTCATCGTGCCCCGCCTGTCCGACCGGACGGCGTTCAACGCCGCGGAGATGGAGCGGTGGCTGGACAGCTTCACGGAGTTCGGCGTGCGGCTGATCGTGTTTGACGGCAACGCGGTGACCGGGTACGGCGACCACGGCCGGACGCGCAGCCTGGATACGTTTGCGGCGATGCTGCGGGAGCGCGGCATCGCCATCGGCATGTTCGAGAACCTCCGGACGCCGCAGCAGGGCATGTACGGCCTGGCCGAGCGGCTGGATTACCAGGCGGTGCGGGTGCATCCCGTGGCGGAGGCGGAGATGCTCACCCTGTCGCCCGGCCAGCTGGCGGACCGGATCGTGCTTGCCGTCAAGGACCGCAATATCCGAATGATCTATCTGAACGCGACGCCGGCCCGGGACGCGGTGAGGGGCCGCATCGTATATCCGCTGGACACCGTCGTGAAGGCGCTGGGCGGCGGCGACGGCGTGCAGGGCGCGGTGGCAAGGCTTGCGGATCTCGGTTATCCCGCGGGACAAGCCGTGCCCTTCGAGGCGCACCAGGCGCCTTTGGAGCCGCTTTGGCGCGCCCTGGTCATCGCGGGATCGGTGGCGCTGACGGCACTGGCCTTCGGGCTGTTTTTCCAGAATCTGTTGCTGCCGGTGACAGCGATCGGTGCCTTCGGAGGCCTGGCGGCGTTCGTCCTGAACGCCGAACTGCCCATGCAGGGGCTGGCGCTGCTGGCGGCGATGGCTTCGCCGACCATCGCCGTGGTCTGGCTGGTCCGCCGGCTGCGGGAGCGGGCCGGCGCCGCGGGGACGCCGGTGCCGGCCTGGGACCCGGAAGCCGGGCATGCTGCGGACAAGACTTCTGACAGTGAACGTTGGTCGGACGGCGACAAAGAGGTTGCCGCGGCCGGGCATCCGCCGGTCGGGAATGCCGCGGGCGCGCGGTCCTTCGGCGGGCGGCTTGGACGGACGTTTTTGCTGTATCTTGCAGTTTCGGTTTTGTCACTGGTGTCCGTTCCGCTGATCGCGGGACTGCTTGACGACATCCGCTACAGCCTGGTGCTGCTGCAGTTCCGCGGCGTAAGCGTCCTGCATCTGGCGCCGGTCGTGTTCGTGGCGATTTACGTTTTCCTGTACAGGCCGGGCGGTTCGGTGCGCGAGAACGCGCGGAAGCTCCTCGCCACGCCCGTGACGGCGCTGTGGCTGGTGGCGGGCGCCGTGCTCGGCGCCGCCGGGCTGTATTATCTCACCCGGACGGGCAACAGCGGCCTGGCGACGGAACTGGAACTTCAGCTGCGCCGGATGCTGGAAAACACGTTCGGCGTGCGTCCGAGGTTCAAGGAATTCGTGCTCGGCCATCCCATGCTGATGCTGGGCATCTGGCTGTCGCTGCGGGACCGGCGGTGGCTGTGGCTGCTCATCTTTGCGGCCATCGGCCAGCTGTCCCTGGTGGACACGTTCGCGCACATTCATACGCCGCTGGATATCTCGGTCATCCGGGCCACCCTCGGGCTGCTGCTCGGCGCGCTGACGGGTCTTATCGCCATTGCTGTCTGGAGAGGGGGCGAGGCGCTGTGGCGCGCGGTTCACCGGCTGCGGCCCTGAGTCCCGGAAGTCCGGGCGACGGCAAGGATGGCGCGGGACGGGCAGATCGGTCAGGTAGCGGGTAAAAAACGGGAAAACAACGGGCGGCACAGAAAACG
>DATCLN010000009.1:0-8016 GCA_036563895.1 Paenibacillaceae bacterium
ATTGGGGCTGGACGTCGTCATGTCGATCAGCAGGGTTCCCGGTTTCGCATGGGAAAGCAGACCGTTTTCCCCCAGGTAGACTTCCGCCACGTCGCGGGGAAATCCCACCATGGTGATGATGACGTCGGCGTGCGGCGCAAGTTCCGCCGGCGAGTCGTGCCAGACGGCGCCGAGCCGGACCAGTTCTTCGGCCTTTTCCCGCGACCGGTTGTACACGTGCAGCTTGTACCCGGCGCGATGCAAATTTCGCGCCATGCTTCCTCCCATGACGCCCAGCCCGATGAATCCGACAACGGCACGGTCGGGTGTCAGGCTTCCTTCCATTTCTCTCCCGCTCCTTTGAACCAGGCCTTTCCGTCGTCAACGCCTTTGCTGAATCAAATAATAGGGCAAATTGGAAAATTGGCCGTTGAACCCGGGGACGATCCAGGCGTTCCCCCGGTCGTCGCGCATTTCGAAAAAGTACAGGATCGGATAAGGGGAGGCCGTGTAGCTGCCGGGAATGACGGCCGCCATCTCCCGTCCATCTCCCGTCATATCCGCCTGCCGGTAACTTTCCGCCTGATTGGCGTGCCGGTAAAACAGCGTGACGCGCACGCCAGCGGCATCGTCCGGCAGGACGGCGGCGATCCGGACCGGTTCCCCCGGCCGGAAGCTTTCCGGCGGTTCATGCAGGACCCCGGGCCTGGCGAAATCTTCCCGCGGCAAGGCGGCGGCATTCCGTTTTTCCCCGCCTGCCCCGCCGCCGGACCCGGACGCATTCCGGCGGACCTCATCCAGCTGCCGCTCCATGGCCTGCAGATCTTCGTCGATTTCCGCCAGCCGGTCTTTCCAGTGGCCGCGCATGTGCCGGGCGTAACCGAACGTGATGTCTTCCCGGTAGACGCCCTCGGCGTGCTCCGCCAGCCGGACCCAGCTTTCCTTCGCCTTCCGGTAGTGCGCCACGCCCCGGGCCAGCCGCTCCGCGTCCCCCGTTTGCTCGAACCACGCGTAGGCCACACCGGCGCGCAATTTTTCCGCGAAAAAGCGTCCAAGCCCGGCCAGGATGGCCACATCCGTCTGCCAACGGCGGAAGGAGGGCGAACCGGGATCGCCAACCTTCGCGGCGGCTTCCGCCAGATGCCGTTCGGCGGACTCCGCCAGTTCTTCCAGCCGGTCCGCCACAAACAGCGGCGAATGCTTCCCGCTCCGCTCGCCCCGCAGCACATCCCGCACGAAATCGTCGATGCGGTAGAACAGCGCCGGATCAAGCGGCTGGACCGCGCCGAACGTCTTCGGTTCCGGCGTGTCGAAGTCGTAGGGCGAAGGCCGTGCCGGTTTCACGATGGACATGTTGGTGTACATTTCCGGCCAGAACGCGTTGTTGGCCGCGGAGGGGCAATGCGCCGCGGTGAGCAGCGGCAGGATGCGGCTGGCGTGCGCCAGCGCTTCCTCGCAGGCGCGGGCGGCCTCCCCGAATTCGGCCCGCAGCCAGCGGCGCCAGCCTTCGGGATCCGCTTCCGGGTTGTAGAGCAGCCGGCCCCAGAGGCGGTAGCTGTACGCGTATTTGCGCCATTCGTGCCCTTCTTCCGCACGGAGGGCGGGATCGGCGTGCGGATCGCGTCCGCCCGGCGTCCCGGAACCTTTCCGGCCTTTGAACGTCAGGGGCTCGCACCATTCGACCCCCAACGCGCCGCAGAAACTCCCCAGCTTTCCGTAACCGGCCGCCATGGCGGGATCGCCCCACAGCAGCACCCGCTGGGTCCCCGGCCAGATGCGGAACAACACGTCGTACCGGCGATCGGCCCGGAAAAAATCCGCATATCCATAGCGGGTAAACCGCCGGTGCGTGGCGGTGATCGCCATCAGATCGGGACGGTCGGTGGTCTCCACCGGCAGTTCGGTGGCCCGGATGGCCGCCTGGTGGTAAGGCGGCCCCATGTGTTCCGCCCAATATTTCGGCGACACCACGACGGGCTGGCCCGTGCTCACGGCCGCTTCGATGCGGTCGAAATCCACCCCTTTGGCGTGCAGGTCGATTTGCACCGTTCGGCCGCACTCCCGGACGCCGCGAAAGATTTCGCGCCAGAACTCCTCGGCCGGTTCCGGAATCCCGCCCTCGTAATGCGTGCGAATCGTCACGCCGTCGATGTCCGGACACGCTTCCAGCAGCGTGCGGATGGCGTCGCGGCAATAGGCGGCGTGATTGCCGGGATGGATCCCCTCCACACGGTACTTGGCCTGCCGAGCTCCCAGATCGTAGGCGTGGTTCCAGAGGCCGAGCTGAAAATGAATGCCCCTGCGCTTGGCTTCCCGGCTGATGAACCGGAGCGTGTCCAGATTCCGCTCTCTTTCCTCTTCCGGCAATCCCGCCACGCGCACATCGTAGCCCGGCACCCGGATCAGAAACGGGTAGGTGAAACTGAAATAATTGTCCGAAGCCAGCGGGTCGTGCCCGTAGTCGTACCCCATCCCCAAAGCCAGGTGCAGGCGGTTGATCCGGTGTGTGGCCAATTCCGTCAAATATTCGGTCCAGAACGTCCGGTTGTAGAACCAGGGTTTGTCCTCGGCTTCGCTGACAAACAGGCGACTCACGGCGCGCACGGCCAGGGCCGGCTTTTCCGACAGCAACCGGAACCGGGCCAGTTCGGCCACCGGATCCGGGGAATGCCGGACCGCATCCGCCGCTTCCAGCAAGGCATAGAGCAAACCCCGTTCGTCGCGGCCCGCCGCGATCAGCGCGGGGCTTTGTTCATCCCGGTTCCAGAAGAGGCAGAACGATTCCGCTTCCGCGGGCAATGCCGCGCCGTTCCTTTGCAACTCCTGCACCGGAACATATTCCGGTCCCGCCACCCAAATCTTCGGAACGCCCGGCGCCTCTTCCGCCGGCGCCCGGCTTTCGGTCACTTCGATGCCCTTCTGTCGGCACACTTCCGCCAAATGCTCCAGCGCCCACTTCACCGCCTCGCGCCCGGCGACCGGGTCGCCGGCGTTCCGGACGATCACAAGCCGGTTTTGCCCTTGGGATTTCGCCATGGTCATGAGGGGTCCCCCTTCTTCGCCCTTTTCCTTCACGTTCTCGCCGCCGGTTCCGCACCGGCTTCAAATTGCCGCGCCAGCTCGATGTCGTTCCGCACGTCCTGCAAATAAAGCGGATATCCGAACGTCCGCTTGACCCTCGCCATGAAATAAGCTTTATTGTGAAGGCTCCAATAGTGACCGAGTTTCTCCCAATGGCGGGCGGCGCGTTCCAGCCACCGGACGGCCCGCCGCTTGCGCCGTTCCAGCCCGCTCAGCCGATACCGGTTCAGCTCCAGGGCGGCCGAAAATTTGCAGGCGTAATAACGGCCCCACTCGACGTACGCTCTCAGATCCAGCAGCGTGCATTCGGCATGGCTGCCCCGCAACTCGCCCAGCGAGGCATCGAGGCGGTCCGCGATCTTCTCCGTTTCGGCGGACATCCGGCGCAGGAGCCGGATGATGTCGGGAGGCGTTTCCTCATAGCCGGAGACGGCCTGCTCCAGATTTCCATCCCGCTCCGCCCGCGCATATTCGGCGATGCCCATGACCCCGACGCCGGGCATGGGCGTTGCGTCCACAAACCGGAGAATGGTCTTGAATCCGGTGGTCTGGGACAGACAGCCTTCGGGATGCCACTGGAAATCGTAATCCTCCCAGTAGAGCCGGTTCACCGCGCAAACCATCCGGGAGGCGCGCCTCAGCCCTTCCAGGAACAACGGGGCGTGGTCGGGACCGTATTGCTCCTCCATCAGATGAATCCACACCGGATCGCCGGCCGCCGGGTCGTAGGACAGCCGCCCCCACAGCTGGAACTGCAGGAGATGGCGCTCGAAATCGTACCGCCAGGTCTTGTGGCCGTGATCCGCGTGCTGGAAATCCCGGCCCCACACATAGCCGTCCGCCCCCCAGTAAAACCCTTTGACATAAGGCTTCATCATGCCCCGGACGTACTCCCGCACGTAGTCCGGATCCCCCCAGCGCAGGGTGAACACATCGTCGTTGCGGACCGTGTACAGCACCTGCGTCTTTTCCAGATCGATGCCGTCCCAGGCCTTCCAGAGCGTCTCGAATTGCGGACGGGGATGGGAGTAGCCGTGGGCGTTCGAATATTTCCAGCTGATGAAAAATTTTTGCGGATCGAACCGGTGCTGCACCAGATCCCGGATTTCCCGGCCCGCGCTTTGCATGTTGGTGCGGTGGATGAACCAGATGTCGCGGCCCGACTGCCGGATCGCTTCCACATAGGTGTCCACGACCCACTGCTGCCGCTCGTACCCGTCGCCGTCCATCCACTCGCTGGCGGACGTCCCCAATCCCTTCAGCTCGGGATAGGTGATCAGCAGCTGGAGGACCATTTCCCGGAAATAGTCCCGGATGATGTCCGACTGCATGCGGAACCGGTTGAGCGGCTTGCCGACCCGGTGATGGAACACCTCGCGCATGTTGCCGAAATCGCCGACGCTTTCCGGCAGGCCGAGCCCCCTGGCCACCTCCGGGATCAGCCGGATGTTCCAGGTGAACAGAATGACGTCGATGCCGCGGTTTTGCGCGTGGCGGAAGATTTCCCGGAAAAACCGGATGTTCCGGTCGATCTCGGCGTCGCTGAACGGATTGGCCGCCCGGTATTTGGGCGACACGACCATGAAGTGGAACGGGTGCTCGGACCACAGGCTCAGGCAGTTGTAACGGTTCAGGGCCAGCATGTCGATGAAGGCCTTCCAGAACTCCGGGTCCAGACAGGTTTTCTCATTCCGTTCAAAGGGATCGCCTTCATCCAGCGGGACAAAGGGAAGGTTGAATTTGACGCCGCGGATCGCCAGCGCCGGCTTTTGCACGATCTCGCCGCCATCCGGCAGATCCTCGCCGCGCGCGAGGCGTTCCGCCCACTCGAGGCACCCGTACATCACGCCGCGGGAATCCGGCCCCTCGATGTGAATCCGTCCGCCGCACCGCCGGATGCGGAACGATTCCGCTTCCGCCGGGGTCTCCCCGCCGCGTCCGTCCGTTTTGCGGACCACGATGCCCTTTTGCGGCAACGGAACCGCACCGTGCTCCCGGAAACGCTCCACGAAGTAGACGCCTTTTCGTCTCAGGCTGCTTTTGATCTGTTCGACGCCGAACGAAATGACGGGATCCGTATGGTCGTAAATCAGGTTCACCGCTCATCCCCGCTTTCCGGAACGAATCCCTCATCCCTTGATCGAACCCAGCATGACGCCCTTGGCAAAGTATTTCTGCAGGAACGGATAGACCACCAGAATCGGGGCCATGGCCAGCATGATGGATGCCATCCGGATGGTTTCCTGCGGCACGATCCGGGCGTCCGCGCCGACGATCTGGGAGTTGGAATCCGCATCGATGACCAGCGCTTTGATCAACACCTGCAGCGTCCATTTTTCCGAGTCCGACAGATAAATCAGCGCGTTGAAATACGTGTTCCAGTGCGACACGGCGTAAAACAGCGTGAAGGCGGCGATGGCCGGCATCGACAGGGGAACGACGATGCGCCAGAACACGGCGAAATCGGAACACCCGTCGATTCGGGCCGCATCCTCCAGCTCCGGCGGAAGGGAGTCCAGAAAGCTTTTGATCAGGATCATGCTCCAGGAATTGGTCAGTCCCATCCAGATCAGCGACCAGTGGGAATTGAGCAGCCCGAGTTCCTTGACCAGCAGGTAGTTGGGCAGAATGCCCGCGTTGAACAGAAGGGTGAAAATGACCATGCCCAGCATCAGGTTGCGCCCCGGCATCTGCTTTTTGGTCAGGGCGTAGGCGAACATGAACGAGACCGCGATGCCGATCGCCGTTCCCACCACGGTGACGAACACGGTGCTTTTCAACGCGTTGATATAAGCGTTGGTCGACAGGATATATTCATAGGAGGCTAGCGACCATTTTTCCGGAAACATGTAAAACTTGAACGGCACATAGACCTTGGGATCCGTGAAAGACACGCTGAAGACGTAGATGAACGGCAGCACGCACAACAGGGAAAACAGAGCCAGCAGCGTGTAATTGACGAAGTCGAACAGGGTCATCCTCTTGGTTGCGACGAAACTCACGGGAACGCCTCCTCAATAGATGCCCTCGTGTCCCATTTTCTTCACGGCGTAGTTGGAAAGCAGGACGAGAACCAGACCGACCACGCCCTTGAACATGCCCACCGCGACGCCGAAGGTGATCTGTCCCCTCAGGATGCCCACGCTGTAGGCATAGGTGTCAAACACTTCGGCGACGGACATCACCAGCGGATTCATCATCAGAAGCACCTGCTCGAATCCCACGTCGGCCATGTTGCCGAGCCGCAGAATGAGCAGCACGATGATCGTGGTGCGGATGGCTGGCAGCGTAATGTGCCAGATTTGCCGGAAACGGGAGGCTCCGTCCATGACCGCGGCCTCGTATAGCCGCGGATCGACGCCGGCCAGGGCCGCCAGGAAGATGATGGTCCCCCAGCCGGCTTCTTTCCAGATGTTCTGGACGGTAATGATGAACCAGAAATAGTTCGGGTTGGTCAGAAACGTGATCGGTTCATGGCCAAGGGTGACCAGGATTTTGTTGACGACGCCGATGTCCGCGGACAGCAGGAAAAACGTCAGGCTCGCCACGACCACCCAGGACAGAAAGTGCGGCAAATAGACGATCGACTGGTTGATCCGCTTGAAGATCCCGTGCCTCACTTCGTTGAGCATCAGGGCCAGCAGGATCGGGACGGGAAACATGAAGATCAGTCCCAGGATGTTGATCGCCAGCGTGTTGCGGAGCATGAGGTAAAATTTCTCGCCCGCGAACAGATCCTCGAAGTTCTTGAATCCGATCCATTCACTGGCCCACAGGCCGGCGTAGGGGTTGTATTCCATGAACGCGAGAACCAGTCCCCACATCGGGGCGATCTTGAAGACCAGAAAATAGACCAATCCGGGCAGTGCCAGAAGGTAAAGCCACCTGTAACGCCACATCCTCCGAAAAAGGGAGGGCGATTTCGCAGCCGCTTCCGGCGCCGCGCCGCCGGACACTGCGGTGACAGAGCGCATCAAACATCCCTCGCCTTCAGGTCCGTATACAAAGAAGCGCGAAATTTGGCCCGGTAATTTCCGGGGGACATGTGGACATACCGCCGGAACAGACGGTTCAGGTTCCGCTCGGAATATCCGATGGAAGCGGCAATGTCGCCGACGCGCATGTCGGTTTCCCGCAAAAGCCGTTTGGCCAGCTCCATCTTGCATTCCACGACGAATTCCAGGAAATTTTTGCCCGTTTCCTTCTTGAACAAACGGCTCAAATGCGAGGGGCTCATCTCCACCAGCTCCGCGCAATGCACCAGGGACAGATCGCTTTCGCAATGATCCCGGATGTATTTGCAAACGTAGGAGATGACGGAATCCCTCTCCGGGGCGGAGGCTTCCCGGACGATGGTTTTATACAGGGGAAACACCGTTTCCGCAAACCACGCCTGCACCTGATCCGGCGTCCGGAAGCTTTTCAGCTGTCCGAACAGGTTGTGCTCCGCCAGATCCCACTCGGGAACTCCCTTTTTTTCCAGAGCGAGAAGAATGGAAGAAAGAAGCAAATGATAACTTTGATAGATGAAGGCCAACGACTGCGACTTTCGAATGTGGTCGGAAAAATCCCGCAGCCTGAGCCCGGCCGTCGCGGAGTCCCCCCGTTCGAGCGACTGGACGATCGCCTCCTCCAGTTCCCGCGGATAACGCTGGCGCTTCCGCTTTTTTCCTGTTCCAGGCGATCGATGAACAGGACGTTTTCCGTTTCCCGGAACAGCCGGTATTGCAACGCCCGCTCCGCTTCCTGGCAGGAAACCGGAATGTCCGCCACGTGCGGGTAGAACCGGCCGATGCCCACCGTGGCGTCGAAATCCAGATATTTTTTCAACGCCTCGACGACCAGACGGGCGAATCGTTCCGTCATGCGCTCCAGGTCCTCATGCGGCGTGTCCCCGGCAAATTGCAGCCAGGCCACGCCTTTTCCGTTGGACGGAATCGCCCATCCCTGCAGCGC
>DATCLN010000010.1:0-15517 GCA_036563895.1 Paenibacillaceae bacterium
ACCCGGTGATCTTGCCTGATGCCCGCTGGCTGTGCTACGCTGGTATTGCTTGCTGGAGAATGGTTTTCTCCAGGGGTGGTTTGCAGCGGGCTTGCGTGGTGGCGCAGGCGCCGCTGTTTTTTTGACCGTCGACGTTGCCGAGGTTTGAACTTGCGGCGCTTCCACGCATGGCCACGCGCGCCCCTGATGCCACACCCATACTTGACCTTGCATGCCAATGCGCACTTCGACAATGGCTTTGGCTTCCCAGCGCGGCACACCAGAACCCGGTTGGGGCATGTAGCACTTGCCTTGCCAGGAAAACGTCTGTCCCCCACTGATACGCCGATGTACACGACGGGCAAAGATGTGCTCCAAGGGCACCTCAGGCAGCGGCCGGCAGGCCGGTTCCGCCTCTTGCGGCGCCACAGCGAACAACCGGTTGTGCTTGTCAATCAGTTCGGGCAACACCCGATTGGCTTCCTCCATGGTGCACACGTTGCGCAAGCGCAATTCAATCACCAAACGATCCTGAAAGGTTCTCCAAAGCCGCTCGATGCGTCCTTTGGCTTGCGGGGTCAAGGCTTCGATATGCGTGATGCCCAAATCAGCGATGGCTTGACCAAAGGTTGTGAGCGAAGCGGGTTGCCCTGCCAATTCTTGTTCGAGGGTGGGCTTTCCTTTGGGTGGGCAAAAAATCGAGTGTTTGTCACTGTAAAGTGCCAGCGGAACGCCTTTGCGGCGCAGGGCTTCGATCATCACGGTGACATAGCCTTCCAAAGTCTCAGACAGACGAAAAACCGCTGCCAGCACTTCACCCGTGGCATCATCGATGATCGCATGCAGCACCAATTGCGGGCCGCGGTCCTCCAACCAGGCAAAAGGAGAAGCGTCAATCTGCCACAGCATGCCTGCCTGGGCTTTGCGAGGCCTGGGCCGGTGCACCTTGGAACGCCGGCGCACACGCGCGGGACGCAACCCGCCTTGGATGAGAATGCGCCGGACCGAAGAGACGCTTAAACGGATGTTTTCGTACTCGGCCAACAACTCGGTAAAATGAGTGCAATTACTGCCGTAATAGCGTTCCTGGTACAAGCGTTGGACGTGTTGTTTGATTGGGTCGGTCAAGGCATGAGCGGGTTTACGGCCCCGGTTGCCGTGGGCGATTGTCTGTGCACCTCCATGAACATATTTTGCCTTGAGCCGATAGACCTGACGTACACTTAACTTTAAGATGCGGGAGACGTCCTGTTCGGTCAAACGGCCATCGATCCATTGTTCGAGAACCATGACGCGTTTCAATTCTTCCTTTGTCAAGGTGATCATCTGCTCCTTGCTCATACTGACATTTTCTCGGAACAGTTACACCCTGACAAAATCACAGAACAACAACAGGTACCATCAGGTTTTCTTGAACGGCGGCCCGGTCATATGCTATACTATCTCTGTTGCAGAGGCAGACGCCCAAAGCGTTTGCCGAAGCTTAACCCTGGCTTGGCCGGACGAGTCACCGCCGCCGGCGAGGCCAGAGGCGATTGGATCCCAAGGAGGTGGGCCGGATGGCTTTGACGCAGGAACGCAAACGGGAACTGATCGAGCAGCATCGCGTACATCCGTCGGATACGGGTTCCCCGGAAGTGCAAATCGCGATATTGACGGAACACATCAACAATCTGACGGAGCATTTGCGCGTCCACAAGAAAGACCATCATTCGAGACGCGGTTTGCTCAAAATGGTTGGGCAGCGCAGGAAATTGCTCGCTTACCTGAAGAAAAAGGACATCAACCGTTACACCGCGCTGATCGAGAAACTCGGTTTGCGCCGTTAACCCGCGTCAAAGAAAGCAACCTGACCGATCGGACTTCCGGCCGGCGGGTTGCTTTTTGCCATTGGTTCGGGCCTTGCCTTGAGCCTTGCAGGAAAAACGGCGAGGCTTGTCGAAAAAGTCAACCTCGGTCTGCTGATCACCGCCAGACAGGCGTTTTGGGAGGGAATTCCTTGAAACACGTTGTTCAAATGGATCTGGCCGGCCGTCCGCTGGTGCTGGAAACGGGGGAACTGGCCAAGCAGGCGAACGGCGCGGTGCTGGTGCGTTACGGCGATACGGTGGTGCTGTCCACCGTCACCATGTCCAAGGAACCGAAGGACCTTGATTTCTTTCCGCTTACCGTGAACTATGAAGAACGTCTCTATTCCGTCGGCAAGATTCCGGGCGGGTTCATCAAGCGGGAAGGCCGTCCCAGCGAGAAGGCGATTCTGGCCAGCCGCCTGACGGACCGGCCGATCCGTCCCCTTTTCCCGGAGGGCTTTCGCAACGAGGTGCAGATCGTGAACCTCGTGCTGAGCGTCGACCAGGACTGCTCTCCGGAAATCTCCGCCATGATCGGCACCTCCGCGGCGCTGTCGATTTCCAACGTGCCGTTCAACGGCCCCATCGGCGGCGTCATTGTCGGACGCGTGGACGGACAGTTCGTCATCAATCCGACGGTGGAACAGGAAGCCAAAAGCGACATGTACGTGGTGGTCGCCGGCACGCGGGACGCGATCATGATGGTCGAGGCGGAAGCGAACGAAGTGCCGGAAGAAGACATGCTGGAAGCGATCATGTTCGCGCAGGGGGAAATCCGCCGCGTGGTGGAACTGATCGACGAGCTGGTCCGGCTCGCCGGCGTGCCGAAGATCGAAGTCCAGCTGCATGAGACCGACCCCGAAGTGGCGGAGGCGGTCCGGGCGTTCTGCGGGCAGCGGCTGATCGAAGCGGTGCGCATTCCCGACAAGCAGGAGCGCCAGGACGCCATCGACGCCATCAACGCCGAAGCGAGGGCCCATTTCGAGGCGCTTTACGCGGAAACGCCGGAAAAGATGGCCGACGTGGAGGAAACGCTGCATGACATTGTGAAAAAGGAAGTGCGGCGTCTCATCACCCACGAAAAAATCCGTCCGGACGGCCGCAGGCTGGATGAAATCCGGCCCATCACCTGCCAGGTCGGCCTGCTTCCGCGCACCCACGGCTCGGCCCTGTTCACCCGCGGCAACACGCAGGCCCTCAGCGTCTGCACCCTCGGCGCGCTGGGCGACATGCAGATTCTGGACGGCATCGACCTGGAAGAGTCGAAGCGGTTCATGCACCATTACAACTTCCCGCCGTTCTCGGTCGGTGAAGCACGGCCGATCCGCGGACCCGGTCGGCGCGAAATCGGTCACGGCGCGCTGGGCGAACGCGCCCTGCTCAAGGTCATTCCGCCGGAAGAGGAATTCCCCTACACGATTCGCCTTGTCTCGGAAGTGCTGGAATCGAACGGTTCCACGTCCCAGGCGAGCATCTGCGCCAGCACGCTGGCCCTGATGGACGCGGGCGTGCCGATCAAGGCGCCGGTGGCCGGTGTGGCCATGGGCCTGATCAAAGACGGGGAACACGTCTCCATCCTGACCGACATCCAGGGCATGGAAGACCATCTCGGCGACATGGACTTCAAGGTGGCCGGCACGGCCAAGGGCATCACCGCCATCCAGATGGACATCAAGATCGACGGCATCGACCGCGACATCCTGGCCAAGGCCTTGGCCCAAGCCCGCGAAGGGCGCCTGTTCATCCTGAACAAAATGCTGGAGGTGCTCGCCGAGCCGCGCAAGCAGCTGAGCCCGTACGCGCCGAAGATCATCACCCTCAAGATCGATCCGGAGAAAATCCGCGATGTCATCGGCACCGGCGGCAAGGTCATCAACAAGATCATCGACGACACCGGCGTCAAGATCGACATCGAACAGGACGGCACCATCTACATCACGTCCCCCGATGAGGCGGCCAACCAGAAGGCGAAGGAGATCATCGAGGGCATCGTCAAGGTGGTGGCGCCGGGCGAAATCTACACCGGCATCGTGAAACGGATCGAGAAATTCGGGGCGTTCGTGGAGATCCTGCCGAACAAGGAAGGCCTGGTGCACATTTCGCAGCTGGCCCACGAGCGGGTCAAGCGGGTGGAAGACGTGGTCAAGATCGGAGACCGGATCCAGGTGGTCGTCACCGAAATCGACAGCATGGGCCGCATCAACCTGTCGCGCAAGGCCCTGCTCAAACCGGTTCCGGCGGCCGCGTCCGGAAGAAGGCGCCGCTGACCCCTTCGAGGCGCTTTCCGAAGCGCTTCGCGGCACCTCCGCGGGGTGCGCAACTTCATATCCCGTCGGGCAAAATGGCATGCAAATTGGTCATCAATTTGACACGCCATTTTTGTTTGTCTTAAAAGCCCGTTTCCCTACATAGGATGGTTCCGTCGGATCGGACATCTTATCCGGAGCCGTCCGGATGCGGAGGGAAAAGGCGATGAAACATCCTTCGCCCGTGGTTTACGCAGGGGTGGCCGTCTGTTTTGCTGCCGTGCTGGCGCTTGGCAAATGGGGGCCCGTCGGCGCGTTTGTGGACGCGGTTCAGGCGCGGACCGCCGCACCGCCCGGCGCCGCCGTACCCGCCTTCGCCCCGGCGGACGGCCTGTGCGAACGGGCGGCGCGGGAAGCGCCGGCGCAGCGCATCGAGCCGGTGAACGCCCGGATCGATCCGGTGTGGAAGGCCATCCCCGGCTACGACGGCCGCGAGGCGGACGTGGAAGCCACCTGCGAACGCATCCGGAGCATGGGAAGGGAAGCGGCGCTTCAGGCGGGGATTCCGTGGGTGTACCGGCCGGTTCGCCCGAACGTGGGGCTTGACGATTTGCCTCCGGCGCCGGTATACCGGGGCAATCCCGCCAAACCCGCCGCGGCGCTCATGATCAACGTGGCGTGGGGCGAAGAACATTTGCCGGCCATGCTGAACACACTGGAGAAAGAAGGCGTGGCGGCGACGTTCTTCCTTGACGGCACCTGGCTGTCCAGACACCGGGACACGGCCAGGGAAATCCTCGAGCGGGGGCACGAACTGTCCAACCACGCCTGGTCCCACCCCATGATGAGCCGCCTTCCGGAAAGCCGCCAGCGGGAGGAAATCGTCAGGACGGAGGAACTGCTGAAGGGGCTCGGGGTGCAAAACCGTTGGTTCGCCCCGCCATCCGGCGATTACGACCACCGGACGGTGCGAATCGCCCACTCGCTGGGCCTGAGAACCGTGCTTTGGACGCTGGATACCATCGACTGGAAGAACCCGCCGCCGGACGCCGTGGTGCAAAAGGTGGCCCGCCGGGCGGAGCCGGGCGTTCTCATCCTGATGCATCCGACGGACAGCGCAAAGCGGGCCCTGCCCGGCATCATCCGGGCGCTTCGCGCGAAGGGACTGGTCCCCGGCACGGTGTCGCAAACCCTGTCCAGCGAGCGGATCGAACCGCCTTCCTGAATCGGCACGACGGCCGCCGGTCCGGTGGCGCGGGCACGCGATGCAACCATGACATCCGATGCACCGGTTCGGCGCCGCACGTTGCGCCGCGGCGCGGCTCGGGGCGGGAGCGGACCGGGATGTCGTTTGGTTGTGGCCGATGTCGACTTTTGATATAGTGGTTACTAACCAGGGCAAGGGAGGAAAACGGGTGAAAAAATTTGTGCTGGACAACGGCCTTCGCGTCCTCGTCGAATCCATTCCGACCTGCCGCTCGGTGTCCTTCGGCATCTGGGTCAAGGCCGGTTCCCGCCACGAGACCCCGGAGACGAACGGATTCTCCCATTTCATCGAACACATGCTTTTCAAGGGAACCAAACGGCACACCGCCCGGCAGATCGCCGACCGGTTCGACGGCATCGGCGGGAACGTGAACGCCTTCACCTCCAAGGAATATACCTGCTATTACGCCAAAGTGCTGGACGAACATCTTCCCATCGCGGTGGACATGCTGGCGGACATGTTTTTCGAGTCCGTGTTCGCGGAGGAAGAGCTGGAGAAGGAGAAAAACGTCATCATCGAGGAAATCGCCATGTACGAGGACACGCCGGACGACACGGTGCACGACCTGGCCGTCCGCGCGGCCTTCGGCGACGATCCGCTGGCCTTCAGCGTGCTGGGCTCCGCCGAACGGCTGAAGGCGGCGGAGGCGGACGACCTGCGCGGCTTCATGGCGCGCCGCTACGGCGTCGACACGACGGTCATCAGCATCGCCGGCAACGTGGACGATTCCGTGACGGAACTGATCGAACGCCACTTCGGCCGCTTCGGCCGGAAGGTCGGCGAGCCGAAGGTGAACCGTCCCGAATTCCGCTCCGGCTCCCTGTTCCATCCCAAGGCGACGGAACAAAACCATCTGTGCCTCATGTTTCCCGGCTGCGCCATCACCGATCCGAAGCTGTACGCGATGATTCTGCTCAACAACGTGTTCGGCGGTGGCATGAGCTCCCGGCTGTTCCAGGAAATCCGGGAAAAGCGGGGTCTGGCCTATTCGGTCTATTCCTATCATTCCGCCCATTCCGACGTCGGCACCCTCACCGTCTACGCCGGAACAGCCCCGAAACACACCCGCGAGGTCTACGAGCTGACGCTGGAATTGCTGGGTGAGCTTGCGGCCAAAGGGCTCACGGAGGAGGAACTGAGGCGGGGCAAGGAGCAGCTCAAGGGCAATCTCATCCTCAGCCTCGAGAGCACGGGCAGCCGCATGAACCTGCTCGGGAAAAACGAGCTCATGCTCGGCCGCCAAGACACGCTGGACGAGCTGCTGGACAAAATCGAAAGCGTCACCCTTGATGATATAAATGAAATGATCCGCCGTCTGCTGTCGAAACCCTGCGCCATCGCCCTGGTGGGGGCGGAGGAGTCGGCGCTGGACGGAATCGGGAGGGAATTCGTTGTATCGCATTCTTTTCAAGAGGTTGCCCGGCAATGAAGACATTCCGCTGCCGCGCCGGATGTCCGATCTGGCGGCCGGCTTCGACCTGCACGCCGCCGTGGCGGAACCGGTGACGCTGAAACCGGGCCAGCGGGCGCTCATTCCCACCGGCTTCGCCATGGCGATGCCGCCGGATCTGGAAGCGCAGGTTCGCCCGCGCAGCGGGCTGGCCCTGAAGCACGGCGTCACCTGCCTGAACACGCCCGGCACCATCGACGCCGACTACCGCGGCGAAATCAAGGTGCTGCTGATCAACCTTGGGGACGAGCCCTTCACCATCGCCCGCGGCGAACGCATCGCGCAGCTGGTGTTCCACCGGCTGCCCGAGGTGTGCCTCGAGGAAACGGACGAGCTCCCCGAGACCGTGCGGGGCGCCGGAGGATTCGGGCACACCGGCAGATGAGACGCAAACGGAACCCCGGTTCTTCCGAACCCGGGGTTTTTCCATGTTTGAAGGATATCCCGCGTTCCGGACAGGCGCCCCCGCGCAAGCGGTCCGGCCGGCTCCGCCTGCACCCCGCGCTGGGCGGCTGCATACCATGTGACAAAGCCTCCAAACCGGAAGGAGGGTCGCCGGATGCTGACGGGCGTGCAGATCGTGCTGGCCGGCGGGGACGCAAGGCAGCTGGAGGTGATCCGAAAGCTCACCGAACTGGACGCGTCGGTGACCGTGGTCGGCTTCGAGCGGGCGGAAACGCCTCCCGGCGCCGTCAAGGCGGAATGGACGCCGGAGGTGCTCGCATCCGCGGATGCGCTGGTGTTGCCCGCGGTGGGCACGGACGATGAGGGCGTCATCACCGCCAGGTACAGCGAGCGGGAACTGGTGCTCACGGACGCCCATCTCGCCGCCATGCCGCCCAGCGGCAAGGTCTACACGGGACTGGCAAAGCCGTATTTGCGGCGGCTGTGCGAGAAGCACCGGATCGGGCTGGAAGAGCTGTTCGACCGCGACGACGTGGCCATCTACAACTCCATCCCCACCGCGGAAGGCGCCATCATGATGGCCATGCAGCACACCGACATCACCATCCACGGTTCCCGCTGCATGGTGCTCGGCCTGGGCCGGACCGGTCTGACGCTGGCGCGGGCGCTCATGGGACTGGGCGCGTCCGTGAAGGTCGGGGTGCGCCGGGCGGAATCATTTGCGCGGGCCCACGAGATGCGCTTCGAGCCGTTCTATCTGGAAGATATTACCAGACAGGCGGCGGATATCGACTTGCTTTTTAACACGATTCCGACTATGATAGTCACAGCGCAAGTGATCGCGGCGCTTCCCCCGCACGCGGTCGTAATCGATCTGGCATCCCAGCCCGGCGGAACGGATTTCCGCTACGCCGAAAAACGGGGCATCAAGGCGATGCTGGCGCCCAGCCTTCCCGGCATTGTGGCGCCGAAAACGGCGGGCCGCATCATGGCGAACAGTCTTGCCCGGATCATTTTGGAGGACTACCGCCAACGGGGGAATGCGTCATGAACTGGCAAGGGATTGTCGTCGGCTACGCGGTGACCGGTTCGCATTGCACGCTGCCCGAAGCGGTGCCGCAAATCCGTCGGTTCGTGGAAGCCGGCGCCGAGGTGGTTCCGGTCGTCTCCCACAGCGTCATGACGACCGACACCCGTTTCGGCACCGCGGAGCAGTGGAAACGCGAGCTCAAGGAAGTGACCGGCAACGACATCATCGGCTCCATCGTGGAAGCCGAACCCCTCGGCCCCACCAAAAGGTTTGACCTGATGGTGATTGCGCCGTGCACGGGGAACACGACCAGTAAGCTGGCCAACGCGATGACCGACAGTGCGGTGCTGATGGCCGCCAAGGCGCAGATGCGCAACGGCCGTCCGCTCGTCTTGGCGATCTCGACCAACGACGGGCTCGGCCTGAACGCCGCCAACATCGCGAAGCTTCTGGTAACGAAAAATATCTATTTCGTGCCCTTCGGACAGGACAATCCGCACCAGAAGCCGAATTCGCTGGTGGCGCGCATGGATCTGCTGCTGGAGACCTGCGAGGCGGCGCTGCAGGGGAAACAGATTCAGCCGCTGCTCATCGAGCGGTTCCGGTACGCCTGAGGAAGGCGAGAGGGAACGGACGACGGCAGGGCCGGCGGAGGAACGGACGCCGAAGGGAACGATGCCGGACGAAACGGCCGGCCCGGGGCGGCGAGGCGCAAGCGGAACCGGCTGCAACTTTTGCGGAGCAAGGGATGGGGGAAACCGAAAGCCATGGCGAAGACACGGTACAATGTCGCCGTCGTCGGCGCGACGGGCGCCGTCGGGGAACAGATGCTGAACATGCTGGAGGAACGCGATTTTCCCATCGACAACCTGAAAGTGTTGTCGTCGGCGCGTTCCGCGGGCAAGAGGCTCAAGTTCCGCGGCGAGGAACTGACGGTGGAGGAAGCGACGCCGGAGAGCTTCGAAGGCGTCGATATCGCGCTGTTCAGCGCCGGAGGCGACGTCAGCCGCAGGCTGGTGCCGCAGGCGGTGGAGCGCGGCGCGGTCTGCATCGACAACACCAGCGCCTTCCGCATGGACCCCGCCGTTCCGCTGGTGGTGCCGGAGGTCAACGCGCACAAGATCGCCGAACACAAGGGCATCATTGCCAATCCGAACTGCTCCACGATCCAGATGGTGGTGGCGCTGAAGCCGCTGTACGACCGATACGGCATCGACCGCGTCATCGTTTCGACCTACCAGGCCGTCTCCGGAGCCGGCGCCCGCGCGGTGGAAGAAACGCTGCGGCAGACACGGGAGCAGCTGGCCGGCAATTCCTTCGAACCGGACGTGCTGCCCGTGGCTTCCTTGCCGGTGAAGCACCCGATCGCCTTCAACGCCATTCCGCAGATCGACAAGTTCCAGGACAACGGCTATACCTTCGAAGAAATGAAAATGGTCAACGAGACGAAAAAGATCATGGGCGACGACCGGATCCGGGTGTCCGCCACCTGCGTGCGCATTCCGGTCCTGCGCGGCCATTCCGAATCGGTCTACGTGGAGCTGGCCAGCGATTTCGACCTGGACGAGGTCAGGGAACTGCTGGCCAATGCGCCCGGCGTCGTCGTGCAGGACGACCCGGCAAGCCAGCTTTACCCGCAGGCCATCCACGCGGCCGGCCGGAAGGAAGTGTTCGTGGGGCGCATCCGGCGCGACCTGACGAATCCGCGCGCGCTCAACATGTGGATCGTCTCCGACAACCTGCTGAAGGGCGCCGCCTGGAACGCCGTACAGATCGCGGAGCATCTTGCCGCCATGTGACGGAGGAGGAACACCCATGGATTTCGGCCGGCTGATCACGGCGATGGTTACCCCGTTCAAGGAAAATCTCGAGATCGACTGGGAGACGACGGGAAGGCTGATCGACTACCTGATCGAAGAGCAGCAGACCGACAGCATCGTCGTCAGCGGCACGACCGGCGAGTCGCCGACGCTGACCGACGAGGAGAAGCTGGCCCTGTTCCGCTTCGCGGTGGAGCGCGCCGCCGGCAGATGCCGCATCATCGCCGGCACCGGCAGCAACGATACGGCGCACTCCGTCCATCTCACCCGCGAGGCGGAGAAGATCGGCGTGGACGGGGTGCTGGCCGTGGTGCCCTATTACAACAAGCCGAGCCAGGAAGGCCTGTACCGGCATTTTCGCGCCATCGCCGAAGCGACCTCGCTTCCCGTCATGATGTACAACGTGCCCAGCCGGACGGTCACCAGCCTTTCCGTGGAAACGACGCTGCGCCTGGCTGAAATCCCCAACATTCTTGCGGTCAAGGAATGCGCCGGCATTGATCACATGACGGCCATCCTGCGCCGGAAACCGGAACGCTTCCGGGTGTACAGCGGCGAAGACAGCCTGACGCTGGCGACCCTGGCCGTCGGCGGCTACGGCATCGTCAGCGTGGCCAGCCATATCATCGGCCGGAAAATGAAGGCGATGATCAACGCCTATCTGAACGGCCGGGTGGAGGAAGCGGCCCGCCTGAACCTGGAATGCTACCCGGTTTTCCACGGCCTGTTCAACTGTCCCCATCCGGTGCCCAATCCGGTGCCGGTAAAATACGCCCTGTCGCTGCGAGGCCTGCCGGTGGGCGGCGTCCGGCCGCCGCTGGCGGAAGTGAACGAGAAGGAAGCGGAGTTTCTCCGTCAACTGTTGGCGGAGTGAGGGGAGCGCTTTTGCATCCCGACCGGTGTCTCTTGCGGAGCGCCGGTTTTTACTTTTTTCCTCGTTCATGTATAATAGTTGCTGAGTGATTGGGTGCGGCCATATTGCTGTTTGACAACTCCATAATGGTTCGGGATCGTCGAGACGGTTTGGGAGGTACTTCATTTGCCAAAGAAGAACAACCAGGAGAAACTGCTCATTTTCGCACTGGGCGGTGTCGGCGAGATCGGCAAGAACATGTACGTCGTGCAGTACGGCAACGACATCGTCGTGGTGGACGCGGGTCTCAAGTTTCCCGAGGAAGACATGCTCGGCATCGACGTCGTCATCCCGGACATTACGTATCTGGTGGAAAATCGGGACAAGGTGCGGGCGATCCTGCTGACGCACGGCCACGAGGATCACATCGGAGGATTGCCCTATGTCCTGAAAAGTCTGAATGTCCCGGTGTACGGAACGCGGCTCACGCTCGGGCTGGTGGAGCACAAGCTCAAAGAGGCCGGTTTGCTGGGCGAGACGGAACGCCACCTGATCAATCCCGATTCGCAGCTCCGGTTCGGCTCGATTCGCGCCGCGTTTTTTCGCACCAACCACAGCATTCCGGATTCCGTCGGCATTTGCCTTGACACTCCGGAAGGCACCGTGGTCATTACCGGCGACTTCAAGTTCGACCACACGCCGGTCGGCGGCCAGTATGCGGATTTGCAGCGGATGGCGGAAATCGGCCGCCGCGGCGTGCTCGCGCTGCTGTCGGACAGCACCAACGCGGAGCGCCCGGGCTTCACGCCGTCGGAGAGCAACATCGGCAAGGAGCTCGCGTCGATTTTCCGCGCGGCGAAGCAGCGCGTGATCGTGGCGACCTTCGCCTCGAACATCCACCGGATCCAGCAGGTGATCTATGCCGCCGCCGAGACCCGGCGCAAGCTGGCGGTGGTCGGCCGCAGCATGGTCAACGTGGTGACCATTGCCTCGGACCTCGGGTATCTGGACATTCCCGACGGCATGCTGATCGATCCGGAAGACGTGAACAAGCTCCCCGCGGACAAGGTCGTCATCCTGTCCACGGGAAGCCAGGGCGAACCGATGTCCGCCCTGACCCGCATGGCCCGATCCACCCACCGCACAGTGGACATCCTGCCCGGGGATACCGTGGTCATCGCCGCCACTCCCATTCCGGGCAACGAACGCTACGTTGGCCGGACGGTCGACGAACTCATGCGCCTTGGCGCGAATGTCATCTACGGCCCCGGCCCCGCCTCGCCCGTGCACGTGTCGGGGCATGGAAGCCAGGAAGATCTGAAGCTCATGCTGAACCTGATGCGCCCGAAATACTTCATTCCGGTGCACGGCGAATACCGGATGCTCCGTCACCACGCGATGCTGGCCGAAGCGGTAGGCATCGACAAGGAAAACATCTTCATGATCGACAACGGCGACACCGTGGAGATCCAGAACGGCCAGGCCCGCAAGGGCGCCAGGGTGCCGTCGGGGAACGTGATGATCGACGGCCTCGGCGTCGGCGACGTGGGCAACATCGTCCTGCGGGACCGCAAGCTCCTGTCGCAGGACGGCATTCTGGTCATCGTGGTGACGCTGAGCAAACAGGACGGTTCGATCCTGTCCGGGCCCGACATCATCTCCCGCGGTTTCGTGTACGTGCGGGAGTCCGAAGGGCTGCTGGAGGAAGCGAACCGGATCGTGGCGCAAACGCTGCAGAAACTGGCGGGCGAAAACATCAGCGAATGGGCTTCCCTGAAGAACCATGTCAGGGAAGCGGTCGGAAGATTTTTGTATGAACAAACGAGAAGAAGACCGATGATTCTGCCGATCATCATGGAAGTCTGAGCAATTTGCGCATCACCCTGCACTCGCAACAACCAAAAAGGAGCTGTCCCAAAAGTCACACAAGACAGAGGGACCGCTCCTTGTTTTTGGCAGAACAAAAAGAAACCCTCTTTTGGCACATGGATGCGACGGGCAGCCATCGCCAAAGGAGTGGTTTCTTTGGTTTTCAGTAAACCGCGGATCAGTTAAACCTTCCCATGAAAGCCAAATACATTTGGCGGGAGATGACAAGGAAATACCCTGAAAAATGTTGAAATTAATATGGCTTTCGAAAAATCCGGGGTATCAACGGTTGAAGTTGTAAGACCCTGAGAAATCACCGATAATCTATAATGGGGAACAGAGAGGCGGTGGGAAAGTGGCAAGGGTGGCCGTAAATCCGGAGTTGATCCGATGGGCGATCCAATGCGCGGATGCTGGCGAATGGATCGAAAAAAGATTTCCCATGGTAACCAAATGGCTGAAAAATGAAACCCGGCCGACGCTGAAACAGCTGGAACAGTTCGCGAAAGCCACTTCCACGCCTCTGGGATATTTCTTTCTGCCCAAACCGCCGGAGATCAAGCTTCCCATTCCCCATTACAGAACTGTCGGTGATGCGCAAGCTGCCAAACCAAGCGTCAACTTGCTGGAAACCATCTACATGATGCAGCGGCGACAGGCCTGGATGCGGGAATATTTGATGGATTTGGGGCATGAACCTCTTCCTTTTGTCGGCTCCTGGAAATTGTCGTCCCATCCTCGGGAAGTAGCCCAAGACATTAGGAATACCCTGGGGTTGGGAAACGGTTGGGCGTCCGTCTGTAGAAGCTGGACAGAAGCCTTGCAATATTTGCTGGGCAAAATTGAGGAGATCGGCATCCTGGTAGTCAGAAACGGCATTGTCGGGAACAACACGCACCGAAAACTGGACGTGAATGAATTTCGGGGTTTTGTGCTGGTGGATGCATACGCGCCTCTCATTTTCATCAATGGAGCTGACGGCAAGGCAGCCCAGATGTTTACGGTGGCGCATGAACTTGCCCACATCTGGTACGGGGAAAGCGCGGCTTTCGATCTTTCCGGTTTGCAGCCTTCCGTCCAGCGGATCGAGCAGGCCTGCAACCAGACGGCTGCGGAGTTTCTCGTTCCGGAAGATGAAATGAGGGCCGCATGGCGTGGTGTGAAAGATTCCAGAGACCGGTTCAATCAATTGGCTCGACGATTCAAAGTGAGCAGCATTGTAGCGGCTCGCAGGGCGCTGGATTTGCAACTCATCACCAAGGATGAATTTTTCAATTTTTACCGCGATTGGCTGGAAAACGAATATGACCGGGATGATGGCGGAGGGAATTTCTATCGCAATCAAAATTTCCGCGTTGGCCGGCGTTTCGCGGAGGCTGTTTATACGAGCGTGAAGGAAGGACGTCTTCTTTATACGGAGGCTTACAGACTTACCGGACTGAGCGGGGACGCCTTTGTGAAATATGGGAAATACCTTGGTTTTGAGGTGTAGTTATGGACCAGTCCGTCCAACCCGCCCAATCTCCCCAACCCCCCCAAACCATCCGTTTCGTACTGGATGCCAATGTTTTTATCAGCGCGCACAGGACTTATTATGCTTTTGACATTGTGCCTTGTTTTTGGCGTATGCTTGTCGAACTGGCAGAAAAGGGACTTGTCGCAAGCATAGATCGGGTGAAAGAAGAATTGCAAAAAGGCGAAGATCCGTTGAAAATATGGGCATTATCCGAGTTTGATCAGTGGTTTTTACCTTCAACTACCGATGAAGTAGTGGATTCCTTTAGGCAATTGATGGAATGGACATTTGGCAATCCTGACTATGAAGATGTTGCAAAGAATCAATTTGCCGATGTGGCGGACAGTTGGCTGGTTGCTTTTGCAAAAGCATATAACTATGTAGTTGTAACTCATGAGCAACCCAAGAATTCACCAAAAAAAATATACATCCCAAACGCTTGCAAGGCTATGGGAGTTCAATATATGAACACTTTTGAAATGTTTCGAAAGTTGAATGTAAAGTTATGTGCTTAATAAGTCTGCCAAAGCGGAAGGTGTTGCCGTAATGCGTTTTTCGAAGAGCCTGGCGATCCTTGTCGTTTTTCTTGCCATTTTACTTGCAGCTTGTTCCAAAAGCGACTCCAATTCTTCCGGCACCGGGGAACCCGCGGCGTCGGCCGAACAACCGGGCGCGCCGTCCGATGCCGCGCCGGCCTCGCCTACGGCATCTTCCGCGCCCTCGGCGCTTCCGGATTCCCAGGGCGGCGATCCGGCGAATGAACCCGGTGTTCCCGCGAAGTCCGATTTTCCCGTCGAAGAATATGTGGAGCTGCCCCTTCACCATTATGTGGAAGGAATGAAGCCGCTGAACGACCGGGAAGTGCTGGTCACCGTGCGGGAAGGGGCCACCGGCCAACGGTATGAATACCGGGTGGACATGGAAGCGCGAACCGTCACCGCGTTGGGCGAAATCCCGGACAGAACCGGCTATGAGAGGGCCAGCCCGACCGGGGAGTGGACGGCGGTGTGGGACTGGGAAACACCCGGCATCTGGGGAGTGTCCGCCCGCACCGGCGAGAAGGTCCAATGGACGCGGGGCGAAAATGACTGGAGTCCGATCTGGCGCAGCGACGGCAGCGGCTTCTACTATTTGCACGACACGGGGGAAGATCTGGGCGACGGAGCCGGGCCGAAACATGCGTTGGCTTACTATGACCTGCGGACGGGAAAACAGGAGGTTCTTCCGTTCGA
>DATCLN010000011.1:0-5909 GCA_036563895.1 Paenibacillaceae bacterium
TCCACGTACAGGCGGCCGTCCCGTATTTCCAGCGTGTCCCCCGGTTCCCCGACGATGCGCTTGACGATCAGTTTCGGGCTGTCCGAAAGCTCCGACGGATTGCGCAGGATGACGACGTCGCCCCGCCGGGGTTCCTCGAATTCGTAAACGATCTTGTTGACAAGCACCCATTCGCCCTCGTACAGCGTCGGTTCCATGGAAATCCCGCGGACCACCGCAAAATGCATCACATATACGCGCACAAAAAGCGCGGCGGCCGCCGCGACGGCGAAGATGAGGACCCGTCTTCCGAGTCCCTTGAGCCGGGCCGGTCGGCTCCGCCGGCTCCGATTCCCCTGCCCGTCGCCGGACCGCTCCGCATCGGCCGTGAATCTGGGCATGGCACATTCCCCAATGCGGAATATTTCTGTCACAAATAGAAAAGCATATCTTCAGGCCGAACGCAACCAATCGGCGGCTTTCGGGCCTTCAGACATGCTTTGGAGAATGCGGTCCGGCATCAATCCCTTTCTCATCCCGCCACTATGGCGAGCTGGCGGGAACTTTCGGCAAGGTCCACCGGCGCGAGGCCGAACGACTCGAAAAACGGGGCGATGTGCCGGCGATGGCCGTCCACCACGGCCATGACCTCGCGAACGTTGCGGCTGCGGAAACGGGCATTGACCGCCCGGATCAGCGCGCCGCCGACGCCCTGCCGGCGGTAGTCCTCATGCACGCAGATGCGATACACGAACCCCTGCTTGCCCTCCATCGTCCCGATCAACAATCCGACGAGCCTGCCATCCTTTTCAGCCACCTGCACCAGTTCGCTGTCCATGGAAAGCTGGCGGATCAGCGCTTCGCGGGTCTCTTCGAAGCATTCGCCGCACAGCACCGCCTCCAGCAGCGCTTCCACGGAACGGTAATCCGCAAGTTGAAAGGGACGAACGAGCATGAAGTCATCTCCTTGGG
This sequence comes from Paenibacillaceae bacterium, assembly GCA_036563895.1. GTDB lineage: Bacteria > Bacillota > Bacilli > Paenibacillales > Paenibacillaceae > ZCTH02-B3. Next base: position 952 of record DATCLN010000011.1, read on the forward strand.
CCGGGAATTGGACAAGCTGAAAAAGCATTTCTAATTTTACGACAAACTCGCGAAAAAATCTTCCCCGTCTTCATGGCGATTTTCGCCCAAGAAAAAACGGGAGAAGCAAATTAACGCCGAAAACCCCCCTCTTTTGCGGAGCTGGTATCGAATTTCGCGGCCTTTTGCCTCCTATGCTGGCGTTTTTTGGCGGGCAGACCCGGTTTTCCCGGTTCTGGGGGATGGCAGGGGAATAAACAAACTAAATTGTTGATTTATTATGGAAAGTGGACAATAATAGTAGCGGGATGACAGTACATAGTGCGCCCCGAGCCGGCGGCGCTCCATGGAAGGCAGTCCCGAAAACCCGATTGCGAGGAGGTAACCGTCATGGCCCATCAACTGCCCGCGCTCCCGTATGCCTACAATGCGCTGGAGCCGCACATCGACGCCCAGACGATGGAAATCCATCACACGAAGCACCACAACACCTACGTGACGAACCTGAACAAGGCGCTGGAATCCGCGCCGGAGCTGGCAAACAAGAGCGTCGAAGAGCTGATTTCCGACCTGAACAGCGTGCCGGAAAGCATCCGCACGGCCGTGCGCAACAACGGCGGCGGCCATGCCAACCACAGCCTGTTCTGGACGATCCTGAGCCCGAACGGCGGCGGCCAACCGAGCGGCGCCCTGGCCCAGGCGATCGACAGCGAGCTGGGCGGATTCGAGAAGTTCAAGGAAGCGTTCTCCAACGCCGCGGCCACCCGCTTCGGATCGGGCTGGGCGTGGCTGGCGGTCGGCAAGGACGGCAAGCTGAAGGTGTACAGCCTGCCCAACCAGGACAGCCCGCTCATGGAAGGCGACACGCCGATCCTCGGGCTGGACGTGTGGGAGCACGCCTACTACCTGAAATACCAGAACCGCCGTCCCGAATACATCGCGGCGTTCTGGAACATCGTCAACTGGCCTGAAGTCCAAAGACGCTACGAAGCTGCCGTGAAAAAATAATCCGTGAAACGGATCATGCCCGGCTTGTGCCGGGCATTCAGACTGAAGACAAACTCCCGCGTGCGACCCATCGCAGCGATCGCCGTGGGAGTTTTTCGTTCCATCTTACGTGCCATCGCAGGAAAATCAAACCATAACACCTGTATGCCGCAGATGGTCCGCTGCCGCATGGCATCCGTCAGCTTCCCTCGCGAGACAACTGTCAGCCCCGCTCTCCCTCGAAATACGCCGCCAGCAGCTTCCGGAACACGTTCGGCCAGGCCATCTCCGCAAACTCTTCCCGCGTGATCCACCGGTAGGTGAAGGCACCGGCAGGAGCCGGTTCCGCAGAAGACGCGGCCGAGTACGCGGATGCCCCGGCCGTCTCCGCCAGCCGGAGCCCGTACGCGTCCGCCGGCTTGGCCGTGCCGCGTCCGGCCGATCTTGCCGTTGCCGCGGCGGCTTCAATCTCGCCCCCGGCCGTCACCCCTGCTGCGCCTGCCTGTAACGAGGCGCCCTCCGCCGCTTCCGCCGTCCACAGCCGGATGTGCCAGCGCAGGTGCGAAAAGGTGTGCTCCGCTTCCCCGGCAAAACGTTTCGGCCTGATTCGCAAGCCTTCGGCCTCCAGCGCCCCGGCCAGCCACACCGGCGCCGCTTCGGGCGATTCCCACACCTCCGGGTCCGGCACCTCCACATGGGGCAGCTCCCACAGCCGGGCGAGCAGGCCTTCCGCCGGCCGCTTTCGGACGAGCACGCGCCCGGCCAGCGGCCCGGTGCCCTCCACCAGAACGGCAAGCCGGTATTCCGGCCGGGGAGCCTTGCCCTTCGATTTGACGGGCAGCGATTCCTGCCGGCCGCCGCTTTTCGCCACGCATTCCGCCGCCACCGGGCAGACGGCGCATTGCGGAGCCCTGGGCGTGCACACCAGCGCGCCCAGCTCCATCAGGGCCTGATTGAAATCCCCCGCGTGCCCTTCAGGAATGAGTTCCCGCGCCAGGGCCTCCATGCGGACGCGGGTCGCGGGCCTGGCCACGTCGTCCTCCAGGCCGAAAAACCTTGCCAGCACCCGCATCACATTGCCGTCCACGGCCGGTTCCGGCACGTTGAAGGCGATGCTCAGAATCGCCCCCACCGTGTACGGACCGATCCCCTTCAGGCGGGCCAGCGATTCCCGGTCGGCCGGCAGGCTTCCTCCGTGCCGCTCCATCACCTGCCGGGCGGCCGCCTGCAGGTTGCGGGCGCGGGAATAATACCCGAGGCCCTCCCACAATTTCAGCACTTCGGCCTCGGGCGCTTCCGCCAGGTCGCGAACGGTGGGAAACCGCTCCACAAAACGGTTAAAGTACGGAATGACCGTATCCACCCGCGTCTGCTGCAGCATGATTTCCGAAACCCAGATGTGGTAAGGGTCCCGCGTCCGCCGCCAGGGCAGATCCCGGCGGTTCGCCAGGTACCATTCCAGCAGCTTGCGGCTGAACGCGGTTTTGGCAGCCAGCTTTTTCATGTCTTCTCCCTTCGGATTGCGGTATCATAGGAAAAAAATCCGCCCTTTCAGCGGTGCTGCGGACTGCCGCTCGCCGCCGGGCGGACGGGACAGGGTGAACATTATGGCCAAAAAAAGCTTCACCGCCAGGCTGGCGGCTTTCCTGTCGCTGGCCGTTCTCGCGGCCAGCCTTGCGGCCTGCGGCGGATCCGCCGGAAGCGGCGCCGCTTCCGGCGGCCGGGCCGCGCGCGGAACCCTGCCGGACGGGCCTGCGGAAACGATCGAGCTGTACCGGACCCACTGCCTGGTCTGTCACGGACCCGATCTGGCGGGCAATATGGGGCCGTCGACCGACCTTACCCGGGTCGGCGCCAATCTGGACCGGGACGCGATCCGCCGGCGCATCGCCGAAGGCGGAGACATGATGCCCCCCTTCGCGGACAAACTGAGCGACAAAGACATGGACGCCCTGGCCGACTGGCTGGCCGAACAACGCTGACCCGAACCCGCGTCGCCGCCCGCATTGTCGTTCCTGGCCATCCGGCGGGCCCGGACATCCGGGGCGCGCTTGGACCATCCGGTACGCCTGAACATCCGGCGCGCCTGGATCATCCGGTACGCCTGACCATTAGGCACGCTCGGCCGTCCGGCACGCCAAGCCGGCCTTCCCGGCCGGCTTCATGACCCCTTCGCAGTATTCCGCTCCACGACGGCCACGGCCGCGGCCGCCGTCCTGTCATGCGTGATGGCGACATGGATCACATGCTCGCGCTCAGACAACCCAAGCCGCTTCCACGCCTCCGCCGACAGGCTGCAGACCGGTTTTCCCCGTTCGTCCGGAATCACCTCGATGTCGCGGAAGCCCATCACGCCGCCAATCCCGCAGCCGAAAGCCTTTGCCACCGCTTCCTTGGCGGCAAAGCGGCCGGCCAGAAACTCCGCCTTGCGGCGGGGCGCGAGGCCCTCCCAGATCCGCCTCTCCCCGTCCGTCAGCAGCCGCCGGACGATCCGCTCCTCATCGCCTTCGGACAGCCACCGGGTCACCCGCTCCAGCCCGACGACGTCCAGTCCGACGCCGGTCATCATGGCTCAGATGCCGGGAATCGGACGGCGCTTGTGCTCGGTGCGGAGGTAGTGGCGTTCCAGGATCTCCTTCGCCTTCGGATCGATCTCCTTGCCCTCCAGGTAGTCGCTGTTGTCCTCGTAGGACACCCCGAGCTCGCCTTCGTCCGTCTGGCCTTCCCATAGCCCGGCCGTGGGCGCCTTGTCGATCACCTGCTGCGGCACGCCGAGGCGCCGCGCGATCTGGCGGATCTGCCGTTTGTTGAGCGAGCTGAGGGGCGTCACGTCCACGGCGCCGTCTCCCCATTTGGTGAAAAATCCGGTGAGCGCCTCTGACGCGTGGTCGGTACCGACCACCAGCAGGTTCAGCTCGTTGGCGAGGGCGTATTGGACCACCATGCGGGTGCGCGCCTTTACGTTGCCTTTGCTGCCCTTGTTCAGATGGCGGGGAAAACCAAGTTTTTTCAGCGCATACTCCGCCTCCAGGGCGATTTCGTCCACTGCGTCCTGAATGTTGGTCTCGGCGGTGTACTTCAGCCCGAACGCTTCCGCCACCGCGTAGGCGTCGGCGATGTCCGGCTGCTCGCCATAGGGCTGGAACAGTCCGACGGTAATATAGGGCCGTCCCGTCTCCGCCGCCAGCTCGTCGGTGGCGCGCTTGCACAGGCCGGCGGCCACGGCGCTGTCCACACCGCCGCTGATGGCGATGAGCAGCCCCGACGCCCCGGCTTCCAGCACCTTTTCCTTCAAAAAGGCCACGCGCCGCGCGATTTCCTCGTCGGGATCGATGCTCGGCTTCACGCCCAGCTTCGCGATGATTTCCCGTTGCAGATCCGATCCGCTCACTTTTCGTTCCCCCATAAAATCAAGGCATCCCGGCCGTTCCGCGTCCGCCGGGATGCCCGCTTGTCATCTGCAGTATTGGTCGAACACGGACTTCAGTTCGTCGGCGATTTCCTCCACGGTGCGGGTTTCGATCTGATGCCGCTCGATGAAGTGGACCAGCTCGCCGTCCTTCATGAGGGCGATGGACGGCGACGAAGGCGGATACGGCGCAAAATATTCCCGCGCCTTCGCGGTCGCCTCCTTGTCCTGCCCGGCAAACACCGTGAACAGATGGTCCGGCTTCGCGTCATGCTTGAGCGCCTCCGCCAGGGCCGGACGGCACAGGCCGCCGGCGCAGCCGCAGACGGAATTGACGAGGACGAGGGCCGTGCCCTTGGCCGTGGGCAGCTTCGCCTCGACTTCCTCGGGCGTGCGGAGCTCCTCAAAGCCGAGCCGCTTCGTTTCATCCCGGATGGCCTGCACATAGTCCAGCATATATTGCTCCAGCGACGTGATCGCCACTTAAGCCGCCTCCTTTTCGGATCGGAGAATGTCCTTTTTCCGCTTCAATAAAATAATTATATCCTTCTCTCCGAAGCACCGTCAAAACAAAAAGGGCCCC
>DATCLN010000012.1:0-25544 GCA_036563895.1 Paenibacillaceae bacterium
CCTCCCTCCTCCGCCCGCAACCGATAGACGGAAGCCTGGACAGGAGACTCGCCAAGGCCGGGCCATGGTTCCGGCGGGGCCTGGTGCACGACGCGCAGCCCGTCCCCGTCCCATTCCCGCTCCGGAGCGGGTCCGCCCTGCACGCCGCGCAGCGTCAGCGTGCCGGTGACGTTCAGGGTGCGGCCGGACACCAAGTCCACGTCGAATTGTTCCACGTCGACGGTGAGCTCCTCCAGCCTGCCCACCCGGTACATCGGCAGCGAAATTTCCATCGGAATCCAGTGTTCCAGCTGGCGGAGGGGAGATTCGGCGCTTTCGCCCCGGTAAACGCCCGTCAGCAGCAGATGGCCGCGTATCTGCACATGATCCTCTCCGGGCAGGGTCTGCATATGGGGAATGAGCTCGAGTTCCTCAAGCTCCTGAAGGGAGGAAATTTCCTCCGGCAATTGCACCCGCTCGTAAATCTCGAAGCGAAGTTTGTCCAACGCTTCCGTCACGAAGGATCCTCCTTTCGGACGCGATCCCCTTTTCGCCCGGCGGGGACCGCCGTACAACTCCTTCCCTATGTATATGTATGCCGGTGCGCCCATCGCATGACGGGTCGTTGATTTCTCCCGCCATCTTTTCTATGATGAAAAAAACGAAAAAGGAGGACGCGCGCCGCTTTGGACGCATCCGCCAGCCTGATGTTCATCCTGTCCGCCTTCGCCCTGGCGGCCATCCTGATCATGCGGCGGGACAGCATCCCCCCGAGGCTGCGCAGGGGAATGGCGATTTTCACCCTCGTGCTCGTGACACTGGCTTTCATCCTGCTCGTCTACAGCCTCTGGACCGCCGGCGGGACGGCCGGCACGGATTCCCGATAAACCTTCCGAAGGCGGGCCATACTGGAGACGGAAATCATTTCCGTTTCCGGGAGGGTCCGCATCGTGCGCAAACGATTTTTGCCGTGCGCCTTGATCCTGCTTTCGTTTTTTTCTTTGCCGCCGGTTTCGGTCGTTTTGCCGCGGGCATCGCTTCCGTCCTCCGTCCCGGCCGCCGGGGATGCGGAAGAACCGGTCCGTCTGTACGGGGATGCGATCGCGCCGGCGCGGAAACCATCCGAGGTCCGAAGGAGGAACCACCCGATGAGCCAGTTGCCCAAACGCCAGGACGTACCGCCGGAATACCGCTGGAGACTCGAAGATCTGTATCCGGATCAGTCCGCCTGGGACAGGGAATACGACGCCGTCAAGGCCCGCCTTGGCGACATCACCGCCTTCCGGGGCCGATTGAAGGACGCGGACACGATCCGCGCCTGCTTCGAGCTGGAAGACGAACTCTCCCTCGCGGTGGAACGCCTGTACGTGTACGCCAACATGAAACACCACGAGGACATGGGAGATCCGGTCTACCAGGCCCTTTCCGACAAATCCAAGAAGCTGAGCGTCGAAGTCAACGAGGCCTTGTCCTTCATCGCGCCGGAAATCCTCTCCCTCAGCGAGGAGCAGCTGCGGGGACTCGTCGATGAACCGAAACTGGCCAAGTACCGGCACACCCTGGAGGAACTGCTCCGCCAGAAGCCGCACGTGCTGTCCGAAAGCGAGGAAGCCCTGCTGGCCCAGGCGGGCAACATCGCCCAGGCGCCGGGCACGATTTTCGGCATCATGAACAACGCCGACCTGAAATTCCCGACCATCCGGGACGAGCACGGCCAGGAAGTGGAGCTGACCCACGGGCGCTACATCCAGTTCCTCGAAAGCCGCAACCGGGACGTGCGCCGCGCGGCGTTCCAGGCGATGTACGATACATACGGCAAATGGCGCAACACCCTCGCCGCCATGCTGAACGCCAACGTCACGAAGAACCTGTTTTACGCCCGTGCCCGCAAATACCCGTCCGCCCTGGAAATGTCCCTTTTTGCCGACAACATTCCGGTCAGCGTTTACGACAACCTGATCGACACGATCCATCGCCACCTGCCCCTCATGTACCGCTACATGAGTCTGCGCAAGCGGCTGCTCGGCGTCGACGAGCTGCACATGTACGACCTGTTCGCGCCGCTGACGGACGAGGTGGACATGAACATTCCCTACGACAAGGCGAAGGAGCTCGTGCTGGAAGGGCTGTCCCCCCTCGGCGAAGATTATCTGCGGGTGCTGCGGGAAGGGTTTTCGGGCGGCTGGATCGACGTGTACGAAAACCAGGGCAAGCGCAGCGGCGCCTACAGCTGGGGCGCCTACGGCACCCATCCGTACGTTTTGCTCAACCACAAGGACAACCTGGACAGCGTGTTTACGTTGGCCCACGAAATGGGACACGCGCTCCATTCGTATTTTTCCGACGGGAACAACGACTACCGCAACGCGCAATATCCGATCTTCCTGGCGGAAGTGGCATCGACGCTCAACGAGGCCCTGCTCATCCGGCACCTGCTGAACCGGACGGACAACCCGAAGGAAAAGCTGTACCTGCTCAGCTACTACGCCAACCAGTTCCGCACGACGGTGTTCCGGCAGACGATGTTTGCGGAATTCGAAAAAATCATCCACCAAAAGGCGGAAAGCGGGGACTCGCTCACCCCGCAGGAGCTGTGCTCCATCTACTACGACCTGAACAAAAAGTACTACGGCGACGACGTGGTGGTGGACAGGGAGATCGAAATGGAATGGGCGCGCATCCCCCATTTCTACTCGAGCTTCTACGTCTACAAGTACGCCACCGGCTTCTCCGCGGCGACCAGCTTCGCCCGGCAGATCCTGGAAGAGGGACGGCCCGCGGTGGAGCGCTACATGGGCTTCCTGAAAAGCGGCGGCAGCGACTATCCCATCAACATCCTGAAGAAAGCCGGCGTCGACATGTCCACGCCCAAGCCGATTGAACAGGCGATGCAGGTGTTCGAGGAAGTGCTGGACGAAATGGAAAGGCTGACGGCATGAGGAGGAGAAACGCATGACGAACGAAGAACTGGAAACGCTCAAGTATCCCGTCGGAAAGTTCTCCAGGCCGGGCAGGCTGGACGCCGCGGAGCGGGACCGGCTCATGGCGGAATTTGCCCTGTGCCCGGCGAAGCTGAGGGAAGCCGTGGCGGGGCTGGGCGATGAGCAGCTGGCGACCCCGTACCGGCCGGGAGGATGGACGGTGCGCCAGGTGGTGCATCACATCGCGGACACCGCGATGCAAATCTATACGCGGGTCAAGCTGGCGCTGACGGAAGAGCGGCCGACCATCCGCACGTTCAATCAGGACGGTTGGGCGGAGCTGGTCGACAGCAAGGTGTACGGCATCGAGGATACGCTGGTGCTGCTGGAAGCCCTGTTCAGGCGCTGGGAACGCCTGTGGCGCTCGCTGGGCGAAGCGGATTTCGGGCGCGAATTCATCCATCCGGTGAGCGGCGTCTGGACGGTGGACGACGCCCTGGCGGCTTCCGTCTGGCACACGCGCCACCATACGGAGCAAATCGCCTCGCTGCGCCGCCGCATGGGCTGGTGACGCTCAAGGGCCCGCTCCCCTTTTTCGGGAGAGCGGGCCTTCTTTTTGTCTGCGGGGCCGCTTCCGGGGCGGATGTCATGGCGCGCGCCTCGCAATTCTTGCCGCAGGATGTCACCGGGGAGGCGGCGCGCCGCCCGCGAACACCCTGGGCCCCCTCGGCTGGGAACCGTCCGCGTCCGGTTCAAGCGTGATCCCGATGGCATCGAACGAGAAGCTTTCGGAGCGGATCGGCACGGTCAGCACGCCGACGCCCCGTTCGTCGCTGACCCGGAAGGTGCCGGCGCTGCGGCGCTCGCTGCCGCTGACCAGCCATACCTGGTACGCTTCGCTTCCGGTCGTCTGGCGGGCGCCGAACACGTAGACGATGAACTGCTTCGACCCGCCCTGCCGGACGACGCAGGCGATGCCGTAACCGTGATCCTGCGCCCCTTCCGCCGGCTGGAGCGGAACGCTCCACTCCATCTCCGCCACCGGGATGGCCGCCGGCAGATCCGGCGGGAACGGCGCGGTATCCCTGCGGAAAAGGTCGGCGATGCTCCCCCACAGAAATCCGCCCGCCACCAACAGGAAGGCCGCCGCAATAACGGCCGCGGACGCCAGCCGCGCCCGCCGGCCCGCCAACCGCCAGGTCCCGGGAGCGGGCTTCCCCTCCAGCACGTCCAAAGCCGCGAACACCTGGCGTTTCAGGTCTCGGGGCGGTTTTATCCGTTCCATTTCAAATGGCAGCGCCTCCCATGCGGCCGAAAGCGTCTCGACTTCCCGGCGGCAATCTTCGCAATCCGGCAAATGGCGTTCAAAAGCCTCGCGGTCTTCCGGGCCGATTTCCCCCGTCACGTACTCCAGCAGGCGATCGCAGATCGGATGCGGTCCGGTCATCGCCACCCCTCCTCCGCCGGCAAATGCTTGCGCAACACTTTCAAGGTCTGATGAAGCCGGCTTTTGATGGTGCCGAGCGGTTGCCCGTACAGCTCCGCCAGTTCCCTCAGGCTGTAACCCTGCCAGTAGAAATGCTCGAGAAGCTGAATCTGCTGCGCCGAAAGATGACGGAAAGCCTCCCGGATCTGCCTGCGGAACGCGCCACGGATGGCCCGGTCTTCGGGGGATTCCGACCGGTCGGGGACCCGTTCCAGCATCTCCGGTTCCGGCCGGACCAGGTGCGCGGATTCCTTCCGGAGACGCCGCTGGCGATCGATCACCATGTTGCGGGTGATGGCCAGAATCCAGCTGGAGAAGCGGCCTTTTTCCGGCGCGTATTCCGATTCGGTTGTCCAAAGGCGCAGAAACACCGCCTGTACGATCTCGCGGGCGGCCCCTTCGTCCCGCAGGGATCGCCAGGCGTGTGAATACACCAGTTCCGCGTAGCGGTCGTACAGCTCGGACAGCGCCTGCCGCTGTCTTTGCCTGACCAGCTTCATCAGTTCGCCGTCCGGCAAGTTACGCATCGGCCTTCCTCCAGCGTCGCCGCGTTTTCCCGCTCACTTGACCACGACGGTGCCCCTCATGTTCGGATGGGGAATGCAATAGTAGGGAAACTCCCCTGCTTCATCAAAGGTGATCACCGCATCTTCGTCCCGGCCCAGCAAGCCCGTGTCGAAGGAGCCGTCGTCCGCCGTGGCCGTGTGGCCCACGCGGTCCCGGTTGATGAACCGGACGGAATCCCCGACGTTGATCTCCACCGTCTCCGGCGAATAGGCGAAATTCCGGATTTCCACCACGACCGTCTTCGGTTCGGGCGATTGCTCCGGCGGTTCGGACGGCGTCGCGCTTGGCGAAGGCGACGGCGTTTCGGACGGCGACGACGAAGGCGAGGCCGACGGTGACGGCGATGGCGACACCGACGGCGAAGGCGACGCCGATGGCGATGGCGACGCCGATGGCGATGGCGACGCCGACGGCGACGGAGACGCCGGCTGCGACGGCGAGGCCGACGGTGACGGAGACGCGGACGGAGACTCCGACGGCGAAGCCGAAGGCGTGTCCGACGGCGATGGCGACGGCGACGACGTTGCCGGCGCGGACGCTTCCGCGCTCGGGGACGCGGAGGGCGTCCCGGAAGCGGCGTTGTCCGCCCGGGAGCCGAAACCGCAGGCGGCCAGCAGCATCGCGGTCGCGATGAGCAGGATTCCGGCGGCGACAAGTGATCGACGCAAGTTCCTCACCCCTCATTTTACGAAAATTTTTCCGGCAGCAAAGTTCCCGTGTCCATTCCTGAATAACGCCCGCCGGCGGATTCCGGTTTGACGGCGGCAACATTTTTTTGGCCGGAAAAGGGAAAAACGGTTGGAAAGGAAACGGCAGGCAACCGGGAAGGCCGAACGAACCAGAAAAAACGAAAAAAAAGAAACGCCCCATCGGGCGAGGTGCAACATACGGCGACGATTCCGCGGGGCAGCCGTCAGGACGCCGATTGTTCCGCAAGAGGCCGGTCTCCGGCTTCGGCCGGCCCCCGCACGACCGCAAACCAGCGGTCCGGATGGTTGGTGCACACCAGAAACGGTTCCGGCATCGCCACAAGGCGAACAAGATCGCGCAGCCGGTTGACCGTCCAGGCCATCACGTCCACGCCGTGCCGGGCGCATTCCGCCAGAGCCGCGGGGTTCAGGCGGCGGTAGTAAAGGGAAAGGAACGACACGCCCATTTTGCGCAGGATGCCGGCCAAGCCCGGCACGTACCTTTTCGCGACCAGGCCGAGGCGGAGTTCCGGCGCGTGCCACCGCAAATCGCCGAGGCAGACGGGATCGGAGGAAGTGACAACGACCTCGTCCGTCAGGCGCGCCGTCCTCAGGACGTCCGCCGTGGCGCGGGCAAGCCGTTCGATGCCGTCGCGTTCCGTTTCGTCCGTTTTCAGCTCGATGTTGAGCCGGCACCGCCCGGCGGCCAGCGCCAGCACTTCCTCCAGCGTCGGCACCGGCTCTCCCGCAAACGAAGGATGAAACCAGCCGCCCGCGTCGAGACGGGCCAATTCCCGCGCCGTACGGTCGGCGACGCGGCCCTTGCCGTCCGTCGTGCGATTTAGCGTCGGATCATGGATGACCACCGGCACTCCGTCCTTGGACAGGCGGACGTCCAGCTCGATCCACTGCACCGAAGGCTCCGCCAGGGCCATCCGGAACGCGGCCAGGGTGTTTTCCGGCGCCTTGCCGGACCAGCCGCGGTGGGCGACACACGGGTGGCACTCCAAGCCGCCGCGCTCCGTCATGCCGAATCCGCTCCATCCTCCGAAGCGGTGATGGTGCCGTCCGGCCCGATGACCGCACCGAAGGAAACGGATTCGATCCGTTCAAGCAGCTTGCGGGCCGCTTCCGGCTCCATGGGCGCCGGCTGGAATTTGTCCGCGAACATCGGATGAAACCGCAGGGCGCACGCTCCGCTTTTTTCGCATTCCGCCACGAGGACGCCGGTTTCCTGGGTTTTCGACAACCCCGTGGTGGTGAACACAAAATTGCCCAGGCTGTAGGCGATCCACCGGCCCTTGTAGGGCTCGAATCCCTGCAGCACGTGGGGATGGCAGCCGACCACCAGGTCGGCGCCTGCGTCGATGAAAGCGCGGCCCATCTCGCGCTGGTACGGCTCGGGTTGGTCGTTGCGCTCCACGCCCCAGTGCATGTAGACGACCACCACGTCGGCCTTTTCGTCCGCTTCCCGGATGGCGGCGATGGCGCGGGTGGTGTCGTAGGCTTCCGCGACGCCGGGATTGCGGGGTCCGGCTTTCCAGGACACTTCCGGCACGACGCGGCTCAAGCCGATCAAGGCCACCGTGATGCCGTTTCGCTCCAGCATCGCCGGCGCGTATGCTTCCTTTTCGTTTTGTCCCGCCCCCATGAAGGCCAGCCCGGCTTCCTTCAGATGGGCGATGGTGTCCTCGAGCCCTTCCAGGCCCTGGTCAAGGATATGGTTGTTCGCCAGCGACAGCGCGTCAAATCCCGCTTCCCGCAGGGCAGCGGCGTGTTCGGGCGCGGCCTTGAACACGTATTGCTTGTTTTCGGCGGGCACGCCCCGCGAGGTAAAGGGGGTTTCCAGGTTGCCGACGGCCAGATCGGCGCTTTCCAGAACAGGCTTAGCCTTGCGGAACGGGTAGTCGGCGCCTTCCCGCCGCATCGCCTCCGCCACCCGGCCGGCGGGCAAAAGGTCGCCGACCAGCGCAATGGTGACCGTCTCCCGGACGGGTACCGCCGAAGGGGACGGGGACGCGGGATGCGCTTCGGAAGCACCTCCGCCGGTTCCTCCGCCCGCCGGGCCAAGATCGCCCGTGTTATCCGGGGAAGCGGAGCTTCCGGAACCGTGCGCGGAAGAAGGCGGGTCCCCGTCCCGCCATGCGGGAAAAAGCGGGTCCCCGTTCCGCCATGCGGCGTAATCGAGCCCGCCCACCAGCACGAGGGCGGCCAGCATGAACAAATTCAGCGCCAGCAGGAACCTGGCGCGTGCGCGTCTGCGGCGGTATTTTTCCTTGCGGGAAAGACGCACCATGGCGGCATCCTCCGGCTTCCCGGTTCTCGGGAAGCCATTATACCATACCCGGGGAAAAAATGCTTGAAGCGAAGGGCCCGGTCATCGGGCATCGGACGGAAGGCCCAGCAACGCGGCGGCGGACTTGCGGCCCTGCGCGGCGCAATCAGGCAGGCCGACGCCTTCGACGGGCGCCCCCGCCACCAGCACCCCCGGAAGACGGCTCTCCAGCTGCCGGCGCAGCTCCGCGATCCGCTCCAGGTGCCCCACCGCGTACTGCGGCATGGCGTCGCGGTGCCGGCTGATGACCACAAGCTCCGGACGCGCCGTGAGATCCATGAGGTCCCGCAAATCCCTCTTGACCGCGTATTCCAGCGAATCGTCGGGCAGATGGACCGCCGTCTCGTCGCCGGCGCGGCCCACGTAGCAGCGCAGCAGGCGCTTGCCGGCCGGGGCGGTGTGCGGCCATTTTGTCGACGTCCAGGTGGAAGCGGTGATCACCCGCCCTTCCCCGCGGGGCACGAGAAAACCGGAACCGTCCAGCTTGTGGCCGAAGCGGCGCGCGTCGTACCCGAGGGCGACGTTGGCCACGGATACGTACTCCACCCGGCGCAGGGCCTCCGCATCCACGTGCGGTTCGAGGAGCCTCGCCGCCGCCGGCGCCGGGATCGCCACGATTACCGCGTCGGCGGCGACCTCGACCCCGTTTTCGGCCACGATCCGATACGGCGCGCCGTCCGGGGCGTTCCTTTCCAGCGAGACGGCGGCGGCGCCGAACCGGATGGCGCAGCCGTCCCTGAGAAGCCGGCGTTCCAGGGCTTCCACCACGGAATACAGGCCGCGCCGGAAGCTCAGGAAAGTCCGTCCGCGGGCTTCCGGCGGCAGATTCGCCGGCGAAGACCGCGCGCGGACGGCGGCCATGCCGCGGATCAGGCTGCCGTATTTGCGCTCCAGTTCGGCAAACTGCGGCAAGGTCGCACGCAGGCTCAGGCGGTCGGGATCGCCGGCGTGGATGCCCGCCAGGAGCGGTTCGGCGATCCGCTCCGCCACTTCCCGGCCCAGCCTGCGCCGCAAAAACTCACCCACCGATTCGTCGCCGTCCTTCGCGCGGCGGGGAAGAAACAGATCGAACGCGGCGCGCAGCTTGCCGAAGGGCGAGATGACGCCGGTGCGGGCCAGCGCCCCCAGATCGGAGGGAACGCCCATCATGAGCCCTTCCGGCATCGGATGGAGGCGCCCCCGGTGCACGATGTACGTCGTCCTGGCCAGCGGGGAGGTCAGCGCCAGTTCCTTGTCCAGCCCCAGATCCCGGGCCAGTTCGATCATCGCCGTCTTGCGGGCGAGGAACGAATCCGGTCCGCGTTCGATCACGTAGCCGTCCCGGCGCAGCGTGTCGATCCGACCGCCCAGGCGGTCGGAACTTTCCAGCAGCGTGACCCGCACCGGGCGGCCCTGCCGTTCGGCGAACCGGTACAAGTAAAAAGCGGCGCTGAGGCCGGTGATCCCGCCGCCCAACACCGCGACCCGGAGCGGTTCAGCCGTCATGCGGCAACCCCTCCTCCGCCGCCTGCACGCAGTCCGCAAGAACCCGCATGAAGCGGGGATCGTCGTTCAGCATCTCGATCCGTTCCAGACGCATGCCCTTCTCTTCGGCAAAGCGTTTGGCTTCGATGTCGATGTCGTAGAGCACTTCCAGGTGGTCGGACACGAAGCCGACGGGCGCGACCAGCACCTCCCGCACGCCTTCCTTGGCGGCCTGCTCCAGCGACTCCAACAGGTCCGGCCCGAGCCACGGTTCCCCCGTCTGCCCGGCGCTTTGCCAGGAAAACCCCCACCGCTCCACGCCGGCGGCTTCGGCCACGGCGCGGGACGTGGCGAGCAGCTGGCCGGGGTACGGATCGTTCCAGGTCAAAATCTTCTCCGGCAGGCTGTGGGCGGTAAACAGCACGAGCACTTCCCCGCGCCGGTCTCCGAAACGGTCCAGCGCGTGCTTCACCCGGTCGGCGAAGGCTCCGATCAGCTCGGGATGCAGATGATATTCCCGCACGAAGGCCATGCGGACGCCCCGTTTCGCGGCTTCCGCTTCCGCCCGCTTGATGTAAGAGCCGACGCTCATGGCGGAATCGTGCGGCGCCAGCACGATGCCGACGGCCCGCCGGATGCCGTCTTCGGCCATCTGCGCCACCCCGTCCTCGATAAACGGGGAGACGTGTTTCAGGCCCTGATAGCAGACATAGCGGCCCTGGCCCGCCCGCCGGTCCAGCTCCCGCTGCAGGCCTTCCACCTGGCGGTTCGTGTGTTCCCTAAGGGGAAACACGCCGCCGATCATGCGGTATCGTTCGATGAGATCGGCCAGCTGCTCGGGGGAAGGCGGCCTTCCGTGACGGATGTGGGTATAGTACGCCTCCACCTGGTCGAAGCCGGCAGGAGTGCCGTAGGACATCACAAGTACGCCGGTGGGTTTTTGCGCCGTATCGTTCATCGCCAACGCCTCTTTTTCATCGGGTTTTGGAAATGCGGTCAGCGGAATATTCGTGCACGAATTCGGTCAGCTCGCGAAGCTTGTCCAGGGACGCTTCCGGAAACAGGCCGTGGCCCAGGTTGAAAATGTAGCCCGGTTCCGCCATGCCCTCGTCGATCACCCGCGCGGCCTGCTCCAGCAGGACGGGCGTCGGGGCGGTCAGCACGTACGGATCGAGGTTCCCCTGGACGGCAAAACGGCCGCCGGTGCGGCGCCGGGCTTCCGTGAGGGTCACCCGCCAGTCCACGCCGATGACGTCCGCCCGCAAATCCTGAAGCAACGGCAAAAGCTCACCCGAACCCACGCCCGGAAAATAGATTTTCGGCACGTCGAGATCCGACAGCGCGTCGAACACCGCCCGCACGTGGGGCAGCACGTACCGCTCGTAATCCCGGGGCGACAGGGCCCCCGCCCAGCTGTCGAACAGCTGGAACGCCCCCGCGCCGGCTTCCACGTGGGCGCGCAGCCAGGCGGCCGCGGTCTCGGCGAGCAGTCCCATCAGCCGGTGCCACAGCTCCGGTTCGCCGTACATCATCGCCTTCGTGAGGCGGAAGTTGCGCGTCGGCCTTCCTTCGATCAGGTAGCTCGCCAGGGTGAACGGCGCGCCGGCGAAGGTGATGAGCGGCACCTTGAGCTCGCGGACGAGGATCCGGATCGTCTCCAGGGCATGCGGCAGGCCGCCTTCCGCGGCGCCCGGCCTGAGCCGCTCCAGATCGGCGGCGGTGCGCACAGGCTCGGCGATCACCGGGCCCTGGTGCCGGACGATCTCGAAGCGGACGCCGAGCCCCTCCAGCGGAATCATGATGTCGGAATACAGGATGGCGGCGTCGACGCCCAGCTTGCGCACGGGAAGCAGTGTCACTTCCGCGGCCAGCTCGGGCCGGCGGCATATCTCAAGCAGGGAATATTTCTCCTTGATCCTGCGGTAGTCGGGATCGTACCGCCCCGCCTGGCGCATGTACCAGACGGGCGCCCGGTCGACAGCCTCCCGGCGGCAGGCGCGCAAAAAACGGTCGTTGAACGTCATGGCCGTCCCCTTCGCCCCTGCGGGCGTTCGTTGCGTCGTCATGTCTCATTATGCCTGTTTTGTTTTTCCGCCACAACCGCCGCGTTCCACCCGAGTATGACAATACTTTGAATTTGAACTCCTGGCGGAGACATCAAAATGGCGAAAAAAAAGGAGCCGCATCTCGCGATGCGGCAAGTTGGGGGGTCAGGTTCCGTCCGCGCCGAACCGGACGATCCACTCCCCTCCACGTCCGTCGGTCTTGATGTAAAGATCGCCGTCATGCAGGGCGTAACCGCCCGGCGCGAGCGATCGCAGGTCGTCGTGCCGCCGCAGCGGCCGCGCCGCGCCGTCCAACGCTTCCGTCACCTCGCGGACCTGCGGCACCCGGCGCAGGATTACCGTCGCCGGGGCCGCGCACGGCCCGGACAGCCGGATCCGCGCCCCGTCCGGCGTGCGCTCCGCCTGGATGCGCACGCGGCTGCCCAGGTCGTCCTCGAACGTCTCGTCGATGCGCTCCCGCAGGAACAGGCTGAAGGCGAGGTTCACGTAGCCGTCCACCCGGTTGCCCACATCCCCCGGCAGCGCGTAGTCCTCCGGCAGGTTCCAGGCCACGGCGGTGTCGTGCTTCTGGAACACCGGAATTTCCTCGAGGGGGGCGGGCACCCGCTCCATGCGGCCGCCTTCCCGCACCTCGCCGCCGAACAGCGGCAGCCACCAGCCTTCCGGAAAATACACGTCCTTCACGGTCCGCCCTTCTTCCGCGACGGGCGCCACGAGCAGGGCGTCCCCGAACATGTACTGCTGGTTCAGCCGGGCGCAGCGCGGGTCGTCCGGATACGCGAGGGCCATCGCCCGCATGAGCGGCACGCCCGTCCGGCTGGTGCGGATCGCCTGGTCGTAGATATAGGGCAACAGGTTCATCCTGAGATCGGCGTAACGCTTGTAAAGGGTCAGCACCCACGGCTTGCCGGTCCGTTCCGCCACGTTCCAGGGCGTGCGGTCCTGGTTGAACTGGCCCTTGGATTCGGCGTGGTATTGCATGACGGGGCAGAACGCCGCCATCTGCGCCGACCGCACGTACAGCTCCGCCGACGGCACGTCGCCGTGGAATCCGGCCAGGTCCCAGCCCCAGAACGGAATGCCGGACATGCCGCTGGTCAGCCCCGCGATGATGGAGCTCCGGAACGCCTCGAAGGTGGAGCGCTCGTCCCCCGCCCAGTGCAAGGGGTAATTTTGCGCTCCGGCATACCCCGCCCGGCTGAAGGTGACGGCGTCGCCGCCGGTGAGCTCCCGGGCGAAGGCGTGATAGGCGCCGACGTACAGATTGGGATACAGGTTGCGCATTTCCGCGCCGGTGCGCCCGTCGTGGAACACCACGTCCCCGTAGATGCACTCGCCTCCGTCCGTCTTGAACCCGTCTACGCCGACGTCCTCGATCAGATAGCGTCTTTTTTCAAACCACCATTTGCGGGTGAGCGGATTCGTGAAATCGGCGACGAGGCTTTCCTTGAACCACTCGAACGTCGGAATCCGGTAGGGGCTTCCGTCCGGCCGGCGGACGACGAGCCCGTGCTCCAGGGCGGTCCGCTCGTCTTCGTCCCGCTGGGCGTGGGGAATGCCCTCCATGAACTTGATCACCGGGATTTGCCACAGCAGCACGCGGATGCCGTGGGCGTGAAGGGTCTCCACCATGCCCTTCGGGTCCGGCCAGCGGCCCCATTCCGGAAAGCGGAAATCCTCGTACCGGTGGACGTCGAAACCGGATTTCGGCGTGTACTGGCTGTCGTTGAAAATGTAGAAGGTCGCTTCGTCGCTCCACTGTTCCAGCACCAGCACCGTGGCCGGAATCCGGTGGCGGATCGTCTGCTCCACCTGCTCCATGGTGACCGCCTGGCTGTCCCAGTTGTTGCTGGACATCCAAGGGCCGAAGGCCCATTTGGGCGGAAGGTGCGGCTTGCCCGTCACGTCGGTGTAAGCCTCAAGCACTTCGGCCGGCTTGCCCGGGAAGAGGTACAGTTCCAGATAGGCCGGTCGGGCACGAGCTCCGCTTCCGCTTCGAACCGGTCGCCAAGCCGGCTGCCGAACCGGAACTCGGAATAGGTTCCCGTGTGCAGATACAAACCGTAACCCTTCGAGCTGATCGCGAGGGGAACAGGCATATACGTCCGCATCCCCTGGTCCCGGTACTGGTTGAACACGTGATGGTCGACGGTGCGGCCGGAAAACTCCAGGTCGGCGTAGCGCTCGCCGGTGCCATACATCCGCTCGCCGGGTTCCATGCGCAGATTGAGCCGCAGTTTGTGCACCCGGCCGTCTCCGTCCGTGAGCGCCTCAAACGGCGACGTCCCGCCGTGATCATACGTTTGCAGGATGATACGGCTCTGTTCATCCGTCAGGCGCAGATGTCCGCCGGCCGCGTCCACCGCGAGCCGCCATCGTCCGGCGGCAAGGACGGCTTCTTTCTCCGACGCACCCGCCGCACCCGCCGGCAAGTCCGCCTCGCTTGCAAGATCGAAGACGCAGCGCAGCAACCGTCCGCCCGGCGTATCCAGGGTGACGCGGGGCCGAACGCCGCGGGCTTCCATGCCCTTAAGCGGCTGGAACACCAGCTCCACCCGGTCCGCACGGGCGCATAGCGCAGCCGGTTGCAGGGGCCGCCAGCCCCTGACCTGAAAGGAATAGGTATCGGAGACGGTGGTCGTCTCCCCCTCGGTGACGACAAACCGGTAGGCCACCCGGCTGCCGAAGGCGAATTTCCCGATTTCCGCCCGCCAGATGCGCGTGCCGTCTTCGGCCACTCCGGGCTCCATCGGAACGGACGCCGCCCGGTCCCAGTCCGCGCCGTCCGCCGCCACCTGGACCACAGCCTTTTGTGACGGGCGGTACGGCACCGTCTGCATGTGCACCGTCACGGCGTCGCCTTCCTCCGGCTCCCGCGGGAACCGCTCCGCCGCTTCCCTCACGTAGGGCGAGCGGGTGCCCGCCGGGCGGTGCACGATCCGCAGGCCCGCGCCGTCCGCGGCGCTCCCCGCGGATTTGCGCTCCAGATTCCATTCCGCGATCCCGAGGACGATCCAGGCGAGATCGCTTTCCCGGGGCGGGCCGCAAGATTCCAGGTCGTGGCGGGCGTATTGGGGTACCCGCGCCGTCGCGGTGTCGTATTCCGGCAGTTTCCCATCCCGTTCCCCCAGCCGCCGGACGGCCTCCAGGAGCTCCGCGGCCCGGGCGAGATCGCCGCGCTCCGTGTAATACCAGGCGAGAAGCGCCGTCAGGTCCGGCCGGGCGCATCCCCCGTAGCGTGTATCGTTCAGGGAAAACCGGACCCCGCCGCCGTCCGCCAGATGCCCTTCCAGCCAGTCCACCGCGGCGACGAGGACCAAGTCCCCGGCGTTGAACAGCCCGAAAGGCACCGCCGCCACACCCGCATCCCCGGCGGATTCACGGCTGCCGAGGGTGCCGACCGTCCGGCCCTCGTGCAGCATGTGGGAAAAAACGAATTCGCGGATTTCCCGAAGCAGGCGGCGCGCCTCCTCGTCCTGGAAATGCCGGTCCGCCGCCCGCAGGCCGCCATAGGCCATCGCCAGATTGACGAGATGAATGCCGCGGCTTTCCGGCACCAGCCAGTGCGGGCACGGCCGGTTCCACCCGCGGCCGATGGCGGCGACGGCGTTCCGGACGGCGTCGGCGTGCTCTCGCAGCGCCTCCGTCCGGCCGGATGCGTCCGCATATTCGCCCAGCACCCACAGCCAAAGCGCGGCATCGAGGAAGTGCTCACTCTCCCCGATCCCCGGCGCCCGGCGTCGCAAATACGCGTCGCATCCGTCGAACGTCCGTTTTGCGTGCGCATCCAGCCAGCAAAGAAACGCCGCCGTCACGGCGTCCAGTGTATCCAAACGGGCGCGGATGGCGCCCAGTTGCGTTCTGCCTTGCGAATTCACGGCGTTCATCCTTTCAGACCGCCCACCTGCAGGCCGGCTCTAAAATGTTTCTGCGCGGCAAGGAAGACGATCAAAATGGGCACGATCGAGATGAGGCTGCCCGCCATGAGCGTGTTGTAATCGGTGGCGTATTGGCCGCTCAGCTTGCTGAGGGCAAGGGGCAGCGTCATCTTTTCCGGTTCGGTCAGCATGACGAGGGGCCACAGATAATCATTCCAGGCGTCCATGAACGCGATCACGGCGAGGGTGGCCAGAATGGGCGCGCTCAGCGGAATCATCAGCCGGATGAAGATCGTGCGATGCCCGGCTCCGTCCATGACCGCCGCGTCGATGTACGCGTCGCTCACCGTCCGCATGTGCTGGCGCAGCATGAAGATCGCGAAGGCGTTGAAGATCGACGGCGCGATGACGCCCGTGAAGGTGTTGACGAGATCCAGTTCCTTCATCACCAGGAAAAGCGGAATGAACGTCGCCTGCTGCGGAATCATCATCGTGGCGAGAATCAGGGCGAACAGCGCTTCCCGGCCGCGGAACCGGATCTTGGCAAAGGCGTACGCCGCCATGGAAGCCGCGGTCAGCCGGATGATGGTGGTCATCACGGCGACATAGGCGCTGTTCAGGATCGTCCGTGCGAACGGAAACACTTCGAACACCTTGCGGTAGCCCTCGAAGCTGATTTCCTCCGGAATCCATTGGATGGGCACGGCGGTGAGCGCCCCTTTGCTCTTGAGGGATGTGCTGATCATCCAGAAAAACGGAATCAGCACCATGACCGCGATCACCGTTGCCGTCACATAGAACATCACGGGCCCTGCGTAACGCTTAAGCATCGTAATGTACCCACTTTTTCTGCAATTTCAGCTGAAGGTACGTGAACACGAAGATGATGGCGAACAGGATGAAGGAAAAGGCGGAAGCGTACCCCATCTTGAAGTAGCTGAACGCGTAGCGGTAGATGCGCTCCACCATCACCTGCGTCGCGCCGTACGGTCCCCCGTCCGTCATGATCATCACCTGCGGGAACAGCTGGAACGAGAAAATCAGGCAGATGACGATGACGAAAAAGGTGATCGGCGACAGAAGCGGCAGCGTGATGTGCCAAAACCGCTGCCAGACCCCCGCCCCGTCGATCTTGGCCGCTTCATAGTAATCCGAATCGATGCCCTGCAATCCGCCGAGGAAAATGAGGGCGAAAAAGCCCATGTCCTTCCAGATGCTCGTGAGCACGATGCCCGGCATCGCCATTTCGAGTCGTACAGCCAGCCCGGTCCCGGAATGCCGAAGATTCGCAGGATATCGTTGACGCCGCCGTATTCCGGACTCAGGATCGACTTGAAAATGAGGGTGCCCGCCACCCAACTCGTCAGCACCGGAATGTAAAACAGCATCCGGTAGACGGCGACGCCCCGGTAAGGGCGGTTGAGCAGCATCGCCGCCGAAATGGACGCGGCCAGGATGAGCGGGATGTACATCGCGATGAAGAACAGGGTGTTGCGCAGCACGCGCCAAAATTCTTCGCCGGCGAGGATCGCGGCATAGTTGTCCAGACCGACGAACCCGGGAACGCCGGCCTGCGGATCGATCGGCTTCAGCCCGTCCCAGTCGGTGAAGCTGATCCAGAAGGCGTATAAAACCGGGATGATGCTGAACAGGATCAGACCCGTCAGGCAGGGCAGGAGAAACCAGAACGCCGCGAATCGTCCGAATTGCCTTCTGCTATGCCCCATGCGCTTCTCCCCTTCCCGGATCGCATATCGGTTCCCGCCGCCTCTTGCGCGCAGATGATGCGGCACGGCGCCCTGCCGGCGCCGTGCCGACGTTTCGGTGATGCGGTCCCGTTACAGGTTGATTCTTTTCTCGAGTTCCGCCTGCGCATCCCGCAGCGCATCGGCGGGCGATTTCGCGCCCATGGCCGCGGCCTGCAGGTGCATGTTGATGATGTCGGTCATTTCCGCGTTTTGTTCCACCACGGGCGGCGTCACCAGATAGTTCAGCGACTCGAACACCGCCTTCTTGTTGTTGGGCGGCGTGACCTGCAGGTACTTCTGGAGCACGTCGTCGTAGGTCACCGCCGGCAGTTCCCAGCCCGCCTCGACGCGGATTGTGGCCGCCTCGCGGCTGGCGGACATGAACTTCACCCATTCGAAGGCGGCTTCCGCCACCTTGGTGTCCTTGTTGATGACCAGGCCGTTGGAGAAGAAGTGCGTCGCCTTCTGCTTGTTGCCCGGTTCCACTTCAATGTCCCAGTTGAACGTGATGTTCGCGGAGAAGTCGGGGAACGCCCAGATGCCGGTGACGAGCATGCCCAGCCGGCCGGACTTGAACAGATCCCAGTCGCCCATGCCGGCCATCTGCGCTTCCGTCGGCATGACGTTGGTCTTGAGCATGCGGTCCACCAGGTGCTGAAGCGTTTCCACGTTTTCCGGCCGGTCGACGGTGAACGCCGTCATGTCGTCGTTCATCAGGCCGCCGCCGTTCTGGCGCACCGTCTTGTAGAACTCCCAGAACTGGATCGGCTGGTAAATGCCGAAGATGTCGTTGCCGAGGGCGCGGATTTTTTCCGCCGCCTGATTGACGTCTGCCCAGGTCCAGCTGCTCGTCGGATAGTCGACGCCCGCCTGGTCGAACAGGTCCTTGTTGTAGAACAGCACGACGTTGGAGAAGCTGGCCGGAAGGCCGTACTGTTTGCCGTCCGCCCGGAAGGCTTCAAGGGCGTTCTTGTTCAGCACCGACGTGTCGAAGTTGCCGAACAGCGGCGTCAGATCAAGCAGCACGCCCTTCTTCGCGTAGGCGATGAAGTTTTCGTAGTTGAGTTCGTAGGCGTCGGGAGCCGATCCGCTCGCCACGCGGGTCTGCATCTGGGTGAAATAGTCGTTGAACGGAAGCGTCTCGATTTACACCTTGATGTGCGGATGTTGCCGTTCGAACTCTTCTTTCATCTGTTGCAGAACCTTTTCGTTGTCCCCCGAGGCGGAGAAGTTGGTGAATTTGACGGTGACCGTCTCGGGCTGGGCAGGACTGCTCTGGGCCGGCTGTGTGGTGGTGGGCGACGGCGAGGGCGACGGAGACGGCGAGCTGTCCGACGATTGCCCTCCCCTGGAGCAGGCCGCCAGCACCATGGCCAGCGCCATCAGGCACACCGCAAGCGTTTTCAAGTATCTTTCGATCCCCTTCATCTTGATTCCTCCCTGTGTGGGTTCTCCATTTCCTTGCATCCGGTACGTCTGACAACCCGAATTTGCGCGGCCGAAAATCCTGGACGCTCACCTCCGCATCGGAATGCTTCCTCGGATGCGCGCTCCCGGCGCTGCCCGCGCTCAGGACCGCGGCTTGAGCGGTCGTACGGTCTGTCTTTCCACGATGGACAGCGGGATGGCCACTTCTTTTCGGTCGATCTTGTCCGGTTCGTCGGATTCGATGATCTCAAGCAGCAATTCCGCTGCCCTTTTCCCCTTCAGGGCGATGTCCTGCCGGACCGTCGTGAGCGGCGGCACGAACATGCGGGACAGGAAGATGTCGTCGAAGCCGATGACAGAAATGTCGTCGGGCACTTCCTTGCCGGCTTCCTTGATGCCCTGGATGACCCCGAAGGCGACCATGTCCGCCGTCGCGAACACCGCCGTGATCTCCGGATGTTTCGCGGCGATGGCCTTGCCGGCCTCGTAGCCGTAGGCGTAGCTGACGGAATGCTCGAACACGTAGTCGGGGTTGTAGAAAATGTCCGCTTCCCGCAAGGCGCGTTTGTACCCGAGAAATCTTTTCTCGACGACGCCGTCCTTGCGGATGCTGCCGGTGACCAGGGCGATGTTGCGGTGGCCCCGTTCGATCAGATACCGGGTGGCCAGGTATCCGCCGTACTCGTCGTCGACGCCGACCTTGGTGAACCAGGGGCCGTTGATGTAGCTGTCGATGAGCACGATGGGGATTTCCACCTGCTTGAGCTCCGCGTAGAACTGCTCGGGATAGATGCCCATGATGATGGCGCCGTCCAGATTGCGCTGCACCGACAGGTCCAGACAGCTTTCCCCCTTGTCGACGCCGGACAGGATCAGGTGGTAGCCGCTTTCCCGCAGGCGGGATTCGATGTTGCTCACCATTTCGCTGTAGAAGGGGTTCTCAAGGATGAGCTGCTTGCTGTCCTCGGTCTGCGGAATGATGACGCCGATGAGCTTGGAAGAATTTTTGACCAGGCTTCTGGCCGAATAATCCGGAATGTAGTTGAGCTCCCGGATCGCTTCGCGGATTTTCTCCGCCGTGTCGGGGGACACCCGGTATTCCTTGCCGTTCAGCACGTAGGACACCGCCGCGGTGGATACCCCCGCGTATTTGGCCACGTCTTTGATGGTCGCCCGCTTTTTCAAGGTCATGGCTCCTTTGAAGTTTGTTAAACGTTTAACTTTGGAGTAAAAAATATTGGAATGAATGGAAGAATCAGTTCGCGTTTATCCGGTTTTTTCCGTTCTTTGTCCGGATAAATCCGACCAACCATCCGCCTCTGTGACTGTGAAACCGCTGTCATGGATATTAAACGTTTAACATCTAAGAACAGTATACGCGGTTTCCCACAGAATTTCAACAATTTTTTGGGACACTTCGTCCGGCCGGATTTTTCAGCGGCGGAAGGCGCCTCGCGGAGGCGGTTTTCCGTCGGTATTTCTCAAGGAGGCAAATTTAAAGTATACTTGGACTTGCATGGACAACGGACCGGCGCCGATCCGGGCGGATCTGGGGTGACGGCAGTGGAGCGCTGGAAGATCAATCTGGGCGTCCTTTGGTTCGGCACGTTTTTCGTCATGTCGGGCATGACCATGATCATTCCCTTCCTGCCGCTCTATCTGCAACAGGATCTGGGCGTCACGGACGAGAGGGCGATCGGCGTCTGGGGCGGAGCCATATTCGCCGGGAACTTCGTGACGGCTTTTTTGTTTCAGCCGATTTGGGGCCGCGTCGCGGACCGCATCGGACGCAAGGTGATGCTGCTCCGCTCCGGATTCGGCATGGGATTGATCACGCTGCTGATGGGGTTTGCCACGGAACCGTGGCATCTTCTTGTTTTGCGGCTGCTCAACGGGGTCATTTCCGGATACAATCCGGCGGCGATCGCCCTCATGTCCGCCACGGCGCCCAAGGCCAGAATGGGCTTCGCCATGGGAACGCTGCAATCCGGCATCACCGCGGGCACGATTCTGGGGCCGCTCATCGGCGGTCTTTTCGCCGACGCGTTCGGGTTCCGGCCGATTTTCTATATCACCGGGGCGCTGCTGTTTCTGACCTCCATCCTGTCCTGGGTCCTGATCAAGGAGAATTTCGACCGGGAGAAGGCCGCGGCGCAGCCCGCCACCAGCATGGCCGAGGATGTGCGCAAGCTGCTGGCGGACAAGCGCCTGGCGGCGCTCCTGGGCGCGACCTTCGCGTTCCAGTTCGCGCTGTTGTGCCCGGTCGCGTTCATACCGCTTTATATCCAGCGCCTGCAGGAGTCGATGGAAAACATCGCCTTCTGGTCGGGCTTCGTCGGCTCCGTCACGGCGTTTTCCAACATGATCTTCGCGCCGGTGCTCGGCCGCCTGGGCGACCGCGCCGGTCCCGCTCCGGTGCTGTTCATTTCGCTGGTTGGCGCCGCCCTCATGTTCGTGCCGCAGGCGTTCGCCGGTTCCGTCGGGGAGCTGCTTTTCTACCGCTTTTTGCTCGGATGTTTCGTGGGCGGCATCGCGCCGGCCCTGCATACGCTGATCCGCAGCTACACCCCGGATGTCATGGTGAGCCGGGTGTTCGGCTACAACACCAGCGCCCTCAGCCTGGGCAACATGTGCGGGCCGATCGTCGGCGGCGCGGTGTTCGGGCTGGTCGACATCGAAGGGCTGTTCCTGCTGTCGGCCGGCGTGCTGCTGGCCGCTTCCGTCTGGATCCACGCCGTCGTGCCCGGCGCGAACCTGCTGCGCAAAGCGGGGCGCCGCGGCCCGGGGGCTGAACGCGGGAAAGTCCGGCAGGCGGACGGACGCGGTCCCGGCGATCCACAGCCGTGAAATTTCATTCCTGCAAAAGAATCCGATATACTAGCCGTTACAGAGAAAAATTTTTGGAGCGGAGAGAAAAAGAGGTGTCTGACCATGCGCCTCCATACTGTCGCTTCCGCGGACGCCGCGCCGCCGCGATCGGCCGTTTGGCGGATCCGGCGCTGGCCGGTCTGGGGAGCGCTCCTGGTCGCCGCCGTTCTGCTGCTCAAGCTGCGCTGGCTGGACGGCCAGTTCGACGTGGGCGGCATGAACCGGTGGAAATGGCTCGTTAGCGCCGGAGCCGCGCTTCTGGCCGTCTGCTGGATCCCGCCGCTTCCGCGGCGCGCGCGGGCGGCAGCGCTCGCGGGCGTTGATGTGTTTCTTTCGCTGCTGATGCTGGCCGATCTGGTCTATTTTCGCTATTTCAGAGATTTCATCACCGTACCCGTCCTGCTGCAGGCCGGGCAGGCCGCGGACGTGGAGGACAGCATCCTGTCCCTGATGAGGCCCGGCGACCTGGTGCTGCTGGCCGACCTGCCCATCGCCCTGGCTCTGGCCGTCCGCGCCTTCCGATCGGGAGGACCGCGTCTGACATCCCAGCCTCTCCCGCGCCTGCGGGAACGCCTGCTTCGCGGCGGTCTGGCCGGGCTCATGGCGGTCTCGGGCTGGCTGCTCATCGCCGTACCCGTCCAGCAGCAGAATGAAGGCTGGGCGCGCGGGCTGTTCGGGGGCGAATGGTGGAACGTCCCGATCTACAACGTCACCGGCCTCCTGGGTTTCCACGGCTACGACGTATACCGTTTCGTGCGGGAGCACGGACCCGGCGGAGGCTTGTCTCAAGCGGAACTTACGGAAGTCCGCGGCTGGTTCGCCGAGCGGGAAGCGCAGCGGCGCGCGGCGGAAACCGATTCGCTGTTCGGCGCCTACCGCGGCGCCAACGTGTTCGTCGTGCAGGCCGAGGCGTTCCAGACATTCGTGCTCGGCCTGTCCGTGGGCGGCCGGGAAGTGACGCCCAATCTGAACCGGCTGATCGAAACCAGCCTGTATTTTCCGAACTTCTACCACCAGACGGCGGCCGGCCGGACTTCGGACGCCGATTTCGCGGCGAACTGCTCGCTGCATCCGGCGTCGTCCGGAGCCGTTTTCGTGCGGTATGCGGGCCGGTCGTTCGACTGCCTGCCGGCGCTGCTGGGCGCGGAAGGCTACGACGTTACCGCCCACCATGCCTACGAAGCAAGCTTCTGGAACCGGTACAATATGTACCGGGGCATGGGATATGCGGAATTTTTCAGCCTGCGGGATTTCGAAATGGATGAGCCCCTCGGCTGGTCGCTCGGGGACAAATCGTTTTTCCGCCAGACCGTGGAGCGGCTGAAAGAACGGAACAACCAGCCCTTTTACGCCATGACCATCACCCTCTCCAGCCACCATCCCTACAAAATGCCCGTCGGCCTGCAGAAACTCGATGTCGGCTCCCTCGAGGGCACCATCCTCGGAGACTATCTGCAGGCGGTCCATTACGTGGACGAAGCCGTGGGGGAACTGGTGGAGCTCCTGAAGCGGGAAGGGCTGTGGGACAACACGATTTTCGTTTTTTACGGAGACCACGACAATTCCATTACGGACTGGTCCCTTTACGAACGGCTGTTCAACCGTCCCCTGGACGAGCTCGAGCAAGAGATGCTGCTGAAGAAGGTGCCGCTCATCATCCATCTTCCCGGGGACGCCCATGCGGGTGTGGTCGACAAGGCGGGAGGCCAGACCGACATCGCGCCGACGCTGCTGCATCTGCTTGGCATTCCCTCCGGCGGCCTCCATTGGGCGGGGGTGAGCCTGCTCACGGACGAAGCGAAACCGGTGGTTTTTCGGAACGGCGCGTTCACGGACGGCAAAGTGTATTACATACCCTCCCCTGACGGCGAGCCGGAAAACGGCGCCTGCTACTTGCTGCCGGAAGGAGCCGGAACCGGCACGTCCGCTTGCCGCATGGGAGCCGAAGAGGCGCTGCGGGAACTCATGGCCTCCGACCGGTTCATGCGGCACGATCTGAAGCCGCTCCTGTGAGCGCTCACCCGACGGCCGGCACCTGCCACACAGTGGGAGTCCGCCAGCACGACTCGCCCAGCCACAGACGGGCGATTTCCCGGAACTTTCGCGGATCCCCGCTGCAGAAAAACCGGTGCATGATCGGCCCGCGGCTTGAGGCGAGCAGCCCAGACCCGCGCAGCACCGTGCCGACCTCCCGCCCGGCTTCTTCCGCCGAACTGATCAGCGCGACTTCCGGCCCCATGAATTCGGAGATCGTCCGGGCGAGGAACGGGTAGTGCGTGCACCCCAGGATGAGGGTATCCAGGCCGCGGCCCTTCAGGGGGGCAAGGGACCGCGCCACGACGCCGTACGCCTCCGGGGAATCGAATTTCCCCGCTTCCACCAGGGGCACGAACGCCGGACAGGCCAGCTGCACGACGCGGACCCGGGGCGACAGCCGGCGCAGGGCGGCTTCGTAGGCGCCGCTGCGAATCGTCCCCTCCGTGCCGATGACGCCGATCACGTTCGATGTCGTCCGCTCGGCCGCCGCCCGCGCGCCCGGGTCGATGACGCCGACCACGGGATAGGGCGAGCGTTTCCGGATTTCGTCCAAAGCCAGCGCGGTCGCCGTATTGCAGGCCACCACGATCATCTTGGGGCGAAACCGGAGCAGATAGTCCACGATCTCGCAGGTGAAACGGATCACTTCGTGCGCCGGTCTCGGGCCGTACGGCGCCCGGGCGGTGTCGCCGAAGTAGAGGATGGGTTCGCCGGGCAGCTGCCGCATGATTTCCTTGACCACGGTGAGACCGCCGACGCCGGAATCCAGAACCGCAATTGCCCGCTGCACGAAAACACCGCTTTCCGTTTGGCTGGATGCAAAGGCATGATACTTTATGACGGACGCCCGCAAAATGTACCTCAAGTCCGCATCCGCCCTGAAATGAGCGCGCCGCCCGGCGGGTTCGGGCGGCGCACGGCGGTCCGTCAGACGGCTTTCGTGTCTTCCTCGTCACGGCCGGCTTCTCCATCCGCATCCTTGCGCACGCGCAGTTCGGTGACGATCCGGTTCGCCGCCTGCCTGACGCAGGACGCGACGGCGGCGGTCTTGCCGGCAAACGATTTGGCGGCGACGCCGGCCTGCCGTCCGTATTCGGCCGTCTTGCTGCCCGCGGCCTTCGCCGACCTGACGATGTCCTTGCGCAATTCGCGGCCGGCTTTCGGCGCCAGAAGCAGCGCGGCGACCGCTCCGGCCACGGCGCCCCAGATGAAGGGCTGAATCTTGCTGGGTTTGGCCATTCCATACCCGCTCCTTTCCATAAGATTTGTCATGCGCGTTGTTGCCCGCGGCACCCGTCCCGCTCCGCCCGCCTTGGCTCCGCCTTCCCCGGTTCCGCCTTTACCCCGATCGGGCTCCGCTTTCGCGCGGTTCAGTTACGCTCCCCCGCTCGGGTTCCGCCTCCGCCCGCTTCGGTTCCGGATGAGGCTCCGGGACCTCGGGAATCCACGCATCGATCAGGAGGGCGACGGCCCGCGCCGCCCGGGAAACCGATTCGCCGAACATGCGCCCGCCTTCGGCCAGCGCCGAGAACCCCATGAGGCTGCGATGGAACAGGTCGGCGATATCCGCCGTCCGTTCGCCCGCCGCCTGCCACGGAAGCAACGCCGCTTCGGCCGAATCGGCCAGGCGCGCGACGTCCTCGCGCAGGCGCCGCAGCGTTCTGCAGAGAAAAAAGACGGCAACGGCGATGGACACGCCCGCGACGATGGCGCTGCACGAAATGACGATCCAGGCGGCCTCCCGCACCATAGGATTCCCCCCCTTGCCCGGAAACTTGTCAACAGCGTAAATGTCCATTCGGCGGTACCCGTTCGGCCGGCCCTTGACGGGGCCCGGGCGACGGCTTTGCGGCATCCGGGACAGCAGCCCATGCGGATACTGCATTATAAGCCCGATGGGCTCGTCCTGACACCGGTTCCGCCCATAAAATCCCGCAAATCGAGTAGAAGGGGGCGGCTAGCCCCCGTCCTCTCACACCACCTGGCATGCGGGTCCGCACCAGGCGGTTCCGAAGAGTTAACGAAATGCCAAGCAACATTCAAGCATGCTGACCAGCCCTTGCGCCTGAAAATATCGG
>DATCLN010000013.1:0-2073 GCA_036563895.1 Paenibacillaceae bacterium
CCTTGGGTATGCTAATCATGGTACCCATTCCACACCCACTCCCCGAGAGGTGCAAGAGATGGTCAATCTCCTGGTCACGCTGAACGCCACCTATATTCCGCCTCTGCGGGTGATGCTCAAATCGCTGTTCGTGAACAATCCGCATGAGAACGTCACCGTCTATCTCATGCATTCGGAAATATCCGAAAAAGACGTGGCCGAACTGGAGCGGTTCGTGGAGGACGAAGGCCACCGCCTCGTCGACCTGCGCGTGACGGACGACCTGTTCGCCGGCGCGGTCGTGTTCCGCCATTACACCAAGGAAATGTATTACCGTCTGGCCGCCCACCGGTTCCTGCCGGAAGAGGTGGACCGCGTTCTCTATCTGGACCCCGACATCGTGGTGATCAACCCGATTTCCGAGTTCTACCGGACGCCGTTTGACGGCTGCCTGTTTGTCGCCTCGGAACACACCCCCGCGGTGCGCATGACCGCCGCCTTCAACAAGATCCGGCTCGGCACGCCCAAGGCCAAGGGCTATTTCAACACCGGCGTGCTGCTCATGAACGTGGAGCTCATGCGGCGTGAGATCGATCTGGACGAGGTGTTCCGGTTTCTGGAGGAGAACCGGCACAAACTGATCCTGCCGGACCAGGACGTGCTGAACGGCCTGTACTGGGACAGGATCAAGCCGGCCGACTGTTTCCTCTACAACTTCGACGCCCGGTATTACGAATTTTTCAAGCTGATTCCCCGGCACAGGATCAACATGCGGTGGATCGAGGAAAACACCGTGTTCATCCATTACTGCGGAAAACGGAAACCGTGGAAAAAGACGTACAGGGACGAGATGGGGCGGTTCTACCGTTACTACGAAAGCCTCCTGCAGCAGCCGAAGACCAAGGGGACGCTGGCGTGATGGTGCGAAAAAGCCCGGCATGAGCCGGGCTTTCGCTTTGTCAGGAACCGGGAGCCTGTCCTTCCAGCAGGCGTCCGATGAACTCCCGAGCCTTGTCCGGCCGGGCGGTGTCGACGCGGACGGCGGCGATGACCGGTCCCCTTTTCGTCACCGGCCATTCTTCCAGCAGCGGGCTGCCGCTGATGTCGACGCCGTACAGCGCGGGGGCGGGGTCTTCCTCCGCTTGCGCCATGCGTTTCAAGGCTTCCGGGATGGCGTCCGCCAGGCCGCCAAGGGCCGGATCGTCCAGCCGCTTGAAGATTCCCTGCGATACCAGCGCCGAAAAGTGCGGTTCATCCAGGATGAAGACGTCCGGTTTGTACTGGATCAGGTCGATGACCAGTTTTTGCGCGAAGGCGTAATCCTGCCCGGATTGCATTTCCTGCGGCACGTAGGACAGCCGGGCGACCACCCGTTGCCAGCCGGGGAACTGGTCAAGCACCACGGGTTCCACGTCCTCGATGGCACGGTTTTCGCCGGTCGGCCAAAACGCGCCAACGAAATGGATTTCCAGGTCCGGCGGCGGGAGGCTGGCGAGCCGCCTTTGCTCGGCCCGTTGGTCGAGCCAGGCGTTCACCCCGTATATGATGAAGGCAACCAGCAGAATGGCGCCGAGCAAATGGAATTTGTAATAGTGGAAAAAATGCTCGATTTTCGCCTTCCGTTCGGCGGCCTTTTCATCCTTGCCGTACAGCTGCTCTCTCAACCGCTCCCGTTCTTTCCGCTCTTCCTCGGCCACGATGAGCCGGTAGGCCCGGTCGATGGCTTCCGGGTCGCATGCCGGGTCCGTCCCCGCCGGTTCGCCGCGCATCTGTCGGGCCCGCGCCTGCCGGAGCAGGATGAAGTACCGCTTCTCGACCGTTTCCCGGTCCGCGTCCTCCGGCAGCCCGAGCACCTTGTACGCCTCTTTCAGATCGTCCACACCGGTCACCTCCGGCACACGGTTTTGGGCAAAAACGGGTTTTCGGCGACAGGGTGAACATGCGGACAAAAATAGTATAACGGGCAGACGCGCAAAAAGAAAACTTGTAACCGTCATGTAAATTGACACAATTTCAGATTTTCCGGTATCATAGGGGTACGCTTAATCTCCGGCCTCCCGGCCGGAAGCGGGGGACCCAACGACGGACCGGATC
>DATCLN010000014.1:0-24521 GCA_036563895.1 Paenibacillaceae bacterium
TTCGTTAACTCTTCGGAACCGCCTGGTGCGGACCCGCATGCCAGGTGGTGTGAGAGGACGGGGGCTAGCCGCCCCCTCCTACTCGATTGCGATGCAGGTTGCTGGATTATGCGAACTGTTCCGCTTCGGTGGATTCGGCGAGGGCCGTGGTGGACGATTCGCCTCCCGAGATGGCGAGGGCGACCTCGTCGAAATAGCCGGTGCCGACTTCCCGCTGGTGGCGGACCGCTTCATAGCCGTACCGCTCGCTGGCAAATTCCGCCTGCTGCAACTCGGCGTAGGCGGTCATGCCCTGATCCCGGTACTTGCGCGCCAGCTCGAACATGCCGTGGTTGAGGGAGTGGAAGCCGGCCAGCGTGACGAACTGGAACTTGTAGCCCATCTTGCCGAGTTCGTCCTGGAAGCGGGCGATGGCGTCGTCGTCGAGCTTCTTTTTCCAGTTGAAAGAAGGCGAGCAGTTGTAGGCCAGCATCTTGCCGGGATATTGCGCATGGATCGCCTCGGCGAAACGCCGCGCTTCCTCCAGGTCCGGCTCGGA
This sequence comes from Paenibacillaceae bacterium, assembly GCA_036563895.1. Classification (GTDB taxonomy): domain Bacteria; phylum Bacillota; class Bacilli; order Paenibacillales; family Paenibacillaceae; genus ZCTH02-B3. Next base: position 539 of record DATCLN010000014.1, read on the forward strand.
AGTCTCGCACCAGATGAGGTCCGCGTAAGGCGCGTACGCCAGGCCGCGGGCGATGGCCTGCTCCAGCCCGCCGGTCACGTAGTGGAAGCCTTCCGGCGAACGCTTGCCCGTCAGGAACGGACGGTCCCGGTCGTCGATGTCGCTGGTGAGCAGTTTGGCCGAATTGGCGTCCGTCCGCGCGATGAGGATGGTGTCGACGCCCAGGACGTCGGCGGCCAGCCTCGCGGCGACGAGGTGGCGGATCGCCTGGCCGACGGGCAGGAGCACCTTGCCGCCCATGTGGCCGCATTTTTTCTCCGAGGAGAGCTGGTCTTCGAAGTGGACCGCCGCCGCCCCCGCTTCGATCATCGCCTTGGTCAGTTCAAAAACGTTCAGCGGTCCGCCGAAGCCCGCTTCGCCATCCGCCACGATGGGCAGGAAGAAATCGATGTTGCCTTTGCCTTCGGCGTGCTGGATCTGGTCCGCCCGCTGCAGGGCCTGGTTGATCCGCTTCACCACGAAGGGCACGCTGTTGCTGGGATACAGGCTTTGGTCGGGATACATGTGGCCGCTCAGGTTTCCGTCCGCCGCCACCTGCCAGCCGCTCACGTACAGCGCTTTGAGGCCAGCCTTGGCCTGCTGCACCGCCTGGTTGCCGGTCAGCGTCCCGAGGGCCCGGACGAAGGGCTCGGTTTGCAGCAGATGCCACAGCTTCGCCGCTCCCAGTTGCGCCAGCGTATGTTCCACGCGCACGGAACCGCGCAGCCGCACCACGGTCTCGGCGCTGTACGGCCTGACAATCCCCTGGTACCGGGGAGATTTCCATTTTCGCTCCAATTCTTCGACCTGTGCCCGAAAATCTTGGCGCCATTGTTCCATCGTGTCTTCCCTCCTCTGTCTTGCCTCACCGTTGATTCCGGATATTTTTTTCGCCCGTTTCTACTCCCAGTCTTCCAGCACCCCGCTGCCGCCGCAGCGATAGCAGGCGAGAAACACGCCGGAAACATCCGGCCGGCCGTCGCCGGGCGCCGCGTCGGATGCTCCGGAGCCTGTGCCGTGTTCAAATCCGCGTCCGGGTCGGAGTCCGAACCGGGAGTCGAAGCCGCGGGCGGGCAGTTCCAGTTCTCCGCTTCCCTGGCACACCGGACAGTCCATGATCGCAGCCTCCTTTTTAATTTTATATAAAATAAAATTTTGGTGACCAAATTATATAACAAAAATCCATGCGGACGCAATATTAATTATACAAAATATTGTTTTGTGTTAATAAATTATATAATAAATTTCCCCTATTGCACCCCGCAGTGAGTGCCATGGTTTGACTTGGCGGCGACGGCGGGGGGCTTGTGGTGCATGCGCTGGCCGGTCCGGCCATTGCGGCGTCGTTTTGGGCGTTCGCGAACTGGTGGTGGGGGAAAAAACAAGATCAAACGTCCACAGCTTGCCGGATTGGTTCGTGTTCAGCACCAGCCTGCTTTTGTCCTCCGTCAGCCAGCCGCCGGCGAAAAATTCGTCCATCGGCGCGCCGGGGATGTCCGGAAACAGCACCCCGGTCTCCCCCGTGCGGATATGGAGGTTCTGCACCCTGTACGTGAGATCCCCCGTGACGGGATGATCCCCGGCGGAGACAAATAGCAGCCGGTCCGCGTCGAGAAAACCGTACGCTATCGTCAACGAGTCGACGTTGTCATCGTTATTGACACGGGCTTCGAAAAGCGGGTACACTGTCCATGCCGGTTCGTTTCCTCCGGAGAAATCGAGGTTGACGGCGTCCTTGCGGAAATGCGTCACGGGCGCAAGAGGACGAGCAGGACGCAAAGCGCCGCCGCAATCCGCCACCGACACAGTCTGGAGGAAGTCTCTCTTTGCCGCATTTTCGGAAAAAATTTGAAATTTGTCCCCCGCCACGGATTGACATTTACCCCCAGAAATGGTAAAATGGGAACAAACGTTCGATTTGGTGGTGGTTTTATGGACGGTTTGGAGAAGAGACTTGATCGCATGGAGGTCATGATCGGCGACCTGATCAAGTCCGTCGGCGCGCTGAGAAGCTCGTTTGAGGAGGAAAGAGAGGAGAATCGGAAGCGGTTCGGGGATGTTGGCAAACGGTTCGGAGAAATTGACAAGCAGTTCGGGGAAATTGGCAATCGGTTCGGAGAAATTGACAAGCGGTTCGGGGAAATTGACAAACAGTTCTCTCAAATCAACAGTCGGTTTGAGCAAATCGACAAACGATTCGAGCAAATCGACAAGCGATTCGAGCAAATCGACAGGAGGTTCGAGCAAATCGACAAGCGGTTCGAACAGATCGAACACCGTCTGGATCGCATTGATTCGCGCCTCGACCGGCACGACGAACAATTCCTGCGGATCGACCGCCGCTTAGACGAAGTCATGGAAGAGCTGCGCGGCAACAAACGGGAGCACGAGTACATCTTCTCCAGATTGTTCCGGGTCGAGATGGAAGTGGACCAAATGAAGAAGCAGCTGGCCGGAAGCGAAGTTTGACGGCTTTATACATAGACCTGTGCAAAACAGAGTTGAACGGGCGCCTTCGGGCGCTTTTTTCATTTCGGCCAAAATGGACAAATAAAGTTCAAAAATCCCGGCCGGCCGGTTGGATGCTTTTTCATGTTGCCATGTTACAATGAAAAAAGCGCCAAAAACGACACGATGACAGCAGATGGCAGCAAAGGACGGGACAGCATATGGAAAATCGTGTTGGAAAAACGTTCGCGCTACAATCCATTCGCACGAAGCTGTTTCTTTTGGTGGGTGTCATTTTGGTCGCGTCCTTTACCGTGTTTGGTTACCAGCAAACGCGGCTGGTCACGAAAATCATCCAGGGAGAAGCGCTGGTCAAGGCGCAGTCCGACCTGTTTACCGGGTTGGAGATCATCAACCTCAAATATCCGGGACCGTGGCGTGTGGAAGGCGACAAGCTGTACAAAGGCGACACGCTGATGAACAACAACTTTGAGATCGTGGATTTGATCGGACGGCTGACGCACGGAAACACGGCCACAATTTTTTTGGGCGATACGCGGATTGCCACGAATGTTATGGTTGACGGCCGGCGCGCCGTCGGCACCAAGGTGTCGGAGATCGTGAAGAAGACGGTGCTCGAGGGGGGAGAAATGTACCTGGGGCAGGCCAATGTCGTCGGACACACCTATCAGACGGCGTATATGCCGCTCAAGGATGCCGACGGCAACATTGTCGGCATGTGGTATGTGGGGGCCCCCGACGCCAGCGACCGTATCCAGCAGCTGAAAAGGGACATTCTCCTCGATACCGTATGGCAAGCCCTCGTCATTCTGGCCATCGCTTTGCTGTTGAATTACATATTCAGCCTCCCCATGCTCAAGCGGATCGAAACGGCGGCGGCCGCGCTCCGTCTTATCGCGGGCGGGGATCTGTCGGGACAGCCGCTGCGGGTGAAAAACAACGATGAAACCGGCCAGCTGATGAAATCGGTCAACCGGCTGAAAGAGGATTTCCAAGGGATCATCGCCCAAATTCAAAGTTCTTCCGGGCAGCTGGCCGCGGCTTCCGAGCAGATGATCGCGAACGCGGACCAAACAAGCGCGGTGAGCGAACAAATCGCGGCGGCGATTCAGGAAGTGGCGTCCGGATCGGAACGCCAGCTGGCCGAAATCGCGCGGGCGGAACAGGCGGTGGCGGAAATTTCCGCGGGAATGAACCAGGCCGCGCAACTGATCCAGTCGATATCCGACTTTTCCCTCGAAGCCAACGAAAGGGCGAAATCCGGTTCGGAGAAAGTCGCGTCGGCCATCGCGCAAATGGACCAGGTGCAACGGACCGTCGACGAAGCGGCGGAAGTCATCCGAAAACTGGGCGACTCCTCGCAGGAAATCGGACAGATCGTCAAGGTCATTACGGCCATCGCCACCCAAACGAATCTGCTCGCGCTCAACGCGCAAATTGAAGCGGCCCGTGCGGGCGAACACGGCCGCGGCTTTGCCGTGGTGGCCGACGAAGTGAGAAAGCTGGCGGACCAGTCGGCGAGATCCGCCGGCGAGATCGGAGAATGGATCCAGCGGGTGCAGGCGGAGGCGCAGCAAGCCGTCAGAGCCATGAACGACGGCATGGAAGTGGTTCGCGAAGGCATGGGGCGGGTGCAAGAAACCGGTTACGCCTTCGAGGAGATCACCGGCACGATCGACGAGATGGCTTCCCGCTTCCGCGAAGTTCTCGATATCGTGAAACGGATGCACGCGGAGACCCGGAATATCGTGGACCTGATGCGGCAGGTTTCCGACATTTCGCGGCAAACGTCCGCAAACGCGCAAAATGTCGCCGCCTCCGCCGAACAGCAGGCAGCCTCGTGGGAGGAAATTGCGGCCTCCGCCAGATCGCTCGGAGAAATGGCCGAGCAGCTGCAGGAACTCATCAGGAAGTTTAAAGTATAAGGATTCGGCGGACGGGGGGCCAGCGGGCGGCTCCCTGTGTCACTTCCGCGATCACCCGGCGCTGGTCCGGCCTGGCGGCAGGGTTACAGCCCGCGTTGACCTGGACGGCGTGTTGACGGATAATAGGTTACGGCGACTGGTTGGAAACAGCGGATAATGTTGCCGCAAATCCATTCATCAACCCGTTTTGAAGGGGAGAGTCAAATGAAGTTTTTTTTGGACACGGGGAACATTGAGGAAATCCGGCGCGTCAATCGCCTCGGCCTGGTGGACGGCGTGACGACGAACCCCACGCTGATCGCGAAGGAGAAAAGGCCGTTCAAAGAGGTCATTCTGGAAATATGCCGGGAAGTCTCCGGCCCTGTCAGCGCCGAAGTGGTGGGGCTCACCACGGAAGAGATGCTGAAGGAGGCGCGGGAGATCGCTTCCTGGGCGCCCAACATCGTCGTCAAGATCCCGATGACGGAAGCGGGCCTGGAAGCTGTCCGCATCCTGTCCAGGGAAGGCATCAAGACCAACGTGACGCTGATCTTCTCCGCGGCCCAGGGCCTCATGGCGTGCAAGGCGGGGGCGACCTACATCAGCCCCTTCGTCGGCCGGATCGACGACACCGGCGAGGATGGCATGCAGCTGATCCGGGATCTCAAGGCGATCAAGGACAACTACGGCTTCAAAACCGAAATCATCGTCGCCAGCGTCCGCAACATCCACCATGTGCAGCAGGCGGCGGTGATCGGCGCGGATATCGCCACCATTCCCGGATCGCTGTTCCCGTCGCTGTGGAAACATCCGCTGACGGACATCGGGATCGCGCGATTCCTGGAGGATTGGAAGAAGGTTCCGCAATAACGGAAACGACCGTTTCGGTTTTCGGATTGCCATGCAGCCTGCCGGCAAGGGGTTGTCGGCAGGCTGCGGCGTACATGGAGGTGGTACGCTTTCCATCGGGGCAAAGCTTCGGGTTCATCGTCGCAGGGGCCGATGTGCGTCATTTGGCAGCTCAGTCCGTCCTCCATCATCGGCACTCCCATGCAACAGGTGACAGGGTCCGAGTGAAGACGAATATGAAAGATCGAAACCGAAAAGTCGTTCAGGAGTTGTGGTGTCAGGATGAAACTGCGGCTGATGATGAAGGACGGCGAATTTGCAAAATACTGGATCGGGCAAACCTTTTCCGTTTTCGGCTCCAATGTCGCGGCATTCGCGTTGCCGCTGACGGCGGTTTACTTTCTGGAAGCTTCCCCCCTGCAGGTCGGGCTGCTCCAGTCCATGAGCGGGTCCGCACGGCGTCCGACCGCCAGCTGGAGAACGAGTATTTCATTTCCGCCTGAGGAATAAACGGGAAGGAACACAAGCGATGCCCATCGTATTATTTGCCAAGGGAGGCGGTCGGTCATGACCAGGGCGGTTCCGCGATTGTTCCGCGGATTTACCCCGGAAGCGCCGCAATTTTTGCGCGATGTGCATGAAAACAATTCAAAGGAATGGTTCGAACGGCACCGGTCCGTTTACGAACGGGCATTGCTGGAGCCGATGCGCGCCCTGGTGTCCGACCTGAGCGGGCAAATGCTGGACATCGACCCTTTGCTCGACACGTGGCCCGCCGTGAACCGAACGATCTCCCGCATTCACCGCGACACCCGCTTTTCCAAAGACAAATCGCTGTACCGCGACTGCATGTGGATCACGTTCAAGCGTCCGTCACGCGAGTGGCGGGACGGGCCCGGTTTCTTTTTCGAGCTGAGGCCGGAATCTTACCGGTATGGCATGGGATTTTATTCGGCCGGGAAAGAGACGATGGACAAGCTGCGCGCGTGGATCGACGAGGAGCCGGAAGAATTCCGGCGGACCGTGGCGTTCTACGAACGGCAGCGGACGTTTGTCATCGAGGGCGAATGCTACAGGAAGCTGTACGCCGGTTCCAGGCCGGAATCGGTCCTGCAGTGGTACCGGCGCAAGAACCTTTATCTGGTCTGCAACCGGGGGATCGACGATTTGTTGTTCTCCCCGGACCTGGTGAGCGAACTGGCGGCGGGATTCGACATGCTTTCCGGCTTGTACCACGCATTTTGGAAGTTGAAGGAGCGGTAGAGCGAACGTTCAGCCGGCCCATCTGAACCACCTTTTCGGGTGGCGTTGGAAAAAAACTTTTCGGGATCGTGCGCCCTTGTGGGGAGCGGCCGGAGCCGGTCCGCCGTCCCTGGCCCCCCGGGGCGCTTTTTTATGCGGTTTAAATGTGACAGAACGTTGACAATTGGCCGAATTTTGGCTGTACTCGGTGGATCACGCGGCTTTTTTGTCGGCGGGCACGCGGTTACGGATTTCGGGGCGCCGCCGTGGAATGGCGTTCGATCATCCGGCATTTCAGCTTGACGGTGCGCGGCACGTCTTCGCCGGTCCGGTTGATGATGCGGTGAATCATGTCCATCGTCCGGATGCCCATTTCCCGGAGCGGCAAATCCATCGTCGTCAGCTTTGGTGTGTAGTAAAAACTGCATTCCCGGTTGTCGAATCCGACCACGGACAGCTCCTCCGGGACGCGGACGCCCTTGTCCTTGCAGGCGTCCAGGACGCCGCCGGCCATCAGGTCGTTCATGGCCAGGATGGCGGTCGGCGGCTCGGGGTCGCCCAGCAGTTCCCGGGCCAGCCGGAAGCCGGATTCGTATTCCCAGTCGCCGGTCTTCACGTACTGGGGATAGAAGGGCAGGCCGTGATCGGCCAGCGCCTTGTAGTAGCCGTTGAACCGGCTGTGGCTGGGGAGGGAGTCAATCGGGCCGCTGATCAGCCCGATTTTTTTGTGCCCGAGCCGGATCAGGTAATCGGTCGCGTCATAGGCCGCCGATTCGTCGTCGTAGTTGACCGAGTAATCCTCGGGATTCGTCGTGTAGCAGTACGTATAGACGACCGGCTTGGCCGTTTCGATCAGGCCGGTCACGTCGCGCGGGTGGACGCCGATGTAGATGATGCCGTCCACCTTTTTGCTGACCAGGCTGTCCAGCACCTGCTTGATGGCGGGCTTGCACGATTCGATTTCGGAGAAACGGTTGCCGATCCTGCGGTGGACGCGCAGGTTGGCGAGAATGATGGAAAAGCCGAGGCCGTCCGCGCATTCGTTGATGCCGTCGATGATTTCCGGCGTATTGAACACCGTGATGTCTTCCGCGATGACCGCCACCGTGCTTGTTTTGTTCGTTTTCAGGCTTTTGGCGATCTGGTTGGGGGTGTAGTTCAGCTCCTCGATGACTTTCAGCACTTTCTCCCGGGTTTCCTTGCTGATGTTGCCGGTGCCGTTGAGCACGTATGAAACGGTGGCGGTGGAAACGTTGGCTTTTTTCGCGATGTCCTTCAGTCTGACCATGACTTCTCTCCATTTTCTTTTCGGTGTGCGGGTTCAGTCGGGGTTGATCATTGAACAGAACTGGCTTAGGCTGACGCCGGTCTTGCGCTTGAAAATCTTGCCGAACGTATGGATGTCCGAATAGCCGACGATTCTGGCGATTTCGCTGAACGACAGGTCGGTGTTGAGCGCCAGTTCCTTGGCTTTCTCGATGCGCAGCCAGATCAGGTATTTCATCGGCTGCATGCCGAAGTATTTTTTGAACTGCGAGATGAGGTAGTTTTTGCTGAGGCCGGAGATGGATTCCAGATCCTTGATCTTGATGTCCTCGTTGTAATGGTCCATCAGGTAGTTGCGGATCAGCAGCATCTTGGCCGCCGTCTTCTGCGGAGGCAGCGCATCCGGCGTTTCGTCCGGCTTGCCAACCAGATCGGACAGGATCTTGACGAACAGGTATTTGCACAGCAGGCTGTGCAGCAGATCTTTTTTTCGGAACGTCTTGAGCAGTTCGTAAAGCTGTTTCTCGACGGGATGGTTATAAAAGTTGCCCAGGTAGGTGCGATGCGCCGCGTTCGGCGCGGACGGCAGATGGCCGTTCATGTCGAAGGCGACGGAAAGCATCGCGTAGGGCGAACCGTCCCCGCTTTCCATTTTATAGGCGTTCCCCGGCCGTGCCAAAACGATGTCGCCTTTCCGCAGGACGCGGTCTTCACCGTTCTCCCAGAAGCGGACCGTCCCGTTGACGACGTAACACAGCAGATGGTGCGCAAGTTCCGGATGCGCGATTTGCCGGGCCGCGGGCACGGAGATGATGGCGACGTTTTCGATGTGGACGCTCGTTTCGGCGATCGGGGGAGAAGCGTGGGCCGCGGCCGAAGGAGTCGCATTCATGCCCGCTGCCTCCTTAATTAATCGATTAATTCCGGAAGGGATGACAACCGGCTTTTCTCCCGAACTCTGTATTTGGACGGTCTGTTCGCTTTATAAAAGAAAGTAAGCGTTTCCTGTTCCTGATCGCGGCGCCTCTCATGGCCTCGTCGAGATTTGGCGAACGGCTGCAGGTCGAGGCGGAACGGCAACGGGAACAGGCCGTGACCGAGAAAAACCGAGTGCAGGACATGATCGGGCGGGTCGCCGCTTCCCTCTCGGTGCTCAACGATTTCAGCACCAGGCTGAAGGAAAACATTGCGACCACCCGCACCATTTCCCAGGAAATCACCGCCGCCTTCACCCAGCTGACGACCAGCATCGAAACGCAGACGAGGAGCATCACCGATCTGAACGAATCGATTCAGGAAATCGAGCAGGCCGTCGAATCCCTCGCCGCGGCTTCGGCGGACATGAAAGCGCTGTCGGACAATTCCGTGCGGCTGACAAGCAGCGGCCGGGCGGAAGCCCTGAACCTGTCGGAAAAAATGAACCGGGTCCAGGGCGTCATGGAACAGTCCGCCGCCATCATGGACGAACTCCATGCGTTCAATGAAAAAATCCACGAAATCGTCGAGGCCATCAACCAAATTCCCAGCAAACGCAGCTGCTCGCCCTGAACGCCGCCATCGAAGCCGCCCGGGCCGGGGAACAGGGCAGGGGCTTCGCCGTCGTGGCGGACGAAATCCGCAAGCTGGCCAACACCTCCCAGGAGTCGACCAAGGAAATCGGCGAAATCCTGGAACGGATCCGGGTGATGACCAGCCAGGCGGTGGAGCAGGTGATGCTGGGCCGGCAAATGACTGCGGAAAGCAACCAGGCCGCCCGGCAGATGGCCGAAGTGATGAATGCGCTGTACGAGGACGCCGAAAACGTCAAGGAACAGGCCGAACGGGTACAAAAGGCCGCCGACGACGTGCTCCGCGAGTACCGCAAATCCGCCGCGGACATCAACGTCATCGCCGAAACGACGGAAAGCAACATGGCGGCCGTCGAGGAAATGCTGTCCAGCATCTCCACCCAAGACGCCCGCGTCAGCGAAATCAGCGAGAGCTACAACCAGCTGGACGAGCTCGCCGCGGAGCTGCAGCGCATGACTGCCGGCTGACGGGGCGCAGGCTGGTCGGACGAGAGGCCGGCTGATCCCCTGCGGGCGGTTCGGTCTGGTTTTCCGTGATGCGGACCGTACTCGGCACGGCGCTGATCGACGGGCTGTATGACGTGGACCGAAACGGAATGCGCGCGAACGCTGCCGGCGCCGCCGAGGTGGGGCTGTCCGAGGGGCGGACGTACGAGATCCGCGAGCTGTGCGAGCTCGTGCACGCGGAGTCCGCCGAGGTGCTGGCGGAGTATACGGACGATTTCTACGCCGGGCGTCCGGCCCTCACCGTGCGCCGGCTCGGCGCGGGGCGCGCGTACTATCGGCCGGACGGGCGCAGCCGCCGTTTTACGACGATTTTTACGGCGGTCTGGTTCGCCGGCTTGGCGTCCGGCGCGCGCTGGAGACGGACCTGTCGCGCGGCGTGACCGCGGGCCTGCGTATCGACGGCGAGCACGATTACGTGTTTGTGCAGAACTTCACCGGCGGGCCGGTTCGCCCTGCGCTTGACGGGCGGGAATACATGGACATGGAGAGCGGCGAGGCGTTTGCGCCTGGCGGCGGGCTGGAACTGTCGGCGTACGGCGTTCGCGTGCTGCGGCGCCGCGCAACGTGAAGGCGAGCGCCCCTTGCGGACGGCCTCCCGCCGCAAGGGGCGCTTGTGTTTTCGTTACGCCTTTGCCGTTTTCGTTTTTTCTGACAGGTTTTTTACCCACACGAGCACCAATGCCACGACCAGGATCCAGATGAGGATCATGCTGTAGCGGTTAAAATAGTCCCCGCTGATGAACAGGATTTCCCGGATCCCGTCGACATAGATGCGGATCGGCAGCCACGAAAACAGCCAGTCGCGGTAGAAGGCGGGCATCATTTCCGGCGCGAGCTGCACCGCGGGCATGCTGAAGAACATGAGCAGCACGTAAATCACGATGCCCGGCAGCTTCAGCCAGCGCAGGGTGGCAAAGATCATGAACACGAACGCGGCGACGACCAGCGCGAGGTACAGCGCCACCTTGTTGAAGGATTCGTATTCAAATCCGTACAGCCAGGTGGAGTACCAGGCCAGCACGTACCCCGTCACGAGTCCGTAGACGAACGGCATGACCGACTGGACCGCGTTCAATTTGAGCTTTTCCGCCCTGGAGGCGAAGGACCGCCTGTTTCCGAACAGATACAGCGCGACGCCGCCGATCAGGCTGGTGAACCAGACGCCCGTCAGGAACGATAGGGGAGCGTTGCCCATATGGCCCGCGGGATTGATCTTGACGATTTCCGTCCGGACGGGGTTGGCGAAGTCCGCGATGCGGCCGGCCGGAATGGGCGCGTCCGGGTTGGCGGACAGCATTTGCGCGCTCAGCTGGGCGTTGATCATGGACGCCATGTTGGCGAGCGCGGTTTGCATGAGGTTGGCTACCGTCGGGTTCGCGCCTTCGTTGACGTAAATTTGCACCGTCGCCTTCTCCGGCGCGCCGGTGCGCAGCGTGGCGAGCTTGGCCGAGAAATCGGCCGGCAGCACCAGCGCCCCGTACACGTCGCGCTTGTCCATGGCCTCTTCCAATTGCGCCACGGAGTCGAACCGGACAAACCTCACGGTCTCCGGCGCGTTTTGCATGAGTCCGGCCGCCAGCGCCTTGCCGATTTCGCCTTCGTCCGTCGCCACGATCCCCACGGGAATGTTTTTCGGGCTCATTTTGACCATGGGATAGATCGCCGACATGAGGATCAGTCCCAGCACGACGGCCACCGCGATCGGGGCGGCCAGCAGGCGGGGGTTGCGGGTTATTTTTTCCATCGGAGTCACCCTCCAATTTAATGAACACCGTGTTCATTTTCTTGCGACTTTAGTATATGATGAATTCAAGCGGTCCACCATGATCAGGTTTGGACGCTTTGTTCAATAATCAACAACGGGGCGCTCTTTGTTCATGAAAATGTTGACCGGGGTGGACAAATGGACCGGAGGCAACAGAAAACCCGGGCGGCGATCCTGCAGGCCTGCATCGACCTTCTGAAGGAGAAAGACTTTCGGCACATCACCGTCGGCGACATCGCCAGACGCGCCAATATCAACCGGGGCACGTTTTACCTGCACTTTACGGACAAATACGACATGCTGGACAGCTTCGAAAACGAAATGGCGGAAAAAATCGAGCGGGTTCTCGTCGATAACATCCCGAAGGAACCCGATCCCCGGCTGTTCATCGAATCCCGCTACCACACCATCGTGCAGATATTTGAATGCTATCAGGAAAACAAGGAGCTGCTGCATTTTCTCCTGAAATGCAGTTACTCGTCCTTCCAGGCCAAGCTTCGAAACAAACTGAAACGCGTGGCAGTGGAGCATCTTTTTCCGCAGCTGGAGAAGCTCAAGGTGGGAATGCCCCTCTCCGCGGATCTGTTTGTCATCGTGTTCACGTCCGTCTCGCTGAGCCTTGCGGAATACGCGTACCAGTCGCAGACACCCCTCAATGTCGAGCAGGCGGCGAAGTTCCTGTTTAATGTTTTCCTGCAGGGACCGGCGAAAACGCTGGGATTGTTGCAGGATGGACAAACGTAAATTCCTGATCGGGAGTCATCCATGAACATTTGGTCGATCATCCTGGGATTTGCCTTTGTGCTGCTGGTCTATGGCGGGGCCAACTACTACATCGGGCGCCGGCTGTACAGAGGGCTTAAAGTTGTTTTCCCGGCGGTCAAAGGCCGGCTTTTTTCCCTCGTGTACGGCCTAATGGCCCTCACGCTCGTGTTGTCGTTTTTCCCCCTGCCGGGGTCCGTCAAGCACGCGGTGTCGTGGTTTGGCGCCTACTGGATGGGGATTTTCGTCTATCTGTTTCTGTCGGTGCTGGCGACGGACGTCGTGCTGCTCATCGGCAGGCTGGCGCGGCTCGTGCCTTCGCCGCTTCCCGCGGCGGTCCGGTTCTGGTCGGCGCTGCTCGCCGTCCTGTGCACGGCGGGCTTCACCGGATACGGCATCTGGCACGCCACGCAGATTCATGAGGTGCGGTATGAGGTGAAGCTGAACGATCCCGCCCTGGCCCGGCCGCTGAAAATCGTGCTGATCAGCGACCTGCATCTGGGCGCGGTGCGGTCGGAAAGCCGGCTGGAGGAGATCGTGGCGCGGATCAACCGCATGGAGCCGGATCTTGTCGTGATTCCGGGGGATATTTTCGACGACGATTTTCATGAGATTCGCGATCCGGCGCGGGCAAGCGAACTGCTCAGACAGATCAAAACCACCTACGGCGTATACGCGTCCCTGGGCAATCATGACGGCGGCGAAACGTTCCCGCTGATGCTCCAGTTCCTTGAAGACAGCAACATCCGGGTGCTCCTGGACGAGCATGTCAACGTGGACGGGCTTGTTACCGTGATCGGACGCCTGGATTCGTCGCCCATCGGCGAATACGGCGGACTGGAGCGGAAGTCCTTCGCCGACCTCCTGCCCGGGCTGGAACCGGATCTGCCGCGGATCGTCCTGGACCACCGGCCGAGCCACATCGAAGAATACGGATACGACGTGGACCTGATTTTGTCCGGCCACACCCACAAGGGGCAGATTTTCCCCGCCAACCTGATCACGAATCTGCTTTTTGTGGTCGACTACGGCCACTATCAAAAAGATCCCGCCAGCCCGCACGTCATCGTGACCTCGGGCGTCGGGACCTGGGGCATGCCCATGCGCGTGGCGACGAACAACGAGATCGTGGAGATCCTGCTGGAATAGTTTTTGAATGTAAAACATATTTGACATCCGCCATCCGCCCGGGTATTTTGATGATCGTCCTGCTGGCCGCTCTCGCCGCGGCGATCGGATATATGCTGTGGTCGCTGGCCAGGCGGGGAGACGAAAGAAGCGTTTTGATCCGGACCAAGGCCATGTCCGCTGCGTTCGTCGGGATGGTGGTCCTGCTCGTGCTGGAAACGGCGCGGAGAATGGCAGCCGGCGATGCGGACACGAACCCGCTTTTGCTCCCGATGATTGCGGCGGTCATTTTTCTGGTCTCGATCATCGTCTACATATGAAAATACGGTGATCTGGGGTGAAAAACCGGATCTGGGAGCTGCGGAAGGCGCTGAACATTTCCCAGGAGGAACTGGCCCGGTTATGCGGAGTGTCCCGGCAGACGATCAACGCCATCGAGAACGACAAGTACGACCCGTCGCTCCCGCTGGCGTTCAAGCTGGCCAGGCATTTACGCACCCGCGTGGACAAGCTGTTTATTCCCGAGTGAAGAAAAAGGGAGCAAGCCGGCAACCCGGCCTTGCTCCTTTTTTACGTGCGGCGATCTATTAAATTTGAACGTGTCGGCAGCCAGTTATGGTCCCCTGGATGAAACCGAAAAACGGAAAAATTGCGCCGGAAAAGTCCGAAGGCCAAAGGCTGGAAACCTTTGGCCCTTTTTTGTGAGACAAAAGAATTGTTTATCGGGATATGACCACCCGAAAAAAATCGCCGATTGACTTTATAACCTATTGAAATATATAATCAAATCACAAATTGTATAATATTTTTGAAACAAATTATATATGATTTTTCATGGTTTCATATCTCAATTTCGTACGGGGTATTCCTCATGACCATCCGACAATTGTTCCGGGGCAGTTTCGACGTCCACATGCACGCCGGCCCGTCCATCGTCCCGCGGGAACTGGACATCGTGGAAGCGGTGAAGGAAGCCGAGGAAGCGGGGCAGCGGGCCATCGTCATCAAGGATCACCAGGTCCCGTTCGTCGCCGCCACGCAGCTGGTCCAGAAGCACATCGTCACCCGGAAAGATTTCCACGTGTTTTCCGGAATCACCCTTAACAATCATGTAGGCGGTTTCAATCCGCTGGCGGTGGAGACCGCCATGATGATGGGCGCCAAAGTGGTGTGGATGCCCACCGTATCCTGCGAAAACCACCACCGGTCGCTGGCCGCGCACGGCATGGCGTATCCGAAGACGAAAAGCGAACTGCAAACGAAGGACGAGTACATCCGCATTTTGGACGAAAACGGTGAACTGGACCCCAAGGTAAAGGAAGTCATCCGCCTGGTGTCGCAGGGAGACGATCTCGTCATCGGCACGGGCCACGGCACGGCGGAGGAAGTGTCGGCCATCATCGACTATGCCCTGTCGCAAGGGGTCCGGCACATTATCGCCAATCATCCCATGTACATGGTCGACGCGACGATCGCCCAGATGAAAGACTGGGCGGCCAAGGGCGTTTTCATCGAAGTGTGCGCCGTCATCGCCGACCCGGTGTCGCGCTACTGTCACGTGGATCTCGACCGGATCTGCGAAATCATCCAGGCGGTGGGCGTGGACCATGTCATCGTCTCGTCGGACTACGGACAGGTCGGCAACCCCCGTCCGGTTCCCGGACTGATGCGGTTCGTGGAGCTGCTCCTAGGCAAGGGATTTTCCGCCGGCGACATCGAGATCATGATCAAACGGAATCCGCAGCGCCTACTCAATCTGGAATAGAGGTGTTCGCCTTGCAACCGGATCTGACGGTCGAACTGATGGGATTGCGCTTCAAAAATCCGGTATGGATCGGCGCCTGCGACGCGACGCGGATTGGCAACGTGGAAAGCGCTATCAAATCCGGTGCCGGCGCGGTGGTGCTTAAGTCCGTGAGCGAACTTTTGTCCTTCCAGAACAAGGGCATCACGCGCTTCGTCATCCTGGACGAAATGGGCCGTTCCCGCTATCCCGCAGGCAGCTATACCTTCTTCTCCCGGGGCGGACCGCTGCAGCCCGTCGACGAGGTGCTGAAGCATTTCCCCGCCTGGAAGCGGCTGGCCGACGGAATGGACGTGCGTCTGATCGGCAGCGTCAACGCGGGAACCCCCGAAGGATGGGAGCGGCTGTCGGCACAGCTGGCGGAGGCCGGCGTCGACGCGCTGGAGCTCAATTTCGGCAATCCGCACGCCCGACACACGTCTCACATGATGGGGCTGAAGATCAGCCAGGCCGCGGATCACGCGGCGGAAGTCGTCCGTTCCCTCACCCGGGTCGTCAATGTGCCGATTATCGCGAAAATCAGCCCTCACGCGCCGGACGTGGTGGGATTGGCGCAATCCCTGCGCGAAGCCGGGGCGGTCGCCGTCACCGTGATGCACCGCTTCCAGGGCCTCATCATCGACGTGGAAAGCGGCGAACCCGTCCTGAACGGGTACAACGGCATCGGCGGTCCCTGGGTGAAGCCGCTGGCGTTGTATTGGACGTCCAAGGTGCACAAGGAAACCGGCTGCCCGGTGATCGGCGGAAACGGCATCGATTCCTGGTCCGACGCCGCCGAATTCCTGATGGCGGGAGCCCGGGCGGTCCAGGTGGCGTCCAGCGTGATGGTGCGCGGATACGGCCTGGTCCGGGAAATCCTCGACGGGCTCATGGACTATCTCAGGCGGAAAAACATTTCCCGTCTGCCGGACCTGATCGGATCGGCCGTCAGGCAGATGGGCAAGGCCGAATCGGTGGCGTTCCCGGAACGAAGGGCGGTGGTCAATCCCGTCTCCTGCGCGGAATGCCCGGACAAGCCGTGCCTGGAAGCCTGCTTCTTTGGCGCGATGACCTTGGACGGTGCCGCGCCGGCCGTCAACGACAACTGCAACGGCTGCGGGCTGTGCGCCGTGCGCTGCCCGTACGAGGGAACCATCACGTTCGCCTGAGCTGGCCGCAGGTTTGCAGTCCCGGTTTTTTATCCCCAGGATGATATATAATCTTTGTTTCTATTATATATCGATTTCTTTCAAAAAATATACCCAAAAAAGGGGAGTGGCCCATGTACGAGGAACTGCTCGAAGGGGCGTACGATCTTCACGTCCATACGGGACCGGACATCCCGCCCCGCAAGCTTGACGACTTTGAAATGGCGGAGCGGGTCCGGAAGCTCGGCATGAAGGGTTTCGGCATCAAGTCGCACTATTTCTGCTCGGCCGAGAGGGCCCGGCTGACCAAGAAGCTCTACCCCGACGTCAATCCGATCGGCGCCCTGTGCCTGAACTATTCGGTCGGCGGCATCAATCCCATGGCCGTGGAAATGGCCGCAAGGGACGGCGCGAAAATCATCTGGATGCCCACCTTCGACGCCGCCAACGAGCTTGAATACATGTTCAGCCGGGGGAGCTACGACGAGCTGCCCCCCTGGGCCAAAGTGCTGCTTGATCTCAAGAATCAAGGCAAAATCCAGGGCGGCATCACCGTGCTCAAGGACGGGAAGCTCACCCCGGAAACGCTGGACGTTCTGGACATCATCGCCCAGAAAAATCTCATCCTCGCCACGGGTCATCTGGGCAGGGACGAAATCTACGCCCTGGTCCGGGCGGCGCGCGAACGGAACATCAAGAAGATCGTCGTCACCCATCCGACGTTTCCCTCCATCAATCTGTCGAAGGAGGAGCAAAAGGAACTCGCCGAGCTCGGGGCCTACATGGAGATGTGCTTCGGGCTCATCGAACCGCCCTACGGCCCGCCGTGGGATTACTTCTACGACCTGATGCGCTATCTTGGTCCGAAGCACTGCATTCTGTCTTCGGACCTTGGCCAAACCAACACGCCGTATCCGGAGGAGGGATTGATCACTTTCGTTACCAATCTGGCGAACAACGGATTTTCGGAGGAAGAAATCCGGACGATGTGTGTCGAGAACACCACGTTCCTGGCGGAGGGATGAACGGCCGCCTCAAGTCCGACGCCAAAAGGGGGAGAAAGCTTGTCAGGAAAAAAGGTGCTGTACATGGACCAGGCGCCCGGCCGGTACCGGGACGTCCTCAAAAAGTACACGCCTGAAGGCTACGAACTGTGGTTCTGGCAGGAGATGGACGCCGCGGAGCGCCAGGCCCGGCTGCCTGAAGCCGACTACATGGTGGTGATCAACACCCACGTCGACGGCAAGACGCTGGAAGCGGCCAGGAAGCTCCGGCTGGTCCAGCGCACGGGCATCGGGGTCAATAACATCGATGTCGAAACGGCGACCCGGCTGGGCATTCCGATTGCCATCGTGCCCGGCGGCAACAGCGTCGCCGTGGCGGAACTCACCATCCTGTTCATCCTCGCGCTGTACCGCCATCTTCTGCCGATCGACCGGCAGACGAAGGAAGGGAAATGGCCGAACTGGGCGTACCGGCCCGTGTCCCATGAAATGGACGGCAAGGTCCACGGCCTGATCGGCTTCGGCAACATCGGGAAGGAAACGGCGAAGCGCTCCAGGGCGTTCGGCACGAAAATCGTCTACTACGACATCGTCCGCGCGCCCGAAGAGAAGGAAAAGGAGCTTGGCGCCACCTACCTTCCGCTGGAAGAGCTGCTGAAACAGTCGGACATCGTCAGCATCCACGTGCCGCTCGTTCCGGAGACCAAGGGAATGATCGGGATGGAGCAGCTCCGGCTGATGAAAAGGGAAGCCATCCTCATCAACGTCGCCCGCGGCGGCATCGTGAAGGAACAGGATTTGTACCAGGCGCTCAAGGAAGGCATCATCGCGGGAGCCGGCATCGACACCTGGGAGATGGAACCGGTCAATCCGGACAATCCGCTGCTGGCGTTGGACAACGTCGTTGCGATGCCGCATATCGCGGCGGGGACGATCGACACCTTCGAGAGGGTCGTGCGCATGTCGTTCCAGAACATCGTCAAGGCGGAAGAGGACAATCGTCCACTGCACGTCGTCAACGGAGTCGAAACCGCCCGTTTCGCGTGACGAAAGAAGTCTTTCATTCCAATAAAACCATCAAGAAATAAGGAAAGGGGTATCCGTGAAAATGAAACCTTACCGTGTACTGTTGGTCATGCTTGTGTGCCTGGTGCTTTTCATCGCCGGCTGCGGCGGCCAGAAAGGCTCCCAAAGCGGCGGTTCCAGCCCGTCCGCCAGTCCTTCCCCCAGCCCGTCGCCGTCCTCCGGCGCGTCGACGGGGCAAAGCCAGCAGCCGAGCGCGTCGCCGCAAATCGACTTCCCGAAGGGCACGATCCGGATCATCGCTCCGTTCGCGCCCGGCGGCAGCATCGACACCGTGTCCCGGGCGTTCGCGGAAGCCGTCGTCAAGCACCTGCCCAACAATCCGACCATCGTGGTGGACAACAAAACGGGAGGTGGCGGCGTGATCGGCACGACGGAAATGGTCAACTCGGCGCCGGACGGCCATACCCTGGCGGTTCTGCCCAACGGTCCTACCGTCATCGCACCGCACATGGGCACCACCACCTACCAGCTGGAAGACATGGTTCCGGTGGCTCGCCTGACCTCCATCCCGCAGGCGTTGCTCGTCCGCGAGGACGCGCCCTGGAAGACGTTCGAGGAATGGTTTGAATATGTCAAGGCGAACCCGGACAAGTTCACCGTCGGCACCTCCGGCCCCGGCACGACGGCGCACCTCGCCCTCGAAGCCGTCAACTACGTCGCGGGCATCAAGATGAGACACGTGCCGTTTGACGGTTCCTCCACCGCCACCACCAACGCGCTGGGCGGACACGTGGACGGCGCCATCCTGGAAGGCCGGAAGGTCGAAGGCCTGCGCGCCATCTTCACCACCGGCAAATCCGACGCCTATCCGGACGCGGCCGTCCTCGAGGAAAAGGGCATCAACGTGAAGTCCGAAGTGTTCAACGGCGTGTTCGCGCCGAAGG
Organism: Paenibacillaceae bacterium; assembly: GCA_036563895.1. Classification (GTDB taxonomy): domain Bacteria; phylum Bacillota; class Bacilli; order Paenibacillales; family Paenibacillaceae; genus ZCTH02-B3. The sequence goes on from DATCLN010000014.1 coordinate 19,922, forward strand.
GCACGCCGCGGGAAATCGTCGAGCTCCTGTACGAAGCGTTCCGCAAAGCGGCCGAAGATCCGAAGGTCATCGAAACGCTCGACAAAGCCGGCATCAAGATCAACGTACTGGGTCCGGACGAATTCAAGGCGCTCCTTGAGGAAGAGTCCAACATCAACAAGACGATCATCGAATCCGCTGGATTGAAGCAATAATTCGGCGACATCGGGGCGGGCTTCTTCCCGGCCGGCCACCTTCGAACAATCGCATACACGGCGCCGGGAAGAAGCCCTCCTGCTTGAGCCGTGAAAGGCGGTGCTGCGACTGTGTCCAGACCGATCGCGGGAATCATCGCTTCCATTGCCATCTTGGGCGTATCGCTCATCTTTTTGTTCCAGTCGTTCCAGTACCCGTACAGGGGTTCCTACGGGCCGGGTCCCGGCTTTTTCCCCACGTGGATGAGCGGCATCCTGCTCGTGCTGTCGCTGCTGTGCCTGATTGAAGCGCTGCGGGGCAAAAATCAGAGCGACGAGCCATGGCCTGTCGGACAGGGGCTCAGAAGCCTCCTGTACGTGCTGGGATGCCTCATCGCGTATGTGTTCCTGATCCGTTACCTGGGTTACATCGTCACCGGCATGATTTTCTTGTTTTTGCTGCTCATCAGGCATTACAAATGGTACATCGCCCTCATTCCGGCCGTAGTGGCGCCGCTTGCTCTCTATTATCTGTTCCGGAATTTCCTGGGCATCCTGCTTCCCGAGTTTCGTTTCTGACCGCCAGTCCCGCGCGGGATTTGACGAACACGCACGGTCAAAGGAGGTGGACGGATGGATTCATTCCTGTCGCTGCTTCACGGGTTTGAGACGGCCCTGTCGGGCTGGAACCTGCTGTACTGCCTGCTCGGCGTGACGATCGGCATGCTCGTCGGGATTCTGCCGGGGCTCGGCCCGGTGGCGGGGACGGCGCTGCTCATCCCGGTGACGTTCGGGATGGACCCGGTGTCCGCGATCATCATGCTGGCCGGCATCTACTACGGTTCCATGTACGGCGGGACGATCACTTCGGTGCTCATCAACGTCCCCGGCGAGACCGCTTCGGTCATCACCTGCATCGACGGCCACCAGATGGCCAAACAGGGCCGCGCGGGAGCCGCCCTCGGCATCGCGGCCATCGGTTCATTCATCGGCGGGGTCACGGCGATCGTCTGCCTGGCGCTGATCGGCCCCGTGCTGGCCAACTTGGCCCTGAAATTCGGCCCGCCGGAATTTTTCGCCATCATGATGTTCGGCCTGGTGATGCTCATCGCCCTGGTCGGCAAATCGATCATCCGGGGCCTGGTCGCCGCCGCCATCGGGCTGCTGCTGTCCCTGGTCGGGATGGACCCGATTACGGGCCTGGTCCGTTTCAACTTCGGGCAGACCGCCCTGTTGGACGGTTTCGATTTTACGATTCTGGCCATCGGGCTCTTTGCCTTCTCGGAAATTTTGATCAGCCTGGAACAATCCATCGAATCGATGAAGCCGGCCAAGATCGGCGGACTCATGCCGCGCAGGGACGAATGGAAACCGTCCTTCAAGGCGATCGGCAGAGGGACGGGCATCGGGATGATGCTCGGCCTCATTCCGGGGGCCAGCGCCATCATCGCTTCCCTGATGTCCTATACCACCGAGAAAAGGCTGGCCAAGGATCCGTCCCGTTTCGGCAAGGGCGCCATCGAAGGCGTGGCGGGGCCGGAGACGGCCAACAACGCCCACAGCGGCGCGTCGCTCATCCCGCTGTTCACGTTAGGGCTGCCGACGTCGCCGACGGTGGCGGTCATCCTGAGCGCCTTCATCCTGCACGGACTCACGCCGGGTCCGACGCTGTTCACCAAGAATCCGGACTTCACCTGGGGCGTCATCGCCAGCATGTTCATCGGCAACGTCATCCTGCTCATCATGAACCTGCCGATGATCCGGCTGTGGGCCAAAATCGCGGCGATTCCCTACAAGCTCCTGTACCCGCTCATCCTGATCGTCACCCTGACCGGCACGTACGCGGTCAACCGAAGCCTGTGGGACGTGGCGATGACGGTCTTTTTCGGGATCGTCGGATACTTCTTCCGCAAGCTGGACATCCCGATCGCGGCCATCATTTTCACGTTCGTCCTGGGGTCCCAGATCGAATCTTCGTTCCTGCAATCGCTGGCGACGTCGCAAAACGGGATGCTGATCTTCTTCACCCGGCCGATCTCGTCGACGATTCTCGGCATCGCGATTCTGGTCCTTCTGCTCAGCATCTTCAGCGGAATCAAGAACAAAAGAATGAAAATTGCCAGCGACGTCGAAATGTAAGTTAGAATAATTAGAAATAATTATGGTTTCATGCCGATTCTTGCTTTCGGGTGATCGCGATTGACCGAGGCCCGGTGCGGGGCGTTCGGAGAAAAAATACATGCGTTTGAGGGGATAGTCGGAGTGGATACGAAATCGGAAAAGGTATATGCATTCCTGAAAGAAAAAATTTTGACAAACCAATATCAACCCGGCCAGCGCATCGTCATTCGCGAAATCGCCAGGCAGCTTGAAGTCAGCGACATTCCGGTGCGGGAAGCGCTGAAAAAGCTGGCGTCGGAAGGCCTGATCGACTTCAAGTCGCACAGCGGGGCAAGAGTCGCTTCTTTGAGCGTCGACACCCTGGAAGAAATCTTCCTCATCCGCATCGAGCTGGAGACGCTGGCGGCCCGGCTGGCCGCGCAAAACGCGACGGAAGAGGAAATCGCCGAACTGGAGCACTATGTCAGCATGATGGACGAATGCTACCGGAAGGGCGACATCTACATGTACGGGGAGTACAACCGCAAATTCCACAAGACCCTGTACAAGGCGTCCCACGCTCCGATTCTCGTCGAACTGATCGAAAACCTGTATATGCGGAGCGAACGTTCCCGGACGGTATTTTACCTGAATCCGCAGCGGTTCAAGGATTCCAACAAGGAACACCTCAGCGTCGTGGAAGCGCTCAGGGCGAAGGACGCCGACAAGGCGGCGCAGCTCATCCGGCGCCAGAAGGAACTCGGCTTCATGACGGTGCTGGACGCCCTGGCGGCGACGCGGTCGCTGCTTGGCGTGTAGGCATGCAGGCGTGCAGGAGGCAATCATCCATCATCATTCAACGCTGGAGGGATGGCAGCCATGTCCAACAACTTTACGGTGAAAAAAGCGAACTGGGACCAGCTCCCGCTCGAATATGTCCGCGAAGGCGTCACGCGGAAGGTGTTTTCCGGGGAAAAGGCGACCGTCTGCATCAACTACCTGAAACCCGGACACGAACCGAAGCCGCACTCCCATCCGCACGAGCAAATCGTATACATCATGTCGGGGACCTGCAACTTCCACGTCGGCGACGAAGTCGTGCCCATGGGCCCGGGCGACGTGTTGGTGATTCCCGGCGACGTGGTCCATTACGCGGAAGTGACCGGAACCGAAACGGTGGTCAACCTTGACGTCTTCAGCCCCGCCAGAAAAGAATACGGCGGTTGAGGGGGGCGCCAGGTGCTGTATTCCGAGTTCAGGCAGAAGCTCGAATCCGGAACGCCCCTCATCGGAACGTTCGTCAAGGTGGCCGCCCCCGAACTGGTCGAACAGCTCGGGTTTCTCGGTTTCGATTTCGTCATACTGGATATGGAACACGGGCCCCTGAGCATCGCCCAGGTGGCGGAACTGGTCCGCGCCGCGGACACGGCGGGGCTGCCGACGATCGTGCGGGTGGCGGAAAACCGCCACTCGCTCATTCAGAGCGCCCTGGACTGCGGCGCCAGCGGGGTTCAGGTGCCGCACATCGAGTCGGCCAAGGAGCTGCGGGAAGCCGTCTCCGCGGCCCGGTATCATCCGGTCGGATCAAGAGGCGTGTCGTTTTCCCACCGTGCGGCCCGGTACGGCATGGTCGACAAGTCGGGGTATCTTGCCGCGTCGAACCGGGACGCGGTGGTGATCGCCCAGGTGGAGACGGTCCGGGGGATCGGGGCCTTGCCGGAGATCCTGCAGGAGACGGGAGCCGACGGCTTCTTCATCGGCGTCGCCGATCTGTCGCAAAGCCTGGGATATCCCGGCCAGCTCGGCCATCCCGAAGTCCGGGCCGCCATGGAAGCGGCTTTCGCCAGCATCCGGCAGGCCGGGCGCATCGCGGGAACGTTCGTCGCTTCCGCGGAAGAAGGCCTGGAAATGGTCCGGAAAGGCGCCACCTACGTGGTCGTCGCTTCCGAGCAGTCGTTTCTGGCCAAGGGCGCCGTCGCCGAGCTGAAACAATGGCGTGCCGCCCTTGCGCAAACGTGACCGGCTTGGGCCTGCAAGGCCGTAAACCGCTTGGGCGGTGCCTGCGCACAGAGGCGGTCTGTTTGGGCCCACACGACTGTGAAACAGGCGGAAGTCCAGCGGTAAGATGTCAAGTCCCTGATTCGTGAAAATTGGAAATTTTTTTGGCCTTAAAGCGCTCGAGTCAGGTAAATTGGCAACACCAAACTAAACCCAGTCGAAAATCAGATGATTTCCAGATTTTAACTGGGAATTTGTTGAAGGATTTGGCAAAGGAGGCGTTACCCCTTCGCGTGATTCACCTTCCTTCGAGGCGTGTAGAGTTGGTC
>DATCLN010000015.1:0-2574 GCA_036563895.1 Paenibacillaceae bacterium
GTTGTAGATGAACGTTTTCGCCCGCCCGAGAATGCCGCCTCTATCCATCCTTCCGAACCTCCGCTCGAATCTTTCACCTTCCATATCTTCTAAAATAATACATTTCCTCTGATTTTTGAGCAAATAGAAAGAGGACTAACGTAATCCGCTATTCGATCAAACCAAAAAAACATCCCTGATAAAAAAAGCCCGTCCTCACGGCCGGGAACGGACCAGGCGTTCGGACAGGCTCTTGCGCAAGGGAACCAATATGAAAGCAACGAGAACGATCAGCACGCCCATCGCGGCCGCGGCCCAGTAGATGCCGCCGTAGCCGTTCTGCGCGGCCATCCGTGTGATTTCCGCCGCGCTGGTTTCCACCACTTCTCGCAAAGCGGGGTCCCGGATCGAAGCGATGATCTCGCTCGCCTGGCCGGCATCCACAGTCTCCGCTCCGGAGGCCATCCGCCGGCCGATCTCACTCAACTCGGCCAGCGCCTCCGACGGGAGAGCCGCCCGCTCCACGTTCTCCTGCAGAATGCCCGGAAACTCCGTCGCGAACAGGTCGCCCATTCGGTTGTAGCTGCGCGCAAGGAACCCCGCATAAATGGTCGGGGCGATCGTCATGCCCACTTGGCGGAGCAGGGACAGCGAGGCCAACGCGGTGCCTTTGTTCGCCGATAGCCCCTCCGTCGCCAGAATGTTTAACGGCGCCCCCAGGATGATCCCCATGCCGGCACCGGCGATCATGCTGGACACGACAAACTGCCACTTCGCTTCCGTCCACAGCGGGATGAGCGCAAACCCCGCGGCCGCCACGACGCCCGACAGCACCACGGCAAATACCGGACCGCGCTTGCTGACGAGCGCACCGCCCATGCCGGCGCCCACTCCGGAGGCCAGCGCCAGCGGCGTCATCCAGTAGCCCGATTTTTCCGCCGGAATGCCGAGCACGTTTTCCACAAAGCCCGGGATGAAAATCATCGCCGCCAGCGTCCCGCCGGACAGCGCGCCGATGACGAGCACCGTGAGATACCGGGGCTGCCGGATGAGCTGCATCGGCAGGATCGGGTCGCCGTCCGCCTTGCGTTCCAGCGCCGATTCATATACGTACAGGATGGCAAACAGCCCCAGGGCGGAGCTCAGAAAGCCATATACTTCGGCCCTCCGGAAACTCTCCCAGAAATCCGTGTCGATGTTCGTCAGCCCGTACATGAGGGACAGCACGGCCAGGGACAGCACCGCGATGCCGGCCGTATCCAGCCGACCCGGGCTCGGATCGGCGGATTCCCACAGCTTCGCAAAGCCCATGGCGAGCAGGAAAACGGCGATGGGCACGTTGATCAGAAACAGCACGTGCCAGCTCCCCGTCCAATCCAGCAGGAAGGCGCCGATATTGGGCCCGAGCACCGCCGCGACCCCGTTCATCGCGCCGAGCATGCCGAGATACTTCGCCTGCCGCCCCGGCTCCACCGTGCTCAGGATGTGGGAACTGCCGATGATGAAAATGCCGCCCCCGCCCAGCGCCTGGATGAACCGCGCGGCCAGATACACGCCGAAGGTCGGGCTGAGCGCCACCAGGAGTGACCCCAGGCCGAACAGCAGCACTTCGACGATAAAAATTTTTTTCCGTCCGTACCGGTCGGACAGCTTGCCCGCGATCGGCAGGCTGATGGACAGCCCCAGCGTGTACAACGTGATCCCCCAGGCGCCCCAGTTGTCCGTCACGTCAAAATGCCGGTTGATGGTGGTCAGCGCCGCGCTGATGATCCCGTTGTCCAGCTGCGCCATGAACACGCCGACGGAAAACAAAAGCATCGCCCACGCGTGCGATGCAGGCCGCTTTTCTTTTTCGATCTGTTCTTTTTTCATGGTCTCTCCTCGCCCATCTTTCAAATCATTATGAAGAAAACCGCAGCCAAATGCAAAAACGCCCGGGGCCGCCGCCGGAGAGCGGGCGGACGGACCGCGGGCGGAACATGTCAAGCCCCGATTTCGCGCTGGTACCGGCCCCGTCCCGCATCCTCAGATCACGCCGTACGACTTGAGCGTCTTCAGCCGTTCCACCGTGATCCAGCCGCGCCACTCCAACTCCCCTCCGGGGCTGACCGGCACCCAGTAAATCGGCCACCCCCCGTCCTCCTGCTGCTGTTCGACCAGAGCCCGCAAATGCCTGTCCAAATCCGCGTCCGAAACGAACCTGCGGGCATAGCTGTCTTTGTCCGGCGCCCAGTCCAGCACCTTGTGCACGTAGCCTTCGGCATCCGGATCCAGCTCGATCGTGCCGGGGCGGCGCAACAGTTCGTCGACCGCGGGCCGGCACGCCCTGGCGTGCCCCTGTTCGGGAGTATGCCGCAAAAAGGTGATCCATTGGATACCGTCCAGATACCCTTGCGGCTTTTCCCGTTCGAGCACCCGCCAGATGTACGCCACGCTCCGCTGAAACCACGCTTCCCCGATAAAATCGGTTTTGATTTTTTGCTTATAAAGCAATCCGATGATCCGGCCGGTGGGATTGATGGACGGTTCATCGTCCCGCTCCACCGCCCACCAGGGCGCATGGGGGTACCCGACGGCGCTGCGCAGTCCGAACGG
>DATCLN010000016.1:0-5456 GCA_036563895.1 Paenibacillaceae bacterium
GTTATAATACTAATTGAATTAGTTTTGTAAGAGTAGGAGTTGATGCTATCTTGAAAATGGTACGGGCCGGAACGGTTTATCAGCTCACCTTTATGCCCCGGTTGTTTCCGGTCAATTGTTATCTCATCGAAGAAGATGACGGTTTGACCCTGATCGACGCGGCCTTGCCCTACAGCGCAAAAGCCATTCTTCAGGCGATGCGCAGGCTGGGAAAGCCGATCACCCGGATCGTGCTGACGCATGCCCACAGCGACCATGTCGGCGCGCTGGACGCCCTGAAACAGGCGCTTCCGGATGCGACGGTCCATATTTCCGCACGCGACGCCCGTTTGCTTCACGGGGATTTTTCGCTGGAAGCGGACGAACCCCGCACTCCGGTCCGGGGCGGATTTCCGAAGGCGCTGAAAACGCGGGCGGATATTTTGCTGCAAGACGGCGACCGGATCGGTTCGTTGCTTGCCATTGCTGCTCCCGGCCACACCCCCGGGTCGATGGCCTTTCTGGATACGCGAAACGGCGCCCTGATCGCCGGCGACGCCTTCCAGACACAGGGCGGCATTGCCGTGGCCGGGCAGTTTCGGCCATGGTTCCCTTTCCCCGCCATGGCCACCTGGAGTAAAGGAAAAGCGTTGGAAAGCGCGCGAAAACTCCGTGCATACCAACCGACGCTTCTTGCGGCCGGACACGGAGAAATGCTGAACGAGCCCGGTCCCGCGATCGATCGGGCGATCGCCGAGGCGGAACGCGCGCTGGCACTCCATGCTTTCGTCTAGGAGCTGACATCCATGCCAAGGGCCGGACTGGATCAACAGACAGTCGTCCAAATCGCGGCGGAACTGGCCGACGGGCACGGGCTGGAAAATCTGACGCTGGCCATGCTGGCGCAAAAACTGGGGATTCGCACGCCTTCGCTTTACAATCACGTGAACGGGCTGCCGGAATTGCGAAGGAAGCTGACCCTTTACGGGTTAAACCGGCTGAGGGATGCGTTGGCGCGCGCGGCCATGGGCCGATCCGGCGACGAAGCCTTGCGGGCGATGGCCGAAGCGTATCTGGCCTTTGCCCGCAAGCATCCCGGATTGTACGAAGCCACCCAGCGTTCCCTTGACCGGCGGGATGCCGAAGTCGAACAAGCGGCGGCGGAGGCGATCGAACCCGTCCTTCGCGTGCTCGAGGCTTACGGCCTGCAGGGTGAAGCAGCGATCCACACGGTACGCGGGTTTCGCAGCCTTTTGCACGGTTTTGCTGACATCGAGCGGCAGGGCGGATTCGGCATGGAGGTCGACCCGGACGCCAGCTTTCACCTGCTGGTCGAGATTTTTTTGGCGGGCATTCATTCGCTTTCCGCGGGCAGCGAAAAATGAGTGCCGCGCTTCACAGCATCTTGCTCGGCACATGCGGCATGGCTGACACCGAACATTGCTTCTTCACCGCGCTCAGCTTATAGGCCGGGCTGACTGGCAGTGATTTTGTTGTGATTTTTTTAACTCATGGACGTAGAATTTGTCGAAGCTTGGTTGTTTGGATGCGAAAGTTTTGAATGGAAGACGGGCCCGGATATAATCGAGATGGCTGTCATTCGGACAAAACTTGCAGGGAAATTCGGGGTGACCCATTTGGGCGGGAACTGGGACGTCATCGTGGTCGGCGGCGGGCCGGCGGGGCTCATGGCGGCGATCGCGGCGAGGGAAGGCGGCGCGCGTACGCTGCTGCTGGACAAGGGAGACCGGCTGGGGCGAAAGCTCGGCATCTCCGGCGGCGGACGCTGCAACGTGACCAACAACAAGGACACGGCCGAGCTCATCCGCTATTTTCCCGGGAACGGCCGTTTTCTGCACAGCGCCCTGTCGCGCTTCGGCAGCCGGGAGATCATCGCGTTCTTCGAATCCCTCGGGATCAGGCTCAAGGAAGAAGACGAAGGCCGCATGTTTCCCGCCACGGACAAGGCGAAGACGGTGGTCGCCGCCCTGGTGGGCCGGGTGCGGGAACTGGGCGTCCACGTGAGGTTGAACGAGCCGGTGGAGCGCGTGCTGTTCGCGGACGGCCGGGCGGCCGGCGTGCGGCTGCGCAGCGGGGAAGAGATCGCGGCCCGTTGCGTTATCGTGGCCACCGGCGGCAAATCCGTCCCCCACACCGGCTCAACCGGCGACGGCTACGAATGGGCCCGGGAGGCCGGCCACACCATCACGCCGCTGTACCCCACGGAAGTGCCGATCACCTCGGACGAGCCGTGGATTGTGAATCGCGAAGTCCAGGGGCTGTCCCTGCGCGGTGTGCGCCTCACGGTAGAAGACGGGAAAGGCAAGAAGCTTGCGGAACACGAGGGGGATATGATTTTCACCCATTTCGGCCTGTCCGGGCCCGCCGCGCTGCGCTGCAGCCAGTTCGTCGTGCGCGCCCTCATGGACGGCCGCGGCCCGGTGTCGGTGCGCATCGACCTTGTGCCGGGGCGAAGCGCCGACGAACTGGCCGGCCAGTGGCTGGCGGAAGCCCGCGCCGAACCGCGCAAGGCGGTGAAGACGCTGCTGCGCCGGCATCTGCCGGACCGCCTCGTGCCGATCCTGCTGGAACGCGCCGGCCTGGACGGCGAGTCGCAGGCGGGCAACGTGCCCCGCACCGGCTGGCTCGCTTTGGCGGAGAGGTGCAAGAAGTTCAACGTGTCCGCCACCGGCACCCTGTCCCTCGAAGAAGCGTTCATCACCGGCGGCGGCGTGAGCGTAAAAGAAGTGGACCCCCGCACCATGGAATCGAAGCTGATGCGAGGGCTTTATTTCTGCGGCGAAATCCTGGATGTGCACGGCTACACGGGCGGCTACAACATCACCGCCGCCTTCTCCACCGGCCGCGCGGCCGGCGAAGCTGCGGCAAAGGCGGCGCTTGAGGGAGTACAAAAGGCGAGAAACTAAACAGGCTTCCAAGTTGTCGATTGTTCTTTACATTTCACTTCACATCGTATATACTGAAATCGGGCCAAATGGTCAACATTGAATATACAATATTGGTGGTGAGGATCCGGGTGACGCGTTTAATGGTGCTCGGGTTGTTGACGCACAAGCCGATGTCCGGGTACGAAATCCAGCAGGTTTTGCAGATGACCCAGTCCGACAAGTGGGCCGGCATTCTGCCGGGCTCGATCTACCACGCCCTCAAGAAGATGGAAGGGGAAGGGCTCGTTCGGCTGGAATCCGTGGAGCATACGGGAAACCGCGCGAAGGCGATCTACCGGATCACGGACCGGGGCCGGGAGGAATTTCGGAAACTTCTGACGGAAGCGCTGAAGCAATCATCCGTGGTGTTTCCGACCGCCTTGTACACCGCAGTGTCCTTTCTGGAGGCGTTGCCGGCGGATGTCGCCATAGCCGCGCTGGAAGAGCAGAAACGGCGGATCGAAGCGGATTATGAGGCCATGAAAGCCGGCGAGCGGGAAAAGGAGAAGTACGGCCCCGTCCCGCCGCACGTGCGGCTCGTCTTTCGGAACATGTACGAACAGTTCGAGTTGCAGTTGCGGTTGCTGAACGAATTGCAGGCCATACTCGCTGAAAATTCGCAAAATCCACAGACTTGGAGGTTCGAATCATGAATCGGGTGCTGCTTCGGGCGTCCGGGTTGGTCAAGCGGTATGGTTCCAAATCCGTTGTGAACGGCATCGACCTGGAAGTCCGGGAGAAGGAAGTGGTTGCCGTCATCGGGCCGAACGGAGCGGGGAAATCGACCACGCTCGACATGATCCTGGGCCTGAAACGACAGGACGCGGGAAGCGTAACGTACTGGCGTGACGATTACAAGGCAAGCGTAGGTGTGCAGCTCCAGTCGACGCCCTTTTTCCCGGGTTTGAGCGCATTGGATAATTTGAAGCTTTTCGCCGCTTTCCACAAGCGGAGGTTGTCCGTTGAGGAAGGCTTGCGGGTCCTGGAGCTTTGCGGCCTGCGGGATGTCGCCCGTACGGAGGCTTCCCGGCTGTCCGGCGGCCAGCAGAAGCGGCTGGCGATCGCCGTTGCGCTTGTGCACGAACCGAAACTGGTGTTTCTGGATGAGCCGACGGCGGCGCTCGACCCACGGGCGAGGCGGGAAATTCACGAACTGATTCGCCGTCTGGCGGAGTCCGGTACCTCTGTCGTTTTCACTTCGCATGACATGGAGGAGGTCGGCAAGCTGGCGGACCGGATTGTCATGATCCGGAGCGGGAGGGTCATGGCGCACGGAACGCCGGAGGAATTGCTGGCGCGATATGAGGCGGCGAATCTGGAAGAACTTTATCTGAAACTGACCGAGGAGGGGGCGACATGATCCGGACCGTATTTCGCATGATGCTCGTCACGAGCCTGAAAGACAAGATTACACTGTTTTACGCCTTGCTGTTCCCCATTCTTTTGATGGCCGGCTTGGGGTATTACTTCGATTCGCCGGAATACCGCGAACGGCTGCTGGTCGGCGTGATTGCGCTCAGCACCTTGTTTTGGGCCGTACAGGGCGTTGCGTTCCAGGTTTACGGGCAGCGAAACAAGGGCGTTTACAAGCTGCTGAAACTCACGCCGTTTCCGACCGTGTCTTTTGTGTTGGCGCTGACGCTTGCCCGGACGTTGCTCGGGCTATCCATCAATGCGATCATTTTGCTCATCTGCGCGCCGATGTTCGGAATCGCCCTCCCATTTTCCGGCGTGATTCAGCTTCTGGTGATGCTCTTGAGCGGGATGCTCTGTTTCACGTGCCTCGGATTTTTGGTCGTCAATTTCGCTCGCCACGAAGGCCAGATCAACATGCTGTCCAATCTGCTGCAAATTCCCATGGTGTTCGGCAGCGATGCGTTCTACAGCCTTTCGGCCGTGCCGGAATGGCTGGCGCGGGCGGGCAAATGTCTTCCGTTCGCTTATTTCGTCGACGGGCTTCAGGCCGCGGCGAAAGCGGATATCCAACCGTGGGGCGTTTCCATGGTCATCGTGCTCGCTTTTTCATTTGTCATCCTGGTTTTGGCCGCGTTGACGTTCCGGTGGGATCCGGACCATCGGGAAATAGGGTTCCGGTTGAGAAAAAGCGCGGCCAACGGATAAAGCGATTCAATACAGACAAGACAACCGCATCGGCGAAACGGAACGCCGCCGGGAAACCGGCGGCTCGCTTTTCATGATTTCCGTTGTTCGAACACGGACGCCCGTAGACGTACACGGCTGGGACCCCACCGCCTTCATCCGCTTCCGTCCGCCTTGTCCCAGCTCTCACCGCCGGACGGCCTCCGCCGCCTCCTTGAGCAGCTCATACGACCGGATTTGCTTCGCCGGATCGAAGATATAGGTCACCGCCATGATTTCGTCCGCTTCATGCCGCTCGAGAAATTCGGCCAGCCGCTTCTTAACCGTCTCCCTGCCGCCGATGATCGCCAGGCTCATGCGCGCCTCCAGGTGGGCCCGTTCGATCGGGGTCAGGACGAGCTCCTCCGCCTTGTCCGGCGGCTGCAGCGG
>DATCLN010000017.1:0-6532 GCA_036563895.1 Paenibacillaceae bacterium
GCGAATCGGCCAAGGTATGAGCGGGCTTACGGCCCCGATTCCCATGTGCGATCGCTTGTGCACCTCCGAGGCGATATTTGGCCTTAAGCCGATACGCTTGCCGAATACTGATGCCAAGAATGGGCGCGACATCCTGTTCCGTGAGATGGCCATCGATCCATTTTTCAAGAACCATAGCGCGTTTCAGTTCGTTCTTTGTCAAGGTGATCTGCTCCTTGCTCATACTGACATTTTCTCGGATCAGTTACACCCTGACAATATCACAGAACAACAACACGTTGCGGCAACAATTGTTGCGCGACGGCGCGGTATCCCGTAAACTAAAAGAACTTACCCTGCTTGGCATCAATCTGGCGGAGCGCTATCCGCGGGGCGTGAAGCTTCACGCGGAAGGCGCGCGCAAATGCGGAGCCAGCGACGAGCAGATCGCCGAAACGGCGCTGACGGCCCTTTTGACGGGCGGAATCCCGGCCTGGTTCGAAGTCGTGGACGTCCTGGAATCCGGCGGAAAGTAGCGGGATGCTTTCGGAAAGGAGGAGTCATCGTTGCAAACGGTTCTGGTCACAGGTTATTCCAAGGCTCCGCAGGGCACCTCGATGCATGAAATGTACAAATACACCGGCATCGTGATGGAAATCCACAAAGAAACGGATGTCATCCTCGACGTGGAATTTACCTTCGTCACCGATCTGGCAAAGAACTATCTGAAGCGCCTCCTGATGGGCTACGACATGAAAAACGGCATCGAGCCCCTGATCGAACGGATCAAGGAGCATTATCTGGCGCCTTCGCAGCAATCGGTCATCGTGGCTCTGAAAGTCGCCTACCAACGGTACCGGGACTCCAAAAGCAGCATGGACAAGGGCAAAAAAACGCAAGAAAACCAGCCCGCCGAGGCGCACGACCCGGAAAAAGCGCTCGCCGGGTCCGAAACCTGAACGCGCGTTTCCGCCCGTCGCCGACAGCTGCCCGAAACATGCAGGGCATCTTTTTTTTCTCCTCAGCGGGCAGCCCTGCGGAAACCCGCCGCCTGCGCTTCCTCTTCCGTGCAGAACCATCGTTCGGCGATGGTGATGTCGTAATATTGACCTCCGGGCAGGTGGTAAATTTTTTCCCCGCGGGAATTGATGTTTCCCTTGATCCGCGGGTTCGCGCAGGAAGCGGCCGGGGCTTCGCCTCCCGCGTTGCCCCACAGGCCGCGGCCGCTTTCCCTCGCCTGCCGCTCAAGCTCCAGAAACTTCTCCGCAAACAGCACGTCCGGCGGCACCGTCATGACGCTGGCGTAACCTTCCCGAAGCAGCGTTTCGTTGAACATGACCGGATCGCCGGCGATGAACACGTACCGGAGGAGTCTTCCGTACCGGTCGGTGTCGCTGACGTCCCGGAACTGGTACACGGTCCTGCCTTCCAGGCGGTCGCGGGTGAATGCCCGTGCCGCCTCGCCGAGCTCGCGCGCATCCCCTTGCAGCTCGGGGGTGTTCACGCCGATGAGCCGGACCCTTTGCCCGCCCGCCGTTTCGTATGTATCGCCGTCCACGACCCTGGCCACCGTTTCCTTTGTCCACCGTTTTCCCGCAAGCTGCGGATACTCCCTCACGATGGAGTCGACAAAAACGTCCGAAGACGGTACGGGCGCGCATCCCGCGAAGGCCCAACCCGCCAGCGCCGTCAGCGCCAGAAACGCCGCAAGAAGCGCCCCGAACCGGCGGCCGGCGGTCCGATCCGCTGTCCGTTTCCCCATGATGCCTCTCCCCTCGCAATCCTCCGCTCATGGCACGCCGGCGGCGCAAGGCGCCGGCAAACCAAAAGTTCGCCTGCCCGGGCGGGAGGCGAACCTTTTCCCGAAATTGCGGCGCGGTTCCAGTTTATTCAGCGGGCGTAGAACGGTTCCCGGTGTTCGTGCTCGGAAATGCCTTCCAGGGCTTGTTCCGCCTCGTCCCCGGAACGTTCCCGCACCGCCAGATCGCCCAGCGATACGACACCGACCAGTTCTCCGTTTTCGACCACCGGCAGGCGGCGGATCTGGCTGGCCGCCATTTTCCGGGCGGCTTCCTCCACGGAAGCGGACGACTCGATCGTCACCGCCTTGTGGGTCATCACGTTGCGCACCTCTTCGGATCCCGGGTGCTTCTCGGCGTAGCCCCTGACGACCAGGTCCCGGTCGGTCACGACCCCCAGGAGCCTCCGGCCGTCCACCACCGGCAGGAACCCGATGTCGTTGTCCCGCATCTTGACCGCGCACTCGAAAATGGGGTCGCCGGGCGAGACGGTCACGCAGTCGGTCGTCATGATGTCCGCGACGGTTTTCATGGGCATCCTCCTTTCTGACGGCGATACGTGTAGCATGGCCCGAAAGGAGGCGGCCCATGCGCGGAAAATGCGCGCTGCGAAGCCCGCCGTCAGTCCCCCGCTTCTTCCGCCGCGTCGTCCGCCACGGCGATGAGCAGCCGCGCCGCGGCAAACATCGCCTTTTCCTCGATGTCGAACAGGGGGTGGTGATGCGGCGCCGACGAACCGTCCGGACGGCCGGCGCCGACGAAGAAATAGCAGCCCGGCCGCTCCCGCAGAAAGTAGGAGAAATCCTCCCCCGCCATGATCCGGTCGCACTCGGTCACCGTCCAGCCGCCCTTCAGCGTGGCGGCGACGCGGAAAAACCGCGCCGTCTCCTTCGGATCGTTGACGACGGGCGGATACCCTTCCACGTAGCGGAATTCGTGCCGCACGCCGTGCAGGGCGCACACGTGGGCGGCCGTCTCTTCCAGACGGCGGCGGATGACGCCGCGCGCCTCCTCCGTAAAGGTGCGGACCGTTCCGCCGAGGCGGCAGCTTTCGGCAATGACGTTGTTGGCCGTTCCGGCGGCGAACCGCCCGACGGTCACCACCGCCGCATCCAGCGGATCCACGTTGCGGGATACGATGGTCTGGATCGCCGTCACCAGATGCGCTCCGGCCAGCAGGGCGTCGGAGGACAGATGGGGCATGCCCGCGTGCCCGCCGCGTCCGACGATTTCGATCTCGAATTCGTCCGGCGATGCCATGACCGGACCGGGACGCGTCGCCACGACGCCGTACGGAAACGGCGTCCAGAGGTGGCAGCCGAACACGGCGGCCACGCCGTCCAGGGCGCCTTCCCGGATCATGGCGGCGGCCCCTCCGGGCAGCGTTTCTTCCGCCGGCTGGAACAGAAACACCCGCGTTCCTGCCGTCTCTTCCCGGCGCAGGCTGTAATAGCGGGCGACGGCCAAAAGCTGCGCCGTGTGACCGTCATGCCCGCAGGCGTGCATGACGCCCGGCGTCCGGGAGGCGTAATCGCACGTCTTCTGGTCCTGGATGGGCAGCGCGTCGATATCCGCCCTGAGCGCCACGGTTTTCCCCGGCCGGGCGCCCCGCAGCGTGCCGATCACGCCGGTGCCTGCGACGCCGCGCCTGACCTCGATCCCCCAGGATTCCAGCATGCCGGCGATCCGTTCCGACGTCCGAACCTCCTGAAAAGACAGCTCCGGGTGGCGGTGGAAATGGCGGCGCCACTCCACCATGTCCGGTTCCAGCGCGCGAATCGTTTCCTCCGACAGCACCTCGCCGAGCCCCCTTCCCTTCCCATTTTATCATTGTAAAAAAACGTTCGCATTCCGGCCCCATTTTGCCGCTCCGTGCGGCTTGCGCAACCTCTCCAAACCGTCTAATATGGGAAATGGACAATTGCGCCGCAGATCATGCGTCCAATACGGGAGGAACCGAAACGATGATTCTGGAAAACACCGGTCTGAACGGGCTGCGCAGCGATCTGGCCCATCTCGACGAATCCGCCGAGAAACTCGGCTTCGTGCGCTGGCAGTGGGAATACCGCCGGGCCACCTATGATTTGAAACTGCACGAGCCCAAAAGCGGTTCGGATTATTACCTGCGCATCAACACCCGCGCGGTGGAAGGCAAACTGGAAAACCCCGACGCGATTCTGGAAATCGAGTCCGTCTACATCGGCCGGCATACGTTTCCCCACGGACTGGACTACGAATCGCCGATTCCCGCTCCGATTCTGGAAGCCGCGGAACGCAGCGCCCGGCAACTGAAGGAGCTGCTCGCCTGAGCATCCGGGAGGTGAGCGGATGAACGCCCCCGCCACCGGACGGCGCGGGACGCCGGATTTTCTGCTTCTGATCCTGACCCTGATCCTCGTCGGCTTCGGCATCGTGATGGTGTTCAGCGCCAGTTCCAGCATGACCGCCGTCATGGAGCGGTTTGGCAACGATCCGCTGTATTTCACCAGGCGTCAGCTCATGTTCGCCGGCATCGGCACGGTGATGATGCTGATCCTGATGAACATCCGCTACGAGCGTTACAAAGTCTGGTTTGCGCCTTTCCTGCTGGTCACGCTGGTCCTGCTCGTGGGCGTGCTGTTCACCGAAGAGATCAACGGGGCGCGCAGCTGGATCGTCGTCGGCCCGTTTTCCATCCAGCCGACAGAATTTGCGAAAATCGCCCTCATCCTTTATCTGGCCGCCATCATCTCCAGAAAGCAGGAAAAGTTCCGGGAGTTCAAGCGCGGGCTGCTGCCCGCCTTGCTCGTGTCCGGGCTTGTCGCCGGACTGATCCTGCTCCAGCCGGACCCGGGCTCGGCCGCGGTGCTGGTCGCCACCGTGGCCGTCATCCTGGCGGTGGGCGGCGCCAATCTCCTGCACGTGGCGCTGACGGGTCTGGCCCTCGCCGGCGCGGGCGGGCTGGCGCTCGGCGTGTACATGCTGCTCAACCCCGGCTTCGACGGCGGATTCCGCATGAGCCGGCTGATGGCGTTCCGCGACCCGTTCGCCGACGCCCAGGGGTACGGGTACCAGCTGCTCCGGTCGCTGGAAGCGTTCGGCCACGGCGGGCTGACGGGCACCGGCCTGGGCAACAGCGTGCAGAAGCTGTTTTACCTGCCCTACGCGTACAACGATTTCATCTACGCGGTGATCGCCGAGGAACTCGGGTTCATCGGCTCGTCGCTGTTCATCCTGTTTTATCTGTTCTTTCTCTGGCGCATGCTGGTGGTGGCCCTGCGCTGCCCCGACTTGTTCGGCACCCTGGTCGGCGTCGGCATGGTTACCCTGGTGGCGGTACAGGCCCTCGTCAACATGGGCGGTGTCAGCGGCGCCATTCCCATCACCGGCGTCACGCTGCCGTTCGTCAGCTACGGCGGTTCGTCGCTGCTGTCGCTCATGATGGGGATGGGCGTTCTGCTCAGCGTGTCCCGGGAATACAACCGGCTGCAGGGGCAAGGAAAATCCCCCTGAAGTCCAAGGCTTGAAAAAGCAAGGCGTTTCGCGCCGGCCCGTACCGGGCGGCGGAAACGCCTTTTGCGCTTCTTCGCAGCCGTTTGCGCACTCTCCCGTCTCGCCGCGGCCGCCTACTTCACCCGCTGCGGCGGCGGTTCCTCCGGCTCCTCGTCCTTGAACGAGACGCCATCGACCTTTACGTTGACTTCCACGACACGAAGTCCCGTCATATTCTCCACCGCTTCGCGGACGTTCTGCTGCAGCCGGCGGCACACTTCCTGGATCGGCACGCCGTATTGCACGATGACGCGCAGATCGATGGCCGCCTCCAGCTGGCCCACTTCCACGGAGACGCCCTTCTGCGCGTTGCGCCCGCTCAGGCGCTTCGCCAGCCCTTCGGAAATCCCGCCGGACATGGCGGCGATTCCCGGCGTCTCCAGCGCGGCCAGCCCCGCGATGGTGGCGACCACGTCGTCGGAAATGCGGATTTGCCCCTGCCCTTCGTGCGTTTCCGGGTGATCCGTCATCGAATCCACTCCCTCGCCCAAGGCTTCTTTCATTTTACAGGAAGCCAGGACGCCGGCGCAAGGATGCTCCTCATGATGAAAAAAGGATGGCCCCGGGTCGCCCCGGCGGTCATCCTTCCGCTTTTTCCATCGCTTCGTACAAGAGCGCGAGATTCCGCTCCAGCTGTTTGACGAGGGATTTGCCTTCGGCCTCTTCCACGAGCCCCGCCCGGATGGCGAAATCGACCACCCGCGAAAAGCCGTAGATTTGCGTGTCCAGCACTTCCTCGTAGACCGGACACTTGCGGGTTGTCAGATTCTCCATCTGCACGGAAATGAGTTGCTGGATTTTATCCATATCGTCCTTGAGCAGACGCATCACTTTTTCATGCAAAAGTTCCGTCACGCCCGACACGTTCATGGCCACTCCCCCTATGTCTCGACTCGTCCAAGGCCGACGATGCCGTCCCTTTCATATTAGACGAAATCGGGCGCGCATACAAGAACGCCGAAAGATTCCCAAAAAAACAAGTCCCGCCTCAAAACGGGACCGTGTTCCGCGCCGATCCGCGCCTTCGGATCATTCCGCCAGCCTGACGTCCAGATTGTGCTTGGCAAAGACCGCCAGCATTTCCGCTTTCGCCTGTTCGGCGTCGGGGCCGTGGATATGGAGCTCGTAGGTTTTCCCGCCGACGAGGGTGGTGAAAAGTCCCAGGATGCTTTTGACGTCGATGTACTTGTTCTCCGCCTGAAGCACAATGGACGAACGGAACT
>DATCLN010000018.1:0-2328 GCA_036563895.1 Paenibacillaceae bacterium
CAACGGCGCCGTGCCCGATGCCGCGCCCTGCGGACCTTCCTGAGGCGGGTTCGCCGGAACCGTGCCTCCCGCTTCTGCCGGCGTCGCTCCGGACGGGGCGCCGTCCGTTCCGGCTTCCGGCGCCGGCGTCTCTCCCGGCGGCGGGGCGGCGTTCAGATACCCGACGACGCCGCCTACGTCCACCGTTTGCCGGGCGGGGAAAAATTCCGGCCGCTCGGCTTTCCGCAGCGTCAGCCAAAACGCCCTTTCTTCGGACATGTACGTCAGCGTGACGGCGTGCGCCTCCCCTTCCCGCTCGCCAAAGGCGCCGATCTGTTTGAGCGAAAACCCGTCCGGCAGCCAGCCGGGCAACGCGAATCCGGGCCCGAAGGCTTCCGCCGCTTCTTCGACGGACAGCGGGGTCCAGGATACGCCTTCCTGCGCGGCGGGCGCTTCGGGAGGCGTCACGTCGAGGAATGGCGCGGGCGCCGTCGTTCCTTCCATGACGAAGGTGTCACCGGGCACCCCGGCGGGCGCCGGTTCCCGTCCGTCCCCGCCGGACAGGACGGCGGTCGATGCGGGCTGCCGGTCGGGGGAAACCGGCGGAACGATGACGAGCAGGAGCGCCGCCGCGGACGCCAGGGTCAAGGCTCCCAGCGCCGTTTTCCGGACCCGCATCCTTTTCCCGTCCGATGCGCGGTCTTCCCTGATCCGGTCCCGCACCTTTTGTTTCAGCGCATCGTCAAACCGAACGTCCCGAAACCAGATCTCATCCGCTTCTTCCTTGAATCTTCGGGCAAGCTCCCGGTCCGCAAGCGTCATGAGGTCAGCTCCTCCCTTTGCAGGCGTTCCGCCAGGAGTTCCCGCGCCCGGCTCAGACGGCCCCGCACCGTCCCTTCCGGGGTTCCGGTGGCTTCCGCGATTTCCTTCGTGCTCAGATCGAGATAGTAGTAAAGGTACAGCGCTTCATGGTAATGGGGTGGAAGCTCCGCGAGGTGACGGAGAAGTCCGGACCGGCCGAGGCGGCGCATCGCCTCGTCCTCGGCGCCGCACCCGGCGGCGCGTTCCGCGTCCAGCCTGAGCAGCGCCGGATCGGCGGGGATCTCGGAGGTGCTCTTCAACCTCAGCCTGTCGTGGCACAGATGCACCGTGATTTTCGCAAGCCACGTTTTGACGCTGCTGTCCCCCCGAAACGACGTCCAGTGCCGGTAGGCGCGCAGAAAGACCTCCTGGCTGACGTCTTCGGCGAGATGCCGGTCGCCCAGGTAGAAAAAGGCGGTCCGCAGCACGTCGTTGCCGTGGCGTTCCATCATTTGTTCAAGCGCGGCGGAGGGGTCCGCGGGGTAGTCGACCCTGTCGGTCTGGTCGCCTTGGCCGGCCGGCCGTTCCATTTCACCACCCCCGTCGCCCTTATAGACGTGCCGTGAAGCGATTTTGCTACAGGAAAACGAAAAAAATGACCGGGACAAGTCCTGACCCTCAACATTCCGCCTGTTCGCCACGTAAAAGGACAGGGGCCTTATGATCCGGAAAATTGACGCCGAAGCGCATGTACAGGCGGAGCGCCGGTACACAGGGAACCGGCGCTCCTTGCTTCTTTTTGTCTGGCTGTTCCCGGCCGTGGTCCTCCGGCGGTCTTTTCCCGCGATTGGCCGCTTCTTGCCGACGGTTGTGATATGATCTGGAGTGTCAAATGAAAAACGGCAGCTTTTCCACCCCGACCATGCGCGCGTACACGAACAGCTGGCCCTTGTGGTGGATTTCGTGATCGTTGGCGATGATCAGGATCTTTTCCCGCGGCCCGTTGAAGTTGGGGTGCGGATGGTCGAAATGCATCCGGAGCTCTTCATCGGTGATCGTTTCGTAGGTCGCCTTTGTCTTTTCCGTCATCCGCCGCACGAAATCCAGCAGCTCCGCGGTCGATCCGAACGGCTCGGTCTCCGGCATGGCGATCCTGCCTTGGCCGGTTTTGGCCATCGTGACGAACATGTCCGCCGTTTTGGCGATGTGCTGCGCAAGCTCGCCGAGGGCCATGGCACCGGGCCACGGCCTGAAGCCGAGATGTTCGTCCGGTACGGTTTGCAGCAGTTTCTCCAGAACCGTCCGGTGGGTCAGCCATTGATCCATCAGTTGTTTTGCCCTTCCCATTTTCGCACCCCTGTCCAGATTTTTCATATATTCAAGCTTACCATAATTTCCGGGGCGGCGATGCCGGAATCGTTCCGGCCGCGCGTGTTTTTTATGATATCCTGCTTAAGTCCAGCGGTAAGATGTCAAGTCCCTGATTCGTGAAAATTGGAAATTTTTTTGGCCTTAAAGCGCTCGAGTCAGGTAAATTGGCAACACCAA
>DATCLN010000019.1:0-8877 GCA_036563895.1 Paenibacillaceae bacterium
GCACGTCAGGCCCGCATGGCTTCCGCGGCGACCGGCTGCTGGCCGAGCTTCTCGGCGCGGAACGCCGCCAGCTCCGCATCCGCTTCGGAATAACCCGCCTTGCGGAACCGCTCGATGGCTTCCAGCATGCGCCGGTAATCCCGCGGAATGATGCGGACGAAACGCCGCGACTGCCGCTTCCAGTCGTCCAGGATGGCCTGGCCCAGCGTGCTGTGGGTGTACTTCACGTGCTTTTCGATCATGGCGCGGACGACGGCCATTTCGGCGGGATCGTCCAGCGATTCGAGATCCACCAGCGACAGGTTGCAGCGCTTCTTCACTTCCGGCAGGTCGCCGAAAATGTAGGCGATGCCGCCCGACATGCCGGCTGCGAAGTTCTGGCCGATCTCGCCGAGGATGACGACCCGTCCGCCGGTCATGTACTCGCAGCCGTGGTTGCCGACGCCTTCCACCACCACGTTGGCGCCGCTGTTGCGGACGCAGAACCGCTCGCCGGCCACGCCGCGGATATACGCTTCCCCGGCGGTGGCGCCGTAGAACGCCACGTTGCCGATCAGGATGTTTTCCTCCGGTACGAACTTCGACCGGGCCGGCGGCCAGATGGCGAGCTTGCCGCCGGAGAGCCCCTTGCCGAAGTAGTCGTTGGCGTCGCCTTCCACCGTCATGGTGATGCCCTTCGGCACGAAGGCGCCGAAGCTCTGCCCCGCCGAGCCGACGAAATGCAGCCGGATCGTGTCCTCCGGCAGGCCTTCCGCCCCGTAGCGCTTCGACACTTCGCTGCCGAGCACGGTGCCGACGGCGCGGTTTTCGTTGGAGATCGGCAGCACCGCGGCCACCGGTTCCTTCGCCTCCAGCGCCGGCCTGCACAGCGGGATGATCTCCCGCACGTCCAGCGTCCGCTCGATGCCGTGGTCCTGCGACTCGCAGTGGCGGGTGGCGATGTCCGGACCGACGTCAGGCCGGTAGAGCAGCGGAGACAGGTCGAGTTCCGCCGCTTTCCAGTGGTCTTCCGGCTTCACCTGCCGGAGCAGATCCGTGCGCCCGACCGCCTCTTCCAGCGAACGCAGCCCGAGCTGCGCCAGGATTTCCCGCACCTCGCGGGCGACAAACCGCATGAAGTTGATCACGTGTTCCGGCTTGCCCGGGAATTTGGCGCGCAGTTCCGGATTCTGCGTGGCGATGCCCACCGGGCACGTGTCCAGGTGGCAGACCCGCATCATCACGCAGCCCACCGCCACCAGCGGCAGCGTGGAGAAGCTGAACTCCTCCGCGCCGAGCATGGCGGCGATGACCACGTCGCGGCCGGTCATCATTTTGCCGTCGACCTCCAGTCGCACCCGGCCGCGCAGTCCGTTGAGCACAAGGGTCTGATGCGTCTCGGAGAGCCCGAGTTCCCACGGCATGCCCGCGTGCTTGATGCTGGTGCGGGCCGCCGCGCCGGTGCCGCCGTCGTAGCCGCTGATCAGGATGACGTCGGCCCGTGCTTTCGCCACGCCCGCGGCGATGGTGCCGACGCCCGCCTCGGATACCAGCTTCACGTTGATGTCCGCCGCCGGGTTGGCGCATTTCAGGTCGTAGATGAGCTGCGCCAAATCCTCGATCGAATAGATGTCATGGTGCGGCGGCGGCGAGATGAGCTCGACGCCCGGCGTGGAGTTGCGCGCCTTGGCGATCCAGGGATAGACCTTGTGGCCGGGCAGCTGTCCGCCCTCGCCGGGCTTGGCGCCCTGGGCCATCTTGATCTGGATTTCCTTCGCGTTGACCAGATAGTGGCTGTTCACGCCGAAGCGGCCCGACGCCACCTGCTTGATGGCGCTGCTGCGCGAATCGCCGTTTTCGTCCGGGATGTACCGGGCCGGATCTTCCCCGCCTTCGCCGGAATTGCTCTTGCCGCCGATGCGGTTCATGGCGATGGCCAGCGTCTCGTGGGCTTCCTTGCTGATCGACCCGAAGGACATCGCCCCGGTGCGGAACCGGCGCAGGATCGACTCTTCCGGCTCCACCTCTTCCAGCGGAATCGGCGGACGGTCCGGGACGAACTCCAAGAGCCCCCGCAGCGTGCAGCTTTTCTTCGCGGTTTCGTCCACGTGCCGGCTGTATTCCCGGAACAGTTCGTAATCGCCCGTGCGCACCGCGTGCTGCAGCGTGTGGATGGTGTACGGCGTGAACAGGTGATCCTCTCCGTCCGGGCGCCACTGAAGGTCATCACCCGGATCAAGGAGGTCGGCCGCGGCGCCGGCAACGGTACCGCCCGGATACGCCTTCTCATGCCGCATGAGCGTTTCCCGCGCGATGGTTTCCAGCCCGATGCCGCCGATCCGCGACGGGGTGCCGGTGAAGTACTTTTCCGTCACTTCCCGGCCGATGCCGATGGCTTCGAAGATCTGGGCGCCGATGTAGCTCTGGATCGTCGAGATGCCCATTTTCGAAATGACCTTCAAAAGTCCCTTGGTGACGCCCTTCACATACCGATCCAGCGCTTCCTCCAGCGACAGCGGCTCCAGCTGCCCTTCCTCGTGCAGCCGGGCCACCGAGGCCAGGGCCAGGTACGGGTTGATCGCCGCCGCGCCGTAGCCGAGCAGCAGGGCGAAATGATGCACTTCCCGCGGCTCGCCGGATTCGACGATGAGGCTGGCCTTCGTCCGCATGCCGTTTCTTATTAGATGGTGGTGCAGGCCGGCCGTCGCCAGAAGCGCCGGGATCGGCGCCATGCCGGGTCCGACGCCCCTGTCCGACAGGATCAGCAGCGACGCGCCTTCCGCGATCGCCCGTTCCGCCGCCGCAAACAGCGCGTCCAGCCCCTCCTTCAGTCCGGCCTCGCCGGACGCCGCCGGAAACAGCATCGGCAGCGTGGCCGCCTTCAGTCCCTCGAGGCGGTTTTCCCGGATCCGCGCCAGTTCCTCGTCCGTCAGGATGGGCGTGGGCAGGCGGATCTTCCGCGCGTGCTCCGGCCCCGGATCCAGCAGATTCCGGTCCGGACCCGCCATCGATTCCACGGAAGTGATCATTTTTTCCAGGAACGCGTCGATGGGCGGGTTGGTAACCTGGGCAAACATTTGTTTAAAATAGTTGTAAAGGAGCTGCGGCTTCTTCGAGAGAACCGCGAGCGCCGCGTCGTACCCCATGGAGCCGACCGGGTCTTCGCCGCGGGAAGCGATGGGCTTGAGCGTCTTGTGGATCTCTTCGAAGGTGTAGCCGAACGCCCGCTGCAGGCGAACCAGCTCGTCCGGCGCGGGCGCGCCGGGCACCGCGTCCTTCGGCGCGGTCGGCAGCTCGCCGAGCTTGACCAGGTGCTGGCGGACCCACTCCTTGTAGGGCCGCTCCGTCGAGATGGTTCGCTTGATCTCCTCGTCGGGAATAATCCTGCCGAGCGAAGTGTCCACGAGCAGCATCTGCCCGGGACGCAGCCGGTCCTTGCGGACGACGCGGTCGGCGGCCACGTCCATGACCCCGACTTCCGACGCCATGATCACCATGTCGTCGTCGGTGACATAGTAGCGCGACGGACGCAGCCCGTTGCGGTCAAGGCAGGCGCCGATCCGCACGCCGTCGGTGAACGCCACCGAGGCCGGGCCGTCCCACGGTTCCATCAGGCAGCTGTGGTATTCGTAAAAGGCCCGCTTATCCTCGTCCATCATCGGGTCGCCGACCCACGGTTCCGGGATCAGCATCATCACGGCGTGGGCCAGATCCCGCCCGGACAGCCGCAGGAACTCCAGCGCGTTGTCCAGCATCGCCGAGTCGCTGCCGTTTTCGTCGATGATCGGGCGGATCTTCTCCATGTCCGGGAACAGCCCGGATTTGAACGTCGCCTCGCGGGCGCGCATCCAGTTGACGTTGCCCTTGATCGTGTTGATTTCGCCGTTGTGGATGAGATACCGGTACGGATGGGCCCGCTCCCAGCTGGGGAACGTGTTCGTGCTGAACCGCGAGTGGACCAAAGCCAGCGCGGACTTGTAGTCTTCATCCCCCAGATCCGTGTAAAACCGCGGCAGTTGCTCGGGCGTGAGCAGCCCTTTGTACACGATGGTCCGGCCGGACAGGCTGGGAAAATAGAAGGTGTGCCCCTGCGCATGCACCGCCTTGCCGATTTCCTTCTCGGCGCGCTTGCGGAGCGTGTACAGCTTCCGTTCGAAGGCGAAGCCGTCGTCCACATCGGAAGCCGCCGCGCCGGCCGGCCAGCCGACCACAAACTGGCGGATGCTGGGAACCGTCAGACGGGCGCTTTTGCCCAGCACGGCGGGGTCCGTCGGCACCGTCCGCCATCCGACGACGGTGAGTCCCTCTTCCGCCGCGATGCGCTCCAGTTCCCTTTCGCAGGCCGCGCGGATGTCGTCGTCCACGGGCAGGAACGCCATGCCCACGCCATACGGTTTCGGCAGCTCCACTCCGGCGGAAGCCGCCCATTTCGCGAACACTTCATGCGGAATCTGTGTCAGGATGCCGGCACCGTCGCCGCTGTCCGGGTCCGCTCCGCGGCCGCCGCGGTGATCGAGTCTTCTCAGGATGTCCAGCGCCCGGCGGACAAGACCGTGCGACCGGATGCCCTTGACATGTGCCAGGAGCCCGATGCCGCAGGCGTCATGTTCGAATGCCGGATCGTAGAGTCCCTGTGGTTGCGGAAAACGAGTCTGCGTCATGCTCCTGCCCTCCCCGTTTTGTGATGCAATGCTTTAGGTCCACATCGTAATATTGATGAGGCAATTAATCCACAGCCTTGGAAGAAAATCTGCCATCACCTTTTTTTGGATTTATGATAAAATTTATTTTGATGGTCTTTCATTTCTAATAAAAAAAGACTTACAGGTTTGTCACAAAAGCTTACGATTCAGGGACTTTCGGGCTCGCGAACCCTGACATGAACTTTTCATAAAAATAAGAAACCTTCCGCCGCGGGTTCCGTCGAACCCGCCGGCGGAAGGTCCGCCGATGCGGCTGGTGCGGCCGGCGCGAACCGGAGACGGCCGTGCCGCCCGTGCGAGCCGCGCATCAATACATGGTCAGGTATTGCTCGCGCTCCCACGGATGGATTTGCGTCCGGTACATCTCCCACTCGATTTCCTTCGCCCGGATGAAGTGGGTCAGCACATGCTCGCCCAGCGCCTCGCAGATCACGTCGTCGTTCTTCAGCTCTTCCAGCGCCTCTTGCAGGGAGGACGGCAGGCTGATGATGCCCTTTTCCATCCGTTCCGCGTCGCTCATCGTGTAGATGTTTTGGTTGGTCGGCGGTTGCAGCTTCAGCTTCTTGCGGATGCCGTCCAGGCCGGCGGCCAGCATGACCGCGAGGGCCAGGTACGGGTTGGCGGACGGGTCCGGGTTCCGCAGCTCGATGCGGGTGCTGAGGCCCTTGCTGGCGGGCACCCGGATGAGCGGGCTGCGGTTCTTGGCCGACCAGGCCACGTAGCACGGCGCTTCATAGCCCGGAACCAGCCTCTTGTAGGAGTTGACCGTCGGGTTCGTGATGGCGGCGAAGCCGCGGGCGTGCTTCAGCAGGCCGGCGATGTAGTGCTTGGCCGTTTCGCTCAGGCCGAGCTCGTCGTTCGGATCGTAGAACGCGTTCTCGTTGCCGCGGAACAGGGATTGGTGGCAGTGCATGCCCGAACCGTTGACGCCGTACAGCGGCTTCGGCATGAAGGTGGCGTGCAGGCCGTGGGCCAGGGCGATGTTTTTCACCACCAGTTTGAACGTCTGGATGTTGTCCGCCGCCTCCACCGCGTTGGCGTATTTGAAGTCGATTTCGTGCTGGCCGGGCGCCACTTCGTGGTGGGAAGCTTCAATGTCGAAGCCCATTTCCTCCAGCGTCAGCACGATGTCGCGGCGGCAGTTTTCGCCGAGGTCGGTCGGGGCGAGGTCGAAGTAGCCGCCGTTGTCGTTCACTTCCAGCTTCGGATGGCCGTTCTCGTCGGTCTTGAAGAGGAAGAACTCCGGCTCCGGCCCCACGTTCATGGCGGTGAAGCCCATCTTTTCAGCTTCCTTCAGCATCCGCTTCAGGACGCCGCGCGGGTCGCCGGCGAACGGCTGCCCTTCGGGCGTGTACACGTCGCAGATGAGGCGGGCCACCTTGGCGCCTTCCTTCGTCGCCCACGGGAAGATCATCCACGTGCTCAGTTCCGGATACAGATACATGTCGGACTCCTCGATGCGGACGAAGCCCTCGATCGAAGAACCGTCGAACATGATCCGGTTTTCCAGGGCCTTCGGCAGCTGGTCAACGGGAATCTCCACATTTTTGATGATGCCGAGCAGGTCGGTGAACTGGAGACGGACGTACCGGACGTTTTCCTCCTTGGCCATGCGCAAAATATCGTCGGCCGTGTAGTTCTTCGCTGACATGGGAATCCCTCCTGAATTGTCTGAGTTCGATGGGTACATTCTTTCACATCGTCAACTTTTATTCCACATATAGGTCAGATTTTCTAACATAATTTTTTGCAAGGACCCGCTAAAAAGCCGATAAAAACGGCCTTTTCACGGGGCATCCGCCGCGGGGCGCATCCGATTTTCCTCCGTGATTCAGGCCGTGGGAATGCCAATATGCCAAAAAAACTTGTCAAGTTTTCTTACGTTCGCCCTTTGAGTTTGGATCAGAATCTGTTACATTATATACAAGTTCACTTCAAGCAAGGTGGTGGATAGGGATGTCTTACCGGAAGAAAAAAGTGATCCCGATCGGTACGGTTGCGGAGCTGACCGGCCTGTCCGTCCGCCAGATTCGTTATTACGAAGAGCGCAAGCTCGTGACGCCTGAGCGGACGAAGGGCGGAACACGCAAATATTCCTTTGAAGACGTGGACATTCTGGCGGAGATCGCCAATAAGATGGAAGACGGCATGCAGACGTACGAGATCCGGAAGATGTGGGAAAAGGAAAAGGAACGGGAAGCGCTGGCCCAGGAGAAGGCGCGCAAGGAAATGCTGCAGGGTCAGCTGAACGCGCACTTCAACTTCCACCGCCTCACCGATTCCCGCATCTCCGACCCGCGCGTGGGCGACCGGTGAACAAGTCGTCAGCAAATAGTACGTAAGATTTTCTAACATTTTTGTTGCTCCACCTTTTTGTTTGTGCATATAATCTGACCATCAAAAGCGTTCATGTCAGATAATTTAATGGAAAGGTGGAGCGTCATGATGAAAAGCTTACGCATGTTGATCAAGACGGCGCTGCTCACGCTGGTCCTCGCCGCCCTGTGGGCCCCGGCCCTGGCGATGGCGCAGGATCTGACGGCGGAGACGGTAGCCGGCAGCGTCGACGCCGTGTGGGTGCTCGTCGCCGCGATCCTGGTGCTGCTCATGCAGGCGGGATTCGTGTTCCTGGAGACGGGCACGACCCGCATGAAGAACGCCGGCCACATCGCGATGAAGACGGTGTTTGCCGTCGGGATGATCTCGCTGGTCTTCTGGTTCGCCGGTTACGGCCTCATCTTCGGATCGGAAGGGCCCTTCATCGGATGGGGCGAGTTCTTCTTCAATCCGGCGCCGACCGAAGAAGGACTCGCGAACAGCATCTTCTTCGTGTTCCAGCTCGCCTTCGCCGCGGTCTCCCTCTCCATCGCGTGGGGCGGATTCGCGGAACGGGCGAAGATGTCGGTCTATCTCGTCTTCTCGATCCTGTTCGGCCTGTTCGTGTACCCGGTGATCGCCCACTGGATCTGGGGCAGCGGCTGGCTGGCGGATCACGGCAAACAGGACTTTGCCGGTTCCACCGTCGTCCACCTGACGGGCGCCATGGCCGCCCTGGCGGGGACGCTGCTTCTGAAACCCCGGATCGGCAAATACAACAAGGACGGCACTCCCAACCAGATCCACGGCCACAACCAGGTGTTCACCACGCTGGGCGTGTTCTTCTTGTGGATCGGCTGGTTCGGCTTCAACGCCGGCAGCACCACCTCCGCGGGCGAAGGCTTCTTCGGCTACGTCGCCTTCAACACGCAGCTGGCCTTTGCCGCCGGCGCCGTGGCGGGGCTCCTCGTCTCCTGGCTGGCAAAAGGAAAAGCCGACATCCTGGCCGTCCTGAACGGCGCCCTCGGCGGGCTCGTCGGCATCACCGCGTCCTGCGCCTTCGTCGAGCCGTGGGCCGCGATCGTGATCGGCGCCGTGTCCGGCCTCCTGGTGTACTACAGCATGATCTTCTTCGACAAGATCCGGGTTGACGACCCGGTCGGCGTCCTGTCGGTGCACGGCGTCGCGGGGGTCTGGGGAACGCTCTCCAACGGCCTGTTCGCGGTGCCGTCCCTGGCGGAATACGTGGGCGTCGGCCAAGGCGGCCTGTTCTACACCGGCGATTTCACCCAGCTGTGGGTGCAAACCTACGGCGTCGTGGTGTCCGGCGTGTACGCCTTCGTCGCCTCGCTGATCCTCCTCGGCATCATGAAAGCCCTGATGGGGCTGCGGGTG
The DNA here is from genome assembly GCA_036563895.1 of Paenibacillaceae bacterium. Lineage (GTDB taxonomy): Bacteria > Bacillota > Bacilli > Paenibacillales > Paenibacillaceae > ZCTH02-B3. Next base: position 8,394 of record DATCLN010000019.1, read on the forward strand.
ACGGAAGAAGAGGAAATCGCCGGCCTGGACCTCAGCCAGCACGGGATTTACGGCTATCCGGAGCAAATGAAAGCCAGCTCTTGATCGGCGCCGCCGGCGCCCGCGAGGCGCCCGTGAAAGGCCGATCCCCGGGAGGACCCATGAGCGAAGAGCGCGCGGCACAAGACCAACTGGAATGCTTGCTGCGGCAGATCGACGCGGCGGAGACGGCGGACCGTCTCCGCCCGATCTTCTTGTCCGGCGTTTCCCTTCTGGCGCCACAGGCCGAAGGCTGCCAGGACGAACCGGAACGGGCGCTCATGTGGAACGCGCGGCTCAACCGGCTGCACGACGCCGTCATCCGCCGGGCGGTCCGGCTCGCCGAAGCCGCCCTCGCGGCGGAAGGGCTGACGCCGCCAGGCGGGTATGATGTTCTGCTGTTCGGCAGCGGAGGCCGCGGCGAACAGTCGGTGTACAGCGACCAGGACAACGGCATCGTGTACGA
>DATCLN010000020.1:0-5271 GCA_036563895.1 Paenibacillaceae bacterium
ACCCTTGCCTTTGGCTAATGGTAGGCGCTCGCCAGCCCCCATTCCGGACTTTCACCGTAGAGATGACGCCCATGCTGGGCGTACCAAACACAGCCGCCGGTCCGCGATGGACCGGCGGCTTCGCTTTTCCGGCCGGTCTGCCCCGCCGGAAGCGCCGCGCATCACAGCAGGCTCCGGATGTCGCTGACGATGCCGTCCACCGTGCCTTCCAGATCCCCTTCCAGCAGATAGCTGTTGACGGAGATCCATTTGCGGATTTTGCCTTCCTGGTCGATCAGGATGTACAGGTTCGAGTGGCCGAAATTGCCCTCGCTGTCCTTGGTGACCAGGATGTCGTACTGCTTCGCCAGATCGGCCGTCGCCTTTTCCTCGCCCCGCAGAAACTTCCATCCGCTGAAGTCGGCATCAAACTTCCCGGCGAATTCCCGGAGGCGCTCCGGCGTGTCCCGCTCCGGGTCGATGGTGACGGAAAGCAGCATCACCTTGTCGCCGAAAACGCCAAGGTCCTTGAGCCGGTTCTGCACCTGGGACAAAAGGAACGTCGTCGGCGGACACACGTCCGGACAATGGGAGAAAAAGAAATAAAGCAGCCTGACCTTGCCGTTGGTATTTTCCAGCGTCACCGCATTGCCGTCCACATCCTCAAACGAAAAAGGCGCCGCGTCCCTGACCACCGGAAGCCTGGAACCGCCAGCAGAGGACGCCCACCAGTAGATGGCGATCACCCCCAGCACGATCACCACCGCGGCGGGAAACGCCCAGGTTTTCCAGCGGTTTCCGCCTTTTGTCGTCTCTCCCATTCCGGTCACCCCCGTCCGGTTAGTAGAATCAGTGGTTCAGCCAGTTGATCAGCCAGGAACGGTAGAAGTTTTTCGCGTCGAGCACCATCACGACAAAAATGACCAAAAGGTAGTTCACCGAGATGAGGAAATTCCCGCGGGCCCACTTCGCGTCGTCGCGGGCGCGGAAGCCCGCCAGGGTGTCGATCAGCCACCACGCGCTGAGCAGGACGGAAACCGCAAGAAAGACGGCGCCCACATATCCATATGCGTAAAGCAGCACGCAGGTTGGAATGAGCAGGGCAATATATACGGCCATGTGCACCTTCGCGCGGAATACGCCCTTCACCACCGGCAGCATCGGAAATCCGGCGGCGGCGTATTCATCCCGCCGGCGGATGCCCAGCGACCAGAAATGGGGCGGCTGCCAGAAAAAAAGCAGCGCAAAAAGAAGCACCGCGCCCGCGTCAATGGCCCCGGTCTTGGCGGTGTAGCCGATCACCGGCGGCATGGCCCCGGCGATCCCGCCGACGTCCGTGCTCCAGGGGGAGCGGCGTTTCAGCAGGATGGTGTACACGACCACATAGGCGAAATGCCCGATCAGCCCCATGAGCCCCGCCAGGGGGTTGACGAGCAGAAACAGGATCAGGAGCCCCGCGACGCCAAGCACGGTCGCATACACGAGCGCAAACGCGGGCTTCACCCTGCCCGCCGCCAGGGCGCGGTCTTTCGTCCGCTCCATCCGCGAGTCCAGATCGCGGTCCCAGTAGTTGTTGAACACGCAGGCGGACGCCATCGTCAGCGCGCTGCCCAGCAGCGTCCACAAAAGCAGCATCCAGTCCGGCTCGTGCGAAGCGGCGATCCAGTATCCGCCGAAAGCCGCCACCAGATTCAGCCGGATAATGCCCGGCTTGGTCATTCCGATCAGATCTTTCAGCAAGTCGCCTTCTCCCCCGCAACCGCAAAAAAAGCCGTGCCGATTAATCCTCATCATACCCCACAAACGCGGCCCTGACAACGTTCGACCCCGCCGTTCAACAATTCGTCACCGAAATTTTCCTGTTGTCCGGAGCGCCGAAATCCCCCAATCCCCCGGAAAAACGGACCTGCCTGCGGCATACACTGAATACCGGCGGGCGCCCGCCACATGTGCCGAAAGGGCGGTGCGGTCCATGGCCGTCATCAAGGCCAGCAGCGAACACCTGAAACTGCTGGCCCGCCTCATGCGCGCGGAAGCCGAAGGCGAAGGCGAACTTGGCATGCTGATGGTCGGCAACGTCGGGGTCAACCGGGTGCGGGCCAACTGCCTCGATTTCCGCGGCATTCGCAACATCCAGGACATGGTGTTTCAATCTCCCGGCGGTTTCGAAGCGGTACGCAAGCCTTATTTCTACCAGGCCGCCCGGGAAAGGGACATCGCCCTCGCCAGACGCGCCGTGAACGGGGAGCGGCATCATCCGGCCACCTACGCGCTCTGGTTTTTCCGTCCCATCAGCGATTGTCCCCCCTCCTGGTACAACCAGCGGCATACCGGCAGGTACAAGAACCATTGCTTTTTCGCTCCCGATCCGGGAGTCTGCCCGCGGATCTACCCGTAACCCGTGAGTGCGAAACCCGCAAGGAAAGGAGGAATTTTCCCTTGTACGGCAAATACCCCTCGTTCCCGGCCGCATACCCCTACGCTTCGCCTTACGCCTACGCACAGCCTGCCGCGGCGGGCTGGCCGTATTCCGCGCCGTATGGGCCATACGCGGCGGCCGCGGGCCCCGCCCCCGGCACGGCCATGAGCGGCGCGCCCATCACGCCCGGCGGCGTGGTGCTGCCCACGCCTCCCGTCGAAGAATCCTACGTGGAAAACATCCTGCGCATGAACCTCGGCAAGGAAGCCACCATCTACATGACCTTCGAAAACAACCGGGAATGGAACGCCAAGGTGTTCAGGGGCGTGCTCGAAGCGGCGGGCAGGGACCACATCGTCATCAGCGACCCGAACACCGGCATGCGGTACCTGTTGCTCACGATCAATCTGGACTACATCACCTTCGACGAACCGCTCAATTATCAGCTTCCGTTCGGGATGACATCCGTAACCCGGCCTTGAACGGGGCGGAAGCGCCAGACGCGCACCCCGTCGCGGCCGCCCTTGACCCACGGCTCCATCTCCCCGAAACCGGAACGCCCGTCGCGGCGTTCCTCTTCCATGCGCAGGGCTTGTCCGCCATCGCGGGCCAGCCGGATTTCCACGAAAACGCCGGGCTGCGTTTCGTTTTCCGCCAGCAGCACGCCCTCCCACAGCTCCGGATGGCGCCGGACCCATTCGAGAAAGGCGCTCCGGTGTTCCTCCAATATCCGGTATTCGCAAAAGACGAGCACCTCGTCATCCGCCCTCACGCAAGCTTCCCCCCCACATAGGATGAATCCGTGTGCGCATGTTCCGCCAGGCGGGATACCGGCCCGTGGAACCATCGGATATTTTCTCCGGCAGCTGCCCATACTTTACCATAAACGGCCCGGCCTTGGACAACCGTCGCCGGCGCCGCCGGCACCGGGACCTGCCTGGCGTTGATCGGTACCAACTTGGCGTCAGGACCGCATTGTCGGCATCATCCGGCCATCATTCGGTCATCATCCGACGAACGGGAGCGAATCAGCCTCATGGACACGGGCACTCATCTTTTGTTCGGACTGGGACTGGGCGGTCTTGCGCTGATCGACCCTTACCTGGCGGAACACCCATCGGGACAGTGGGCGGTCATGATCGGCACCGTGCTGGGTTCCCAGGCTCCCGACGCGGACATTGTGCTGAAGCTGAAAAGCTACCCCGTCTATCTCCGGCACCATCGGGGCATCAGCCATTCCGTTCCGTTCCTTTTCGTCTGGACGGGACTGATCACCGCCGTGGTCGCCGCCCTGTTTCCCGAGGTCCCCTGGCAGCGGACGGCGCCTTGGATCCTGCTGGCAACGGCCGTCCATGTGGCCACGGACCTGTTCAATCCTTACGGCACCCAGGGGTTTTGGCCCTTCAGCCGGAAATGGATCGCCTGGAGCGCCGTCCACATCATCGATCCCGTGGTGTTCACGGCGCACCTGGCCGCGATCGCGCTGTGGATGTTCGGCGGAACGCGGGTTCGCCCGGGCGCGTTGTTCGCCGTCCTGTACGCCGCCCTTGCCTTGTATTTCATATGGCGGGTACTGGAACGCCGCCGTATCGGCCGCAGGCTTCCCGCGCAGGATCCGTCGCACCGTCCCGGGGATCGCTACGCGCTCCTTCCGACCTTTTCCCTGGGACGGTGGAGCGTGCTGAAGGAATCGGAAGGCGGCGTGTACGCCATCGGCGAATGGACGCCGTCCGGCGGGCTGAAATGGCACGAAGTGCTGAGAAGCCACAACGGACCCCAGGTGGACGCGGCCAGCCGCCATCCGGACGTGCAGACGCTGCTCAGGCTCACGCCGTTCGCCTGCGTGCAGGTGCACCCCCGGGACTGGGGATACGAAGTGCGGTGGATCGATCTGCGTTTTCCCGCCCGCCGGCAAGACCCGTTCGCGGCCATCGTCCTGCTGGACAAAAGGGGGGTGCCCTTCCGCTCCCACATCGGCTGGCTGAACGGGAAATCCTTCGCGGGCGGCGGCGGGTGACAAACGTCCGCGGTTGCATTATGATAAAAGCGTCCGGCCCGGGCGGCGCGCAGGCCTTCCGGCGGACGGCACGCAAAAAGCCCGAGTCGCCTCGGGCTTTCCCGGCAGGACGGGCCGTCAGAAGCGGCGCCCTTGCAGCTGCTGCTCGGCGATGCCGATCAGGGACTTGGTGATGTAGCCCCCGAGGGAACCGGTGTCGCGCGCGCTCATGTGGCCGTAATAGCCGTCCTGCGGAATTTGCACGCCCAGTTGCTGGGCGGCTTCCATCTTCAAGTTTTGCAGCGCGGCTTTCGCTTGCGGAACGACGGGTTGATTGCTTCTCGCCATGGGCGTTTGCTCCTTTCGCTTTGCGTGATGGGTTGCGCAAGCTTGCGATGGTTAGTATGCAATGCCCGCATCATTTTATCCCGGGGAGACGTGGATTCATGAGCAAACCGCTTGCATTGTTTTTTGCCGTATTTGCCGTCATATGGCTGGCCGCCACGGCGGTCGCCCTGAGCCACAACGGCTGGCTGGCCCTGCTGTTTGCGCTTTTGGCCCTCGGAACCATCAGCAGCGGCTTCGTGGTCAAGGCCCGGACCGAAAAGCGGCGGAAGCCTTCGGAGTGAAGAGTCGTCACGACCGTTGGCACGAAACCTTCACGGAAAAAATCATCCCGAAATCCGGCGAAAACTTTCGCGATGATCACATTGAAGCCCGGCCTTTCGGCCGGGCCCGTCATTTCGGCAGCAAAAATCCCATCGCTTCCTTCGCCCGCCGCAGCGTGGCTTCCGCCACGGACGACGCCCGCTGGGCCCCGTCGCGCAGGATGTCGTAAATTTCACCGGAGCGGCGAATCCGGTGGTAGGCGTTCTGC
>DATCLN010000021.1:0-3135 GCA_036563895.1 Paenibacillaceae bacterium
GGCGGCGAACGCGGCGCAGAAGGAAGCCGTGGCGGCCGGGAAGATCATCATCAAGGACACCATCGCGGACATCATGCTGCAACAGGTGCTCACCCGTCCCGCGGAGTTCGACGTCATCGCCACCCTGAACCTCAACGGCGATTACCTGTCCGACGCCCTCGCGGCGCAGGTCGGCGGCATCGGCATTGCCCCCGGGGCGAACATCAACTACAAAACCGGCCACGCCGTGTTCGAGGCGACCCACGGTACGGCGCCGAAATACGCGGACAAGGACGTGGTCAACCCGGGTTCGGTCATCCTGTCCGGCGTCATGATGTTCGAACATCTCGGCTGGCTGGAGGCGGCCGAGCTGGTCTACAAGGGCATGGAAGCGGCGATTCGCAACAAGACGGTGACCTACGACTTCGCGCGCCTGATGGAAGGCGCCACCGAAGTGAAATGCTCGCAGTTCGCCGATGAAATCATCAAGCACATGTAATGGGAGGCGCTCGTCCGATGGGCATTCGACGGCCGAAAATCACCGTCGTCGGCGCCGGCTTCACCGGCGCCACGACGGCCTTCATGCTGGCGCAGAAAGAACTGGGCGACATCGTCCTGGTGGACATCCCGCAGCTGGAAAATCCGACCAAGGGCAAGGCGCTCGACATGCTGGAGTCCACGCCGGTGGAAGGGGTGGACGTGAACATCACCGGAACCTCGTCCTATGAAGACACGCGGGATTCCGACGTGGTCATCATCACGGCGGGCGTCGCCCGCAAGCCGGGCATGAGCCGGGACGACCTGGTGCATACCAATGCCGGCATCGTCAAATCGGTCTGCGAAAACATTCGCGAAACCAGCCCGAACGCCTATGTCATCGTGCTGTCCAACCCCGTGGACGCCATGACCTATGTGGCCTACAAGACCCTCGGTTTCCCGAAAAACCGCGTGTTCGGCCAGTCCGGCGTCCTGGACACCGCCCGGTACAACACGTTCCTGGCCATGGAACTGGGCGTGTCCGTGGAAGACGTGCGGGGCGTGGTGCTCGGCGGGCACGGCGACGACATGGTGCCCCTCGTCCGCTACACGACGGTCGGCGGCATTCCGGTGGAGAAGCTGCTGCCGAAGGAGCGGATCGACGCCATCGTGCAGCGGACGCGGTACGGCGGCGGCGAGATCGTAAACCTGCTCGGCACCGGAAGCGCCTACTACGCGCCGGCCGCGTCGCTGGTGCAGATGACCGAGGCCGTGCTGAAGGACAAAAAGCGCATCCTGCCGGTCATCGCCTATCTGCAGGGCGAATACGGGTACGAAAACCTGTTCATGGGCGTGCTCGTGGTGCTCGGCGGGGGCGGCGTGGAAAAAGTGCTGGAAATCGACCTGACACCCGAGGAAAAAGCCGCTCTGGACAAATCCGCGGAATCGGTGCGGAACGTGATCCGGATCGTGGAACAGGGCTGAGGGTTGAAAAACGACAGGCACGCGTGACGGGAGGGAAGAAGTCGTGACGGCGCTCATGGTGTTCTTGCATATTCTGGGTACGGCCTGCGCGGGATTTTATCTGGTTTTGCCGTTCCTGGCGGCACGGCTCCGCCATCTGTCGACGCCGGCGCAGGAAGGGCTGGCGGAAGGAATGGTCGTGGCGGGTCGCTACGCGCAATACGCATTGATCCTGCTCCTTCTTACGGGCGGGTATCGGTTGACACTGGGGGATTACGCGCTGAGCTGGAAAATCACCGTGATCGTCCTGCTTGTGCTCATCGGCGCGGCTTCCGGGATGATCCAGAAACCCCTGAAACGGATCGCGGAAGCGGCCCGCAGGCAGGAGAACGCTTCGGACTCCATCGATCGCGTGCAGAAGCTCGGCTACGTCGCCCTCGTGCTCTTCGCGGCGATGCTGTGGATCATGGCCGATCCGTGGATGGCTTCCGCTTGACGGACCGCGCGGTCCCCGGACCGCGCTTTCTTTTTTTTTGGTCAGGGTTCCGACAGCTCGTCGATCGTCTTGGCCAGAGAGGGAGCGAGATGCTCGAGGAACCAGTCGACCTCGGGCATGCCGAGGGCCCGCAGCCGCTCTTCGTTTTCCCGGAGGGCGACGGCGAATTCCCGGTTGCCGGCAGACAGCTCGCTCACGCATTTCAGATAGGCGTCCAGGAGGTCGGCCGCCTTGACGTACCGGTACAGGTCGGGCCGGTCGGGCGCGCGTTTGAGAAGGGGCTCGTAGGTCGCCTTCAGCTCGTCCGGCACCGTCGCCAGCAGGCGGTCCGCCGCGATGGCCTCGATTTCCCGGAAATTGGCCAGGATGCGCGGGTTGTGGTGTTTTACCGGGGTCGGGATGTCGCCGATGAACACTTCCGACGCGTCGTGAAACAGCGCGCAGGCCGCCGCCTCGGCGGGATCGATGCCGCGGCCGAAGATTTCTTTGGCGATGGTGCACAGCAGGTGCGCCAGCACGGCCACCTGATACGAGTGTTCCGCCACGTTTTCCGGGGTCGTGCTGCGCATCAGCGTCCAGCGCTTGATGTATTTCAGACGATACAGGTAAGCCAGAAAATGATGGCCCATGGTCCGCTCCTTTGCTGTCCGGCCGGGCTTTGCCCCGCCCCGTGTTCTCTATGCTATTATAAAGACAACAGACCAACGAGACCAGAGAGGGGAGTCTTTGCAGCATGTCCGCATTCGGTGAAAGCATTTATCGGCTGATCGTGGAGACGTCGACCAATCTGCCCGCCGACGTGCGCCGCGCCCTCAAGCGCGCGCAGGAAGCGGAAGACCGCGCCACGCGGGCCGGTCTGTCGCTGTCCACGATCGCCTGCAATATCGACATGGCGGAAGAGAAGGAATCGCCGATCTGCCAGGACACCGGCATGCCGACCTTTTTCCTGCACGTGCCGGTTGGCGCCAACCAGATCGTCATGAAACAGGAAATCCGCGAGGCCGTGGCCCGGGCCACCCGGGAGGGCAAGCTGCGGACAAACTCCGTCGATTCGCTGACCGGAAAGAACAGCGGCGACAACCTGGGACCCGGTACGCCCGTCATCCATTTCGAGCAGTGGGAACGCGACGACATCGAAGTGCGCCTCATCCTGAAGGGGGGCGGCTGCGAAAACAAGAACATCCAGTACAGCCTGCCCTGCGAGCTGGAAGGCCTCGGCA
>DATCLN010000022.1:0-26120 GCA_036563895.1 Paenibacillaceae bacterium
GTAGCCCTTGATGTGCGCCGGAACGCCGATTTCGTGGATGATGCTGGTGATGTTGGCGTCGAGGTTGCGGTTCTTGTGCATCGGGATGATGTTGGCCCGCGCGGCGCCCGACGACATGGCCGGCGCGACCGGAGCGGTGCCCGCCAGCTGGCGGATCCGGCTCACCAGCACCTCCAGGTCAAAGGGTTTCAGGATATAGTAAGATGCCCCAAGCTGCACGGCCCGCTGGGTGATGGTTTCCTGGCCGAACGCCGTGAGCATGATGATCTTCGGCATCGGCTGCAGGTCCATCTCACGCAGTTTCTCCAGCACGCCAAGGCCGTCCAGATGGGGCATGATAATGTCGAGGATCATGACGTCGGGTACGCGCTCCAGCTCCTGCAGCTTGCGCACCACTTCCTCTCCGTTGTACGCCGTACCGACCAGCTCCATGTCTTCCTGTTCATTGATGTACTCGGAAAGCAATCCGGTGAATTCCCTGTTGTCATCCGCGAGAAAAACGCCGATCCGCTGCAACTGAACTTCCTCCCTTGTCTCGGATTGGGTTGGTGATATTAGGCAGTTCTTTCTGCCGCCATATTTGATGTTCGACATCCGCGGGAAAATTCCTTCTGAAAGGAAAACTTATCCTTTATTTTTTTTTGAAATTCTTTTATAATAAATTCTTTACGTCAAGACACGAGCCGCTTCGCGTCTTTTCGACATTTAAAAGCGAAAAAAAGAGGCGGGCTTCATGCCGCCATGGAGACCGCATCGGAAACCGCGTCCTCCGATTTCAGCATGATGCCCGCGTCCTGAAGCATCCACTCGATGAAGCACCCGTATCCGGATGTCGGATCGTTGACGAACACGTGGGTGACGGCGCCGACCAGCTTTCCGTCCTGCAGGATCGGACTGCCGCTCATCCCCTGTACGATGCCGCCGGTGCGCTTGAGCAGATCCGGATCGGTGACGCGGATGACCAGCCCTTTCGTGGCGGGGGTCGTCTGTTTGGCCACATGCACGATTTCGATGGCGAACCGCTCCACCTTCTGGCCGCCCACCACCGTGAGCAGCTCGGCCGGGCCCTTTTTCACCTCTTCGGCAAAGGCCACGGGGACGGGTTTCACGTGGAGGGCGTGGGACGGAAGCCGGTCCATCTTGCCGAAGATGCCGAAGGCGGTATTGCGCTCCACGTTGCCCAGCGTCCGGCCTTCGTCCAGGAAATGCGCCCGCTTCTCGCCCGGTTCGCCGCTTTGGCTTTTGTCTATGGATGTGACGTTGGTCTGCACGATCTCGCCGCTTCCCACCTCGATGGGCACATGCGTGTCCATGTCCGTGATAACATGGCCCAGTGCTCCGTACACGCCGTGTTCCGGCGAATAGAAGGTGAGGGTTCCGACGCCCGCGGCCGAGTCGCGGATGTAAAGCCCCAGGCGCCACGCCTTGTCTTCCTTGTCATAGGCGGGCCGGATGCGGGTGGCAAACCGCTGTTTGTTGCGCTGCACCACAAGATCGATGGCTTTGCCCGCTTCCCCGGCTTCGCGGACGATGTCGGCGACGAGATGCACGTCGTTGATCGGCCTGCCGTCAAAGGAAACGATGAGATCGCCGGGTTTCAGCCTGGCCTCTTCGCCGGGCGACACCTGGATATCCGGACCCGTCCGGACCCGGTGGTGGCCGACGACCATGATGCCGGCGGCCCTCACGCGCACGCCGATGGTCTGGCCGCCGGGAATGACCTTGAGATCCGGCACCACCTGCAGCTTGACCGTTTTGAAGGGAATCATGCCGAAAAGGCGCAGCTTCAGTTCCGCCGTTCCGGTGCGCAGGGGATCGATGGACAGCGGATCCTTGAGGTTGACGGGAAAGTCGCGTCCGGTCCGGCCGTTGACCACGGCGACCTGCGGATCGAGGGTACCCGAGGCGTGCACCGGCAGGGCGAGATGCAGGGAAACCGGCCGGCCCACGAACAGGCGGAGCTGCTGGGGAAATGAGGCAAAGTTGCGGAACGGAGCGGATGCGGCGATCAGGCACAAAATAAGAACGAGCAGGCAGCCGGTGCGTCGGCGGCGGCTCGTGGCGGTCGGCTGTTTCAAGGTGCTCACGCTCCCTTACAGGATGGCGCCGGGTCGCTTTTTGCGCCCCGGCAACGTACCTATAAGTTAACCTTGGGCAACACCTTTTATGTTGCCGAAAAGCTTCCTTGGAACAGCCGTTTTCCGCGCGGTTACGCGTATTTTTGGCGGTGTGCCAGCATCAGCATTTCCTGCGCGTGGTGACGGGTCTTTTCCGTGACTTCCACGCCGCCCAGAAGCCGCGCCAGTTCCTCCACCCGCTCGCTTTCCGAAAGCTCGCGGACGACGGTGACGGTGCGGCCGTCTTCCCGCACGTCCTTGCGGATGGCGTATTGCCGGTCGGCCATGCACGCCACCTGCGGCAGGTGGGTGACCGCCAGCACCTGGCAAGCCCCTGCCAGGCGGGTCAGTTTCTCGGCCACCGCCTGGGCGGTCCGGCCGCTGATGCCGGCGTCCACTTCGTCGAAGACAAGGACGGGGATCTGGTCCAGACGGGCGAAGACGGTTTTCAGGGCGAGCATGACCCGGGACATCTCCCCGCCGGAGGCGATTTTCGCGAGGGGCTTCGGCGGTTCCCCGGGGTTGGTGGAAAGCAGGAATTCGGCCGCGTCGGCGCCGGAGGGCCCGAGCTCCGTCCGTTCCATTCGGACTTCAAAAACGGACCGGGGCATGTTCAGCTCGGCGAGTTCCCGCACGATTTCTTCGGACAGCCTTGCGGCGGCGTCCCTGCGCAGGGCGGACAGGCGCTCCGCCAGACCGGTGAGGTTTTCCCGGAGGGACTCCTCCGCTTCCGCCAGCTCGCGCAACCGTTCGTCCCGGTTTTCCAGCCGGTCCATTTCTTCGCGGATACGGTCGCGGTAGGCCAGGATGTCCTCCACCGTGTCCCCGTATTTGCGCTTGAGGGCGTGCAGCGCGTCCAGGCGGCGTTCGATCTGCGCCAGACGGTCCGGATCGAACTCCAGCCGGTCGCGGTAGTCGCGCAGCTGGAACGCGGCGTCTTCGACGGCGTAGTAAGCCGACTGCAGCTGCTCCACCAGAGGACGGAAAGCGGCGGGGTCGATGGCGGCGACTTCCTCCAGAAGCGAAACGGCCTTCGACAGCGCCGCAAGCCCCTTGCTCCCGTAAAGCAGGTCGTGGGCTTCCGCCACCGATTCGGCCAGCTTTTCGGCATGCATTAGCTTGCGCCTTTCGTCCGCCAGGGATTCGTCCTCGCCCGGCTTCAGGCGGGCCTTTTCGATCTCCTCCAGCTGGAAGCGGTACAGGTCGAGCATTTGCATCTGCTGCCGGACGTCCGACTCCAGCCTGCGTCTTTCCCGGATTGTTTCCTGATAAGCGTCCCACTGCCGGCCGTATTCTTCCTTCAGGCCGGCCAGCTCCCGCCCGGCGAAGGCGTCGAGCCATTCGAGGTGGCGTTCGGTGCGGAGCAGCGCCTGGTGTTCGTGCTGCCCGTGGATGTCGATGAGACAGTCCCCCACCTCGCGCAGCATGGCAAGGGTGACGTTTTGGCCGTTGATCCGCGCCGCGGATTTGCCCTGGCGGCTCAGCTCCCGCCGGACCAGCAGGGCTTCGGCCGGGTCGGCTTCGATGCCCAGCCGCTCCAGCACCGCCCACACCGGATGTTCCGGCGGCAGGTCGAACACCGCTTCCAGATCGGCCTTCTCGCAGCCGTGCCGGATCATGTCCGTCGACCCGCGGGCGCCCGCGAGAAGCGACAGCGCGTCCACCACCATCGATTTGCCGGCGCCGGTCTCCCCGGTAAACGCGTGAAAGCCTTGCCCGAATTGCACCGTGACGTTCTCGATCACCGCAAGGTTCCGGATCGAAAGCTCCCGCAGCATGGCAGCGCCGCTCCTTTCTTCGCCGGGCTGACGGATGTTCAGGAAATGATGCCCCGAATCCGCTGGGCCATTTCTTCCGCCTTGTCGCGGGAGCGGCAGACGATCAGCATCGTGTCGTCGCCGCTGACGGTGCCCACGATCTCCGGCCAGTTCATGCCGTCGATAAGGGAAGCGACGGTGTTGGCCGTGCCCGGCAGGCATTTGACGACCACCAGGTTCTCCGCCGCTTCCGCGGAAACGAAATGGTCCATGAGCGCCCGCCGGAGCTTCTGGGACGGGTTGAACCGCTGATCCTGCGGCAGGGCGTATTTGTACTTGCCGTCTTCCAGGGGCACCTTCACGAGCTGCATTTCCTTGATGTCCCGGGAGATGGTGGCCTGGGTCACCGGCAGGCCTTCGTTCCGAAGCGCTTCCACCAGGGCCTTCTGGGTGCCGATGTCGCGCTCGCTGATGATTTCGCGAATTTTCCGCTGCCTGAGTCCTTTCATTCGTCCTCCTCCCTTGCGGTGAACCGAACCGTCCGGATGCGCCGTCCGAGCGGATCGACCACGAGGATGGCTTCACAATCGGGAAACAGCAGCGCGTAGGGCAAAAGCCGCTCCCTCAGCCCGCTGGGTGTCCAGTCCATCGGATTCTTCGGGCGTTCCAGCTTGACCACGTAAAACTTGTCGTCCTTTTCGGCCAGGTAATCGAAATACAGGCGGGTCGGCTGGGCGGGAGCGCCGTCCACCGACACGCCGAAGGGGATGCGGTGTTTGCCGCCGAGCACGTTGTACCCCGCCGCGCGCAGCTGCCGCACCGGCTCTTCGTCCTCGTCGACATAGCCCTGCCGCGCCAGCCTGCGCAGGCGGATGCCGGGCGGTTCCCGCAGCCAGTTGCGGAAACGGCGCAGCGACACCCAGGCGAAAAACAGGACCGCAAGGCAGATGAGGATCCAGTCCCCGACCCGTTCCACCGGACATCCCTCCCGTGGGGATCCGCAAACTTCATTCGCCGCGGAAGACGTCGGCGAAGCGGTCCCGTCAGGCATGCGGCGTCCGCGGGATACCCCCCCGGAAGCGCCGCCAGAGATTGCCCATGGCGGGCTGCGCCGCCTACGCCTTCGCGAAACGGGCGTGGGCTTCCGCCACCACGGTCCGCACCAGCTCTTCCGCGTCCGGTTCGGCCGGATCCGGCTTTGCGGGTTTCTCCCGGATGTCCGGTTCCGCGCCGTTCCGGCCGGCTTCCCCCTTTCCCGCAAATTCCCAGTAGGCCAGAAATTCGATGTTTCCTTCTCCGCCGGTGATGGGCGAATAGGTCAGCCCCCGCAGGCGGAAGCCGTGCTCTCCGGCCGCCTCCAGCACCGCGCGCAACGCCTGGCGGTGCACCGCCGGGTCGCGCACGACGCCGGATTTGCCCACCTGCTCCCGGCCCGCTTCAAACTGCGGCTTGACCAGTGCCACCACACCGCCGCCGGGCGGCAGCATCTCCGCCAGCACCGGCAAAATCAGGCGCAGCGAAATGAACGACACGTCCACGGTCGCCATGTCGGGCTTCGGCCCGTCCAGGCGGTCGGGCGTCATGTAGCGGAAATTGGTCCGCTCGATCACCCGCACCCGGCTGTCGCTGCGCAACGACCAGTCCAGCAGATTGTAGCCGACGTCGACGGCGTACACGAAGGCGGCGCCGTGCTTCAGCGCGCAATCCGTAAAGCCGCCGGTGGACGCGCCGACGTCGATGACCGTCCGGCCCGTCATGTCGATGCCGAACTCGCGGATCGCCTTCTCCAGCTTCAGCCCGCCGCGGCTGACATACGGATGCGGCGCTCCCCTGACCTCGACGGGGGCGTCGCGGGGCACCTTCATCCCCGCCTTCTCCGCCCGCTCCGTGCCGACCAGGACGAGACCGGCCATGATGGCCGCCCTGGCTTTCTCCCGGGTGGGGAAAAACCCCCGCTCCACCAGCAGCGCGTCGAGGCGAACCTTTTCAGGCTTGTCCGCCGCCATGCCGCCTCACTTCACCGCCTGCCGTGCCGGCACCAGCGCGGACCGCAGGCGGACGGCGACGTTGTCCGCGGTCAGGCCGGTTTCTTCCCGTTGTTCCGCAATGGAGCCGTGTTCGATGAAGCGATCCGGGACGCCCATGAGCTGCACCCGGACGTGGTGCTGGCCCGTCTGCGCGTAGTATTCCAGCACCGCGCTTCCCAGGCCCCCGTGCTGGGCGCCTTCCTCCAGCACCAGGATCGGAAGCCGCTCCCTCGCCAGCCGGTCAAGCATGTGCCCGTCGAGGGGTTTGATGAAACGGGCGTTCACCACGCGGATGGCGATGCCTTCCCTTTTCAGCAGCTCCGCCGCCTGCAGGGCCGTATGCACCATCGGGCCAATGGCCAGCACCGCGGCGTGCCGGCCTTCCAGAACCGTCTCCCAGGTGCCGATGGGGATCGGCTGGGGATCCGGATCCCACTTAGCTCCGGTGCCCTGCGCGCGGGGATAGCGGAAAGCGATCGGCCCGTCGTCGTACCCAAGCGCCGTCACCATCATGCGGCGCAGTTCGTTTTCATCCTTGGGCATCATCAGCACCATGTTCGGGATGTGGCGGAGAAACGCAATGTCGAAAAGCCCCTGGTGCGTCTCCCCGTCCGCGCCGACGAAGCCCGCCCGGTCGATGGCAAAGATGACGTTCAGATTTTGCCGGCAGATGTCATGCACGACCTGGTCGTAAGCCCGCTGCAAAAACGTGGAATACACGGCGAACACCGGCTTGAGCCCTTCCATGGCCAGGGCCGACGCCAGCGTGGCCGCGTGTTGTTCGGCTATTCCGACGTCGAACATGCGGTCCGGGAAGCGGTCGCGAAACTCGAGCAGGCCCGAACCTCCCGGCATCGCCGGCGTGATGGCGACGATCCGCGGGTCCCGCTCGGCCAGCTCGATCAGGGTCTTCCCGAACACCTCGGTATAGGTGGGCGGTCCGACCGGTTTCAGCACCTGGCCGGATTCCACCTTATAGGGCGTGATGCCGTGCCACTTGTGGGAATCCTGTTCCGCGGGGGTGTATCCCTTGCCTTTGACGGTCACCACGTGGATGAGAACGGGGCCGGACACCTTGTCCGCCTGGCGGAAGGTATCCAGCAGCTGGAAAATGTCGTGGCCGTCCACCGGGCCGAAGTAGGTGAGGCCGAATTCCTCGAAAAGCATGCCCGGCACGAGCATGTACTTCAGGCTGTCCTTCAGCCGCTCCGCCGTGCGCGCCAGCGTGCCGCCGATGGCGGGAATTTTGCGCAGCAGCTGGTCGATCTCGTCCTTCGCCCGGCGGTAATGGCGGTCCGCACGGATGCGGCCCAGATAGTTGTGAAGGGCTCCGACGTTGGGGGCGATGGACATTTCGTTGTCGTTCAGCACGACGGTGAGGTCACGCTTTTCATGGCCGATGTGGTTCAGCGCTTCCAGCGCCATGCCGCCCGTCAGCGCCCCGTCGCCGATGACGGCGATCACCTTGTGGCGCTCGCCCTTGAGATCCCGGGCGATGGCCATGCCCATGGCCGCGGACAGCGAGGTGCTGCTGTGGCCCGCCTCCCACACGTCATGCTCGCTTTCGTTGCGCTTGAGGAAGCCGCTGAGCCCGCCTTTTTGCCGCAGCGTATCGAAACGTTCCTTGCGGCCGGTCAGGATTTTGTGCACGTAGCCCTGATGGCCGACGTCGAAAATGATCTTGTCCTTCGGACTGTCGTACAGGTAATGGAGCGCCAGCGTCAGTTCGACCACGCCCAGGTTGGACGCGAGATGGCCTCCGGTGATGGAAAGCTTTTCGACGAGAAAGGTGCGGATTTCCCTGGCCAGCTCCGGCAACTGCTCGGGTGCAAGCCTTTTCAGGTCGGCCGGGCTGTTGATGGCGTCGAGCAACAATGGGACTTCCCCGCTTTCCGCGCATGGACTCATACGCATGGATTCATACGGGTATTATAGCATATTCAAAAAGCCATCCAAAAACCGAAAACGCATTCATTTCTTGGGCGAAAACCATGGCCGAAACAGCGGCGGCAACCATGGCAAAAACGTGCCGGCCGTGCCGCAGGCGGAGGCTTTCAATGGTCCCGGGACGCGAGCAGATCGGCGATTTCCGCCAGCCGGTCCGGCATGGCCAGCCCGGCTCCCCGCACCGCGGCCTTGGCTTCCTCCGTGAGCAGGCGCAGGCGCCGCCGGCTCTCTTCGAGCCCGAAAAGATAAGGGTATGTGACCTTCTGCCCCCGCGCGTCGCTGCCCGTCGATTTGCCGAGTTTGTCCGCGTTCCCCAGCACGTCCAGGATGTCGTCCTGGATCTGGTAGGCCAGGCCCAGCTTGCGCCCGTACAGCTCAAGAGCGTCCAGCTGAACCTCATCCGCCCCGGCGGCATGGCCTCCCGCCCGCAGGGCGAAGGCGACCAGGGCGCCGGTCTTGCGGGCGTGAATCCGCTCCAGATCCTCCTCGCCGGTGACGCCCCGTTCTTCCAGGATGTCCTCCGCCTGGCCGGAGACCATCCCCGCCAGCCCGGCCAGACGCGCCAGCTCCGCGCTCACGCGGAGCGCCCGTTCGGCCGGGACGCCGGCATCCGTCGCCCGCGCCACGACGTAAAAGGCGTGGGTCAGCAGCGCGTCTCCCGCCAAAATGGCCATGGCCTCTCCGAACACCCGATGGTTTGTCGGCTTGCCCCGGCGGAAATCGTCGTTGTCCATGGCCGGCAGATCGTCATGGATCAGCGAATACGTATGCACCAGTTCCACGGCCACGGCAAAGGGAAGCGCCCGCTCCACCGCAGCCGCCTCGCCTTGCACGCTCTCCGCCGCCGCCAGGCACAGGATCGGGCGAAGCCGTTTGCCGCCCGCCCACAGCGAGTATTCGACCGCCTCGCGCAGCCTGTCCGGCACCGCCCAGTCCGCGGGCACGGCCTTGGCCAGCGCTTCTTCCACGCGCTCCCGCATGCGTCTCAGGTAGTCTTCGATCACGGCGCGTCTCCTTCGGCAGATCCGTTCGTTCCTTCGTCCGCATCCCGCTCGGGCAGGAAGGGCTTCCGCCGCAGCTCACCCCGCTCGTCTTCGAGCAGCATTTCGATGCGGCGTTCCGCTTCTTCCAGCTTCCTGCCGCACAGCCGGGACAAGGCCATGCCTTCCTGGTACAACTCGATGGCCGTCTCCAGCGGCACGTCTCCGCTCTCCAGCCTGCTTACGATCGTTTCCAGGCGTTCCATCGCCTTTTCGAAGGACAGTTCCTCCAGCTCCCGCGCGGCCGCGCCCGCCTGCGAACCCGCCGCCGGGCCGGTCCCCTTGGCCGCTTCATCCGCCATCCTGTTTCTCCTCCCTTTCCAGGCTTTGCACCTGGCAATCCATCCGCCCGTCCGCCAGGCAGACCCTGACCCTGTCGCCGGGGCGGACCTGGCCGACGCTGCGGATGATCGTCCGTTCCTCAGCGTCATACACGAGCCCGTATCCGCGCGCCATGACTTTCAGCGGGCTCAGCGCATCCAGCTCCCTGAGACGGGCCGCGAAGGCGTCCCGCTTGTACCTGAGCTGCGCCAGGACGGCCAGCTTCAGGGCGCGCACCGCCGCCTCCGACCGGCTCCGCGCCGCGGCGATCCGTTCCGACGGGCTCGCGGCCCCCAGCCGGATGTTCAGGCGGGCCAGCCGCTCCCGCGCCCGCTCCCGCTGCGCTTCCATCCGGTGCCGCAGCCGGTCGGCGAGGCGGTCGAGCCGCTCCGCGCGGTACAGGAGCACCCGGTGCGGCTGGGTGAAGTAGGGCGAACGGGCCGCGTGCCGCCATCTTTCCCGCGCCTGGCCGATGATCAGCCGGACGGACTTCGTCATCCGCTGGCGCAGGTGGACAAGCCGCATTTGCAGCTCCCCGGCGTGCGGCACCGCCAGCTCGGCGGCCGCGGTGGGCGTCGGCGCGCGCAGGTCGGCGGCGAAATCGGCGATGGTGAAGTCGGTTTCATGGCCGACCGCGGAAATGACCGGTATCCTGGACGCCCGGATGGCCCGCGCCACCGCTTCCTCGTTGAACGCCCACAGCTCCTCCAGGGAGCCGCCGCCGCGCCCGACGATGAGGACGTCCGCTTCGCCGAGCCGGTTCATGGCGGCGATGGCCCGGACGATGGACGGCGCCGCGCCGGTCCCTTGCACCTGCACCGGATAGAGCAAAATCCGCACGGACGGATTGCGCCGCTGCAACGTGGTGATGATGTCCCGCACCGCCGCGCCGGTGGGCGAAGTGATGACCCCGACCGTCCGCGGATAGGGCGGGATCGGCCGCTTGAGCGCCGGGTCGAACAGCCCCTCGGCCTGCAGCTTGCGCTTCAGCTGCTCGAAGGCCAGATGGAGGCTGCCGATGCCGTCCGGCTGCATCGTCGTCACGTACAGCTGGTATTGCCCGTCCCGTTCAAACACCGACACGCTGCCCCGCGCCAGCACCTTCATGCCGTCCTTCGGCAGGAACGGCAGGCGCTGGTTGTAGGAGGCGAACATGACGCACCGGATCAGTCCGCTTTCGTCCTTCAGGGTGAAATACATGTGGCCGCTGGTGTGGTGCTTGAAATTGGAGATTTCGCCGCGCACCCACACGTCCTGCAGCAGTTCGTCCCGGTCGAGGCGCAGCTTGATGTACCGGTTCAGCTCCCGGACGGTCAGGATTCGCGCCGCGTCCATGCGTTTCCCCTCCCGGCCGCCTTCATGCCCGTTCAGCGCCGGCGTCTTTCAAGCGTCCGCGCCGGCCGGCGGAGCATCCGCGCGGGCCATGCGCGGGCTTTACGCAAGCCCCGCGGCCCGTCTGGCAGCCTTCAGCGTGTTGGCCATGAGCATGGTGATCGTCATCGGTCCGACGCCGCCCGGCACCGGCGTGATCCAGCCGGCCACCTCGCGCACCGCTTCGAAATCCACGTCCCCGCAGAGTTTCCCGTCCGGCAGCCGGTTGATGCCCACGTCGATGACCGCCGCGCCGGGCTTGATCCAGTCCGCCTTGACCAGCTTCGGCCTGCCGACGGCGGCCACCACGATGTCCGCCTGCCGCACGACGGCCGGCAGATCGGCGGTTTTGGAATGGCACACGGTGACCGTCGCGTGTTCGCGAAGGAGCAGCATGGCCGCCGGCTTGCCGACGATGTTGCTGCGCCCGATGACGACGGCGTGCCGTCCGGCGATGGGGATGCCGGAGCGCTTCAGCATTTCGATGATGCCCGCCGGGGTGCAGGACGGAAGGGCGTCGTCACCGATGACGAGATTGCCCACGTTCACCGGATGGAAGCCGTCCACGTCCTTGTGCACCGCGATGGCGTCAATGACCGCCTTCTCCCGGATATGGTCCGGCAGCGGGCTTTGCACGAGGATGCCGTGTATCTCGCTCTTGGCGTTCAGCCTTGCGATCAGCTCCAGAAGCTCCTCTTGCGGCGTTTCCTTCGGCAGGCGGTGGACCTCCGAATAGAACCCGAGCTCTTCGCACGCCTTCGCCTTGTTGCGCACATAGATCTGCGAAGCGGGATCGTCCCCCACCAGCACGACGGCGAGGCCGGGCCTGGTGCCCCGCTCCGTCAGCTTTTGCGCCTCGCGGCGGATTTCCTCCCGGATCTCGCTTGAGATGGCTTTCCCGTCGATCAGGCGCGCGCTCATCCGCGCTCTCCTCCCTTTTCCCTCATCAGGCGTCCCAGCACGCCGTTGACGAAACGGCCCGATTCCTCGGTGCCGAAATGCTTGGCGAGTTCAATGGCCTCGTTGATGGCCACCTTGGGCGGCACGTCGTCGCGGTACAGGAGTTCATAGGCCGCCAGCCGCAGGATCTGCCTGTCCACCCGCGACAGCCGGTCCAGCTGCCAGCCGGTCAGATAGGACTGCAGCAGGCGGTCGATTTCCTCTCGATGGCGGGCCACCCCTTCCACCAGCTCGCGCGCGAAGCCCTCGATTTCGCCCAGGGCGCTGACGTCCAGGTTCAGCTCGTTGTCCTCCCGGGCTTCCTCCAGGATCGCGTCCACCGCGGCGCGCCCGCTGACGCGGTTCATTTCCATCTGGTACAGGCTCTGGACGGCGATTTCTCTGGCTTGTCTGCGTTTCATGCTTCCTCCCGTTTGCTGCCGCTCGGGCGGCTTGGCTGTCGGCTTCTCCGCGGAAAATAAAAAACCGCGCCGGCACCTTTCTTCGCCGGGCCGCGCAGACGGTACACCGTTTGCCGGACAAGGCTTCGCCGCGGGTGTCAGCGCGACCGTGGCCATCGGTTGAGCAGCCAGTCCACGAACCGCTCCCAGGAAAAGGGCGGCTCCCGCTTCTCGTCCCGCAGCTTGCCGATCCAGTATCCGGTTCCGACAAGCAGCGCACAAAACAGCATGTCCCAAAATCCGCTGATTTCGTACACGATAAACAACGCCCCGCCCGCCAGGGCACCGATCAGGCGGCCTCCGCTGGCCTGCCACCATTCCTTCCACATCGGGCGGCGCACCCCCTATTCAACGCGGCTCTTGAACGTGGCCGGCGAATGGGCGACGTTGGCGATGAAAACGGACACTTCCGCCACGGGGATGCCGGTCGTTTCCTCGACGTGGGCCGCCACCGTGCGCTGGATTTCCTCCGACAGGGCGGGAATGGGACCTTCGCCGTCGGCGAAGGCGCGGATCATGATGACCAGGCCGCTGTCGGCCACCCGCACCCGGGCCTTCAGGTCCCTGGCGCCGCGCACGCGGGACGCCGCCTTCAGCGACAGGTTTTCCACCGTTTCCAGGGAGATGCGGATATCGCCGAGTTCGGTTCGCTGGTTGATGGACGGCGGCACGGATCCGCCGCCCCTGACAGACAGGATGAAAAAGCGGACGCTCAGCAGCAGGAGCAGCACGGCGATGACGATCACCGTCGTCCGGACGGCACCCGACCCGCCCGCAACGAGCGCGGCGGCGTATTCCAGCCAGGAGACGGGAATGCCTCCGCCGGCGGCCACAATGGCGAAAACGGCCAGCACGCCGACCGCCAGGCTGTACAGGAACAACAGCAGCTTGTCCACTGTGCGGATCAACAAATATCGTCCTCCCGTTGGCTGCAGCGCGTTGGGTGCGGCTTGTCCGGCTTGCGGTCCGCCCCGGGCCGGATCGCCCGGGCCTGACCGCCCATACCGGACCGGATCGGGCGGGACCGCCGCGCACCGGCCGGCAGAGCCGGCAGTCCTTCGGCGGCCGGACGGGCCGCTCCGCGGGCAGCCGCGCGCCGGCCGTCACCGGACGCGGGACGGCTGCTCCTCTTCCTCGCGCTTCTCGCCCGTCGTCTTGAAATGCACGTCGTGGACGTGGACGTTCACTTCCACCACGCTGAGGCCGGTCATCGTCTCGATGGATTGCTTGACGTTGCGCTGGACGGCCGCGCACACTTCCGGAATCTTGTAGCCGTATTCCACCACGAGGGAGACGTCGACGGCGGCTTCCCGCTGGCCGACCTCAACCTTGACCCCCTTGGAGGGATTCTTCCGTCCCAAAAACTCGGCGATCCCCGAAGAAATGCCGCCGCTCATGCCCGCGACGCCTTCCGTCTCGATGGCGGCCAGCCCGGCGATGACGGCGATCACTTCCGGGGCGATCTGGATCGTCCCCATTTCCGTGCGTTCGTAATCGGGAAGGACCGTTTCCATGGTCCGCTTCCTCCTTCCATGCGCCGGCGGCCTCGGCAAAGCCAAAGCCCGGCGCCGGTTTCCCGCAGGCCAGTACTATAACTATAGCATCGCAGGAGAAATATGACAAACTTCAGGCGAGCCCCTGCTCTTCCAGAAACCGGATGTCAAACGTTCCCCGCTGGAACTCGCGGTTTTCGAGCAGCCGCAGATGGAACGGGATCGTCGTTTTGACGCCTTCCACCATAAACTCGCCCAACGCGCGCCTGGCCCGGGCGATCGCTTCCTCGCGGTCGGCTCCCCACACGATGAGCTTGGCGATCAGCGAATCGTAATGGGGAGGGATGACATAATCCGTATAAGCCGCGCTGTCCACCCGCACGCCCGGCCCGCCGGGAGGCAGCCAGAAGCTGATGCGGCCCGGCGAAGGCATGAAGTTCCGGTCCGGGTCTTCCGCGTTGATGCGGAACTCGATGGCCCAGCCGTCGAACTTCACCTGGTCCTGGGTGAAGGAAAGCGGATCTCCCTCCGCCACCAGGATCATTTCCTTGACCAGATCGATGCCCGTGACCATTTCCGTAACCGGGTGCTCGACCTGGATGCGCGTGTTCATCTCCAAAAAATAAAACTGTCCGTCCGGCCCGAGCAAAAATTCCACCGTGCCCGCGCCCACGTAGTCCACCGCTTTGGCGGCACGGACCGCGGCTTCGCCCATCCTCAGGCGCAGCTCCGGCGTCATGACCGGACAGGGCGCCTCCTCGACCAGCTTCTGGCGGCGGCGCTGGATGGAACAGTCGCGCTCTCCCAGATGGCAGACGTTGCCGTGCCGGTCGGCCATGATCTGGATCTCGACATGCTTCATGCCGGTCAGATACTTCTCCAGATACACGCCGTCGTTGCCGAAGGCGGCGCCGGCCTCGCGCCGGGCGGTCTCGATTTCGCGGACGAGCTCCTCTTCGCTGTGGACGACCCGTATTCCCCGGCCTCCTCCCCCCGCCGTCGCCTTGATGACGACGGGATATCCGATCTCCCGGGCGATGTCAAGGGCTTCGCGCGTGTCTTTAACCAGCCCGTCCGATCCGGGGATGACCGGTACGCCCGCGCTCTTCATCGTTTCCCGGGCGGCGGACTTGTCCCCCATGCGGGCGATGGCCGCCGCGGGCGGGCCGATGAAGGCGATGTCGCACGTCTCGCAGAGCTCGGCGAAGTCCGCGTTTTCCGCCAGAAACCCGTATCCCGGATGGATCGCGTCGCACTCCGTGAGCGTCGCCGCGCTCATGATGTTGTGCAGGTTCAGATAGCTCTCCCTGGCGGGCGTGGGGCCGATGCAGTAGGCCTCGTCGGCCAGCCGGACATGGAGCGCGTCCCGGTCGGCTTCGGAGTAAACGGCGACGGTGGCGATGCCCAGCTCGCGGCAGGCGCGGATGATGCGCACCGCGATCTCGCCGCGGTTGGCCACCAGGATTTTCTGGAACTTCAAGGGAACGTCCTCCTTTGCCGTCATTCCGGTCGGACCAAAAAGAGCGGCTGGCCGAACTCGACGAGCTGGCCGTTCTCCACCAGAATTTCGACGATTTCGCCCCGAACCTCCGCCTCCAGGGGATTCATCAGTTTCATCGCTTCCAGGATGCAGACGACCGTCTTTTCCGTGACCTTGTCGCCGACGTTGACGAACGGCGGCGCATCGGGCGCCGGCGCGCGGTAGAAGGTACCGACCATGGGCGACACGATGGCGTGCAGGCCTTCGCGGGAAAGGTCCCTCTCCGCCTTGGCCGGCTCGGCGGGCGCATCCTTCCCGGCGGCGGGCGCCTGGGCCGGCGCGGGCGGGTTCTGCACCGGCGCCGCGGGAGCGGGCTGCACGTTCACCGCTTCGGTCCGGTTGGGTTTCCGGATGCAAAGCCGCGATCCTTCGTTTTCGATTTCCAATTCTTGAATGGACGTCTGGTCCACCAGTTTGATCAGTTCCTTGATTTCGCTCAGCTTGAACAAAGCGGTCACTCCTTGGCGGTATTGCCCTCGCGCGAAGCCCGGAACACGGTACAGCCAATTAACGGAATTATTATAACATATCCCGTCCAAATGCAAAGAGCGGAATCTCCTCCCGCCCGCGCGGGAGAGACCGCTCCGCTGGTGCCTTGCGGCCGGTCCGCCGGCCGGCGCGCCAGGATGCCGTCAGGGCACGTACTGGACGGCGACCTGGTCCGGGGTGATCCCGAGTTCCTTGACGGCCAGATCGACGATGTCCACCGCCTGCCGCCGGTCCAGCGTGTCCGCCTGCACGATGACCTTGTAGCGGTTTTCCTCCAGTTCCACGGCCGCGTTTTCGTAATTCGAAAGGAGCTTCGTCTGCAGGCTGGTGATGCGCTCATCCATCTCCTCCAGCCGGCTCAGATCCTCCACCGCGGCGGCCGCTTCCTCCTGGGTGTGGTTCGCCGTGTCGGAAATGATCATGCTGAGGCGTTCATGCTCCCGGTCAAACCAGGTCCGCCGGTTGAGCTCCACCTGGTCGAAGAAGGCCTGCCCCGTAGCCCGGTTCATGCTCTCCAGCGCCTCTTCTTCGCTCAGGGCGTCCCCGCCCGCGGCCTCTTCCCCCTGCGGCGGATCGATCTCCGTCACTTGGATGTCGTCCCCTCCGGTCGAGGCGGAAAGTTCGGATTTCTTCCCCGCCGGATTGGCCTCTTCGGTGAGCAGGTAGTAGGCCGACAGGATCACCATCAGACTCAGCATCGACACCAGCCAAATGGTCTGCCTTCTGTTTTGCATTGTGGAAACCCTCCCGTTTGGTTATTGTTTGCGCGGCACGACGGAGATCCGGTGCAGCGGCACGTCCAGTCCGCGCGACACCGCTTCCGCGATGATCCGTTTCACGGTGGCGTTCTCCGCGCCCTTGGCCGCGATGAGCACCCCGCGCACGCGCGGTTTGATGCGTTTTATGATGATCGGCGACTGGGAGCCCGACGACTCGTGGAGCGCCACCTGCCCGTCCCGGGTCGTTTCGGTGATGTGCCTGGATGCGCCGTTTTTGTCGGACTCGTCCGTCAGCCGCTGGGAGTAGCTCTCGTTTTTCTCGACGACGATTTCCTCCGTGGATTCCATCGTGACGAACACGTCCACCGCGCCGACGCCCACGATTTTTTCCAGGATGTCCTTGATCTTGAGCTCCAGTTCCCGCTCCATGCGGGCGAAGGAATCCTGGCCCTCGTCCAAGCCGCCGCGCAGGAACGTTTCCCTGTCCGCCTCTCCCGGCTCGTCCCGGTCCTGCGGCGGCGGGCTTCGCTCCATTTCCGTCGGATCGACCTTTTTGACCTCCATGAGCGAAGAGGCGATCAGGAGCGCCGCGCCGATCGCCCCGAGCAGCACGAGCAGGCGGAACGCCCGGAGGCGGCTTTGCCCGGTCGACGCGAGGCCCGCCCACTCTTCCAGCCGCCTGAGCCACCTGGCCATGGAGCACCTCCTTCGCTACCGTCGTTCTGCTTCCGGCTGGCGGGGACGCATCTCCCACATCCGCACCGTTTCCGGCGGAATTCCGAAGCGGGCGGCCAGGAGCGCCGCCACGCGGGCCTCCGCGGCCGGGTCCGCGCGGACGATCCGTCCGGATGCGGATGCCGCTGCGGCTCTTTCAGCGGCTGAGCCGGCCTCGTCCGCCGCCATGCCGTAGGTCTCGTCCGTCGCCCCGCCGCCGGTTCCGTCCGCCGCACGCCCGCCAGCCGCTTCTTGCTCCCCGGGTGTGACCGGGCGGACCGGTTCGATGCGCACCTCCACCGGCGCCACCGGGTCGACGGCGGCGATCGGCCGGACGTCCGCTCCGGAGGCCTCGCTTCGGACGACGGCTGGCGCAAGGACGATGCGGACGTCGGCGACTTCCAAGGCGCCCGTGAAGCCTTCCATGAAATCGATCTCCACATCCTCCACCCTTCGCCCTTCCGTCCGCTCGACGGCTTCGCGGACGGCCACGCGCAGCCGTTCGGCGGCGAGCAGGCGGGCCTGGTCTTCCCGCTCGCGGCGGAGCTTTTCCCCTTCGGACCGGATGCGCTGAAGCTCCGCCTGCGCCCCGTCCGGCTGGCGGACGATCCGTTCCAGACCGTCCAGGATACGTCCGGCAAAGTCGCCGCGCACCCACTCCAGAATCGGCGTCAGTAAGGCCAGCAGGACGAACAGGCCGGCCACCAGGCGGACGTACCGCTGCATCGAGCGGCCCGGCAGGAGCAGGTCCGCCAGGGAAGCCAGGAGCACGACGGCGATCAGCTGTTTCAGCCAGGCTGCCAGCCACTCCATCACATCCGCCACCCCCTCCCGCCGTCACCGCATCAGGAGCGGGGCGTTGCCCGCCATCAGGATGATCGTCACGGCCAGGAAGAACATCACGGCCACCGACACCATCGCCGCGAAGATGAACACCAGCGTTCTGCCGATGGTCTGCAGGCACGCCGTGATGGGGGAATCCCCCAGCGGCTGCAGGACGGCGGCGGATACATTGAAGATGAGCGCCATGGTCATGACCTTCAAGGCGGGGAAGGCGCACAGGAACAGCAGGATGACGACGCCCGCCAGGCCGATGGCGTTTTTCACCAGGAGGCTCGCGGAAAGCACGGTGTCCGCCGCGTCCGAAAACATCCGCCCGACCACGGGGATGAAGTTGCTGGACACAAACTTGGCCGTCCGCAGCGTCACCCCGTCGGTCACGGACCCCGCTGCCCCTTGCACGGAAATGACGCCCAGGAACAGGGTGAGCATGCCGCCCAGCAGGTACACCCCGGCGCTGCGGAGGAGGTTCCCCAGCTGCGTCAGCTTGAACCGCTCCGAAATGGCGCTGACGAGGTGAAGCACGGCGGAGAAAAACAGGAGGGGAAACACCGCGAGATGCACCACCGTCCCCACCGCGTGCACCATGAAGACGACCAGCGGATGGAGCATCGCCGCCGTGGTCACGCCGCCGACGCTGACCATCAGGGTGAGCAGCAGCGGCACCATCGCCAGCATGAAATGGATCATCCGCCCGATCGCTTCCCCCGCGTAGCCGGTGGCGATGCGAAAGCTGTTGACGGCGAGCACGATCAGCACCATGTAGGCGATGGCGTAGGCCACGCGGGTGACCGTGTTCCGCTCGAAGGCGCTCTGCATCGTCTCCAGGATCACGGTGAACACCGCCAGCAGCACGATGGTCAGGATCAGCCTGCCGCCGGCGAGCACCTCGTGCAGGAAAAACCGCGCCAGTCCCCCGAGGGCGTCGGCCCAGTCCCAGGACTTGTCTCCGGAAAACAGGAGCTGTTCCGCCCCGGGCATCCGGCCATCCGGAAAATAGCCGCCGTATTCGCGCCTGAGTTCGTCCCAGAACCGCTCGATCGGATCCAGGTCCATCCTCTGGGCCTGCTGCCTGGCCAGTTCCTCCGCCATCTCCCGCCCCGCCGGTTCGCCGCCGGAAATGCCGCCGCCAGGGATGGCGCCAGCCGGGATGCCGCCGGATATGCCGCCGCCCGGGATGGCGCCTGCCGGGATGCCGCCGTTCGGCATGCCACCGATCGGGAAGCCGCTTGAGACGTCGCCGCCCTCGATGACGCCCGCCTTTTCCCGTCCGGCGCCGGCCGCGGCCGCCTTCATCGCCGCCATTTCCGCCGCCTTGGCCGGCCCCGCCGCTTCCGCGGGAGCGCCGCCCCACAGGGCCGGCAACAGCAGCGCCGCCAGCGCCGGAATGACCGCCCGCAGGGCTCGGACTCCGACCGATCGGCCCATCAAGCGCGACCCCCTCCCGGTTGCCGACGGGTCAGGCCGGCAGCAGATTCAGCACGGTTTCGATCATGACGCCGATGATCGGGACGG
This sequence comes from Paenibacillaceae bacterium, assembly GCA_036563895.1. Taxonomy (GTDB): domain Bacteria; phylum Bacillota; class Bacilli; order Paenibacillales; family Paenibacillaceae; genus ZCTH02-B3. The sequence goes on from DATCLN010000022.1 coordinate 19,291, forward strand.
CCATCACCAGAATGATCATCTTGCCGGCGAACTCGATTTTGCCCGCCACGCTTTCCAGCCCGGCGTCCCGCACGATTTGCGCGCCGAACTCGGCGACGTAGGCGACGCCGATCACCTTCAGCATGGTCCGGAGGTATACGGACGGAACGCCGGAGCGGTCGGCGAGATCCTCCAGCACCGATACCACCCGGTCGATGACGCCGATGAGCTCCAGAAAAATCGCGGCGCCGACAAAGACGGCCAGCAGATAGGCGAACACCGGCTTCTGTTCACGGACGACCAGAATCAGCATCGTCGCCAGGAGGCCGATCCCGACCAGCTGCAAGATCTCCACCGGCATCACCTACTGGAACAGGAAAATCGCCCGGATCTCCCGAAACAGGTCGTTCAGCAGCCTCACCACCATAAAGAGGACGACCACGAACCCGATGACGGTCACCCAATGCGCCATGTCTTCCTTTCCCATCTGCTTCAGCACGGTGTGGATCATGGCGACGATGATGCCGATTCCGGCGATCTGAAAGATGGCGCTCACCTCGATGTTCATGGCTCGGCCTCCCTCACACCATCAGGATGACGACGAGGGCGGCTCCGAGCACCCCCAGGCTCCGGCACATTTTTTCGTATTTCCGCTGTTCCTCCCGTGCCGCGGCTTCCTCCGCTTCCAGATGGACCATGGCGAGCCGGACGTGTTTCAGCTGGTCCACCCGGTCGCTGTACCCCAGGGAAGCGCCGAGTCTGAGCAGCGCTTCCTTCTCGCCCGCGCGCATCGCCGTGTCCGGCCAGACGGTTTCCACCGCTTCCGTCCAGCAGGCTTCGGCCGTCGCCTCCCTCCGCTCCGCCATCCGGGCGGAGGCCCGGAGGAAGATGCGCCGCAAGGGCTCGGCCAAAGCCCCGCCCACCTTGGCCAAGGCTTCCGGAAGCGGCGTCTGGCCGTAGGAGATTTCCGTTTCCAGCCGCTTGAGGGCGTGCATCAGCTCCCGGATCTGCCTGGGACGGGCGGCGTATCTCGCGGCCTGGGCAAACCCGATCAGCGTGCCGGCAGCCATGACGAGCAATGCTCCTGCGAGTTTAACCATGATTTCCTCCTCTTGCCGGGATTTGTCGGGCGGCGTCCGCTTCCGCGCGGGGGACGCCGGCGCCGGATCCGGCCGCCAGGCGCGGCGCCATTGCGGAAGGAGCGTCGCGCGGCGCCGCTCCGGACCGTATGGCTTGTCTGCCCAGCCGTCCGGCAAGCACCTCCTCGGCGGTGACGATGCGGTGCGTGACGCGGCCTCCCGTCCGCGAAAGGATCACATAGACGCGAAAGAGGCCTTCGGCGGCCAGCTCGCGAAGCACGGGACGGGATAGCACGTCTTCGATGCCGGAGGCGTGGGCCGTCGCCACCACGCGGACGCCGGCGTGCAGCGCTTCGCGGAGCGCGGCGGCGTCCTCCGGCCTGCCGATTTCGTCCACCGCGATCACTTCCGGCGACATGGAACGGATGAGCATCATCATGCCTTCGGCCTTCGGACAGGCGTCCAGGACGTCGCAGCGCGGGCCGAGATCGAAGGTGGGAACGCCGTTTTCGCAGGCGGCGATCTCCGAGCGCTCGTCCACGACGCCCACCTTGCGGCCCCGCCAGCCCGCGGCGGACGGATGCCGCCAGTCGCCGGCGCTGACGGCGCGCGCCACGTCCCTCAGCAGCGTGGTTTTGCCCTGCTGCGGCGGGGAGACGATCAGCGTGTGCCGGATCGTCCGCGCCGCCGGATCCACGATGGCGGGCATGACCGGCGCGGAGCAGCCGATGCGCTCCCGGGCGATGCGCACGTTGAATCCGGCGATGTCCCGTAAGCGGCGCACCGATCCGTTTTCCAGCACCACCCGTCCCGCCAGCCCGATCCGGTGGCCCCCGGACACGGTGATGAACCCGCTTCGCAGCTCTTCCTCCACCGCGTACAGCGAATGCCGGGTGATGCGCTCCAGCAGGGTCCGGCACAATCCCTGGTCCGGCCTCCACGCCGCGTCGGGATCGTCCGTCATCGCCCCTTCCGGCGTCACGAACGCCGATTCGGTGCCGTAGACGACTTCGAGCGGCCGGTCCTGCCGGACGCGGATTTCCTCCAGCTGCTCCCTGACCGGCCCGGGCAGCCGGTCCAGCACGCCGCAGAGGGCATCGGGAAGCCATTCGTAAAGCTGCGCAAGACGCATCGCCGCGCCCCCTTCCGCCGGAGAGACCGGGACATGGATCGTCCGGACGGCCGCCCCGGGAAGTTGTCCCTTGATGGTTCCATATGTATGCCTGCCCCCGCGGTTTATGCCAGCTTGACCGCATTCCCGGCGCCGGCGCCGGGCGCGGATCATTTTTTGAGCACGCCGATCAGCAGGCAGACGACGCCCAGGCCCACCCACACGAATTTTTCCGGGGACAGCCGCTCGGCCAGCCCCACCAGTCCGATGGCCGTCGTGGAAAACAGCACGAACGGCCCCACCACCGCCAGCAGCGAATTGACCGCCAGCGCCTTCTGCACTTCACCCAGGCGAAGCATGACCAGCGCCGCCGTCAGCTCGAGGCAGCCCGACATGATCCGCAGCACCGCCATGCCGATCACCGTTTTGTCCACGTTTGGCTCCCCTCCGGCTTTCGTTTTACCGGATGTCTATGCGGACAACCCCCGGATCTTTCCCGCGGACACTCCCTTTTCCCGGCACCCGCCCATGGGCGGACACATATATTGCAAAGGAAAAAATTCCACCGACGGGTGAAAAGGAGACTGGGAAATGGAAGCGACCGCTAGTTCTGTCCGTCCCCCGTGGCATCCTCAGCTTTCGGACCCGAGCGGAAGAAGGGACGCCAAGCCGCGCCGCTACGGCCTGACCATGGTCATCGACAAGGGCCTCGGAATGCACGCCTTCGAAGACCTGCTCGCCACGGCCGGCGACCATGTGGACATCATCAAGTTCGCCTTCGGCACGTCCCCGCTTTACCCGGACGACGTGCTGCGCCGGAAAATCGCGATGGCCCGCCGCAGCGGCGTCTCCGTCATGCCGGGGGGCACGCTGCTGGAAACCGCCGTCCGGCAGGATATGGTGCCTTCCTTTTTCCGCGCGGCGCTCGAGCTGGGATTTGACGCGGTGGAAGTGTCCGACGGGACCATCGAGCTGCCCCGGCCCCTGCGAACCGAACTCATCTCCATGGCCCGCGGCCTTGGATTTCGCGTGTTCACGGAATTCGGCAAGAAAAAGGCGGGATCGCGCCTCGACGTGGACGAACTGCTGCGCGTGGCGGAACGGGACCGGGAAGCGGGAGCGGATCTCGTCATCGTGGAGGCCAGGGATTCGGGGACCGTCGGCCTGTTCGACGAAGGCGGCGCCCTGCGGGAAGGCGATCTGGAGAAAATCCGGCGGGCCGTGGGCGACCACCGGCGGTTTTTGTGGGAAGCGCCGCGCAAGGAACAGCAGACGGCTCTGCTGCTGGCCTTCGGACCGCAGGTGAACCTCGGGAACGTCCCCGCCCAGGACGTGATGGCGCTGGAAGCGATGCGGCGCGGCCTGCGTTCGGACACGTTCGGACTGCAAAGGTGCGTGCCGGAGTATGTGATTTGAAAACAGGAAGCCCCGCTCCTTTTGGGGCGGGGCCAAACTGAAAATAAAAGCCTCCCGCATGGTTTCCGTTCTAGCGCGGGACAAGCGGACATATGATGGTGATGCCTGGACACTGCAGCGCCGGGGAGGCCGCGCCATGAGCGGAGAATGGATCCTGATCGCCCTGATCATCATCGGCTGGATCGGCCGTTCTCCCATCATCACCACGGCGGCCTGTCTCCTGCTGATCGTCAAGCTGATCCATCTCGAGCGCTTCCTGCCGGCCATCGAACGGCGGGGGCTGGAGCTCGGCCTGCTGTTCCTGACGGTGGCGGTGCTCGTTCCGTTCGCATCCGGCAAAATCCAGATCAGGGACATCTTCCAGTCGTTTGCCGGCTGGACAGGCTGGGCTGCGCTTCTCGGCGGGGCGGCCGCCAGCTTCCTGAATCAAAAAGGGCTGGGGCTTCTCAAAATCGATCCCCAGCTCATGGTCGGCATCGTCATCGGTTCCATCGCCGGCATCGTGCTGCTCCGCGGCATTCCCACCGGACCGCTTATGGCGGCCGGCCTCACCGCGCTGCTCCTGAAACTGATCCAGCTTCTCATGCCCAAGTAGGACGCTTCATGACCGATCGGAATCCGATGCTAACCTGAATTCCACTTGAGCTTCCTCAACAACAAGAGGCCTTGTCCCCAATGGGCAAGGCCTCGCGTCATTTCACCTGCGCTCCGCCGGGCCGCCGACATAGGCGGTTTCCGCGGTGTCCAGCCCGAAGGCCGTGTGCAGCGCGCGCACCACGTCCTGGTATTTCTCGTTGTCGATCACGCAGGACACCTTGATTTCGGAGGTGCTGACCATCTTGATGTTGACGCCCTGGGCGGCGATGGTTTCAAACATTTTGGCCGCCACCCCGGGGTTGGACACCATACCCGCGCCCACGATGGACACCTTCACGAGGCCTTCTTCATAAGAAGCCTCGCGATAGGGCACCACGTCCCGGATGCCTTCGATCACCTTCATGGCGCGCGGCCGGTCCGACGCGGCCACGGTGAAGGAGAAGTCGGCCTTGCCGTCCGTCACGCCGCTTTGCACGATGATGTCCACGTCGATGTTGTCGGCGGCCAAAGCCCCGAACACCTTGGCCAGCACGCCCGGCACGTCGTCCACGCCGGCGATGCTGATGCGGGCGACGTTTTTGTCATAGGCGATGCCCCTGACCACGATTCCCTGTTCCATTTCCGCAGCCTCCTGAACCAGCGTTCCTTCGTTCCATGTAAAGCTGGACCGGACCACCAGCTTCACGTTGTACTGCTTCGCGTATTCCACCGCCCGCGGGTGCAGCACGGCCGCGCCGAGGTGGGCGAGCTCCAGCATTTCGTCGTAGGTGATGACGGGGAGCTTCCGCGCGTTGCGGACGACACGGGGGTCGGTGGAGTAGACGCCGTCCACGTCCGTGTAGATTTCGCACAGGTCGGCCTTGATTGCCGCGGCCAGCGCCACCGCGGTGGTATCCGAACCGCCGCGGCCGAGGGTGGTGATTTCCCCCGTTTCCGTCCAACCCTGGAAGCCTGCCACCACCACGATGCGGCCCCTGTCCAGTTCGTCGAAAATGCGCTGCGGCGTGATGTCGAGAATCCTCGCCTTGCCGTGCGTCCCGTCGGTGCGGATGCCGGCCTGCCAGCCGGTCAGCGACACCGCGTCCTCCCCAATGTTATGCAGCGCCATCGCCAGCAGGGCCACCGACACCTGTTCGCCGGTCGTCAGCAGCATGTCCATTTCCCGCGCCGGCGGGTCGTCATGCAGTTCCTTCGCCTTGTCGATCAGGTCGTCCGTCGTGTCGCCCATCGCCGAGACGACCACCACGAGGCGATGGCCCTGCCGCCGGACGTGCGCGATGCGTTCCGCCACCAGGCGCATCCGCTCGATGGTGCCCACCGAACTTCCGCCAAACTTCATGACGATCAATGACAACGCCTTCCACACTCCAATCCCAAATCAACGAATGCATGCGGTTTATTATAACATATGTTGAAGCCCAAAAGGGGGAAAACAAAATCCGGAAACGAGGAAAAAATCCAAAAAAAAGAACGCGAAGCGCCGGCGGCCGCCGCGGCCGGACGCCCCGCGAACCGGGTCGCTCGCGTTACAGCCCGTTCAGGCGCGGGAAATATAACGGCCGTCGCGGGTGTCGATGAGCAGCACGTCGCCTTCGTTGATGAACAGCGGAACCTGGACGACGTATCCCGTTTCCAGCTTGGCGTTCTTCGTCGCGTTGGTGGCGGTGTTCCCGCGCACGCCCGGTTCCGTCTCCACCACCTTCAGCTCCACGCTGTTCGGCAGGTTGATGCCGATGATTTCGCCCTGGTAGCTGGTGATGTTCACCGTCATGTTTTCTTTCAGGAAATTGAGCTCCCATTCCAGCTGCTGGCGGGTCAGCGTGAACTGGTCGAAGGTCTCGGTGTCCATGAACACGTACTCGTCGCCGGAGTTGTACAGATATTGCGCGGGACGGGTTTCCACGTGGGCTCGTCCCACGGTTTCGCCGGCGCGGAACGTCTTGTCGACGATATTGCCGTTGCGCAGGTTTCTCAGCTTGGAACGGACGAACGCCGCGCCCTTGCCCGGCTTGACGTGCTGGAAGTCCAGCACGGTGTAGATTTCGCCGTCCACTTCGATGGTCAGGCCGGTCCGAAAATCGTTGACGTTGATCACTGGCTAAAGTTCCCTCCTGATCGACATAACCGGACGCCCGTCACGGAACTTTCGTCAGTCGAGGACGATCAGTTCCTTGGGCGCACGGGTGAGAATTTCGATGCCGGTCTCCGTGATCACGACGACGTCCTCGATCCGCACGCCGCCAAATCCGGGCAGGTAGATTCCCGGTTCGACCGTCACGGTCATGCCGGGAACCAGCACCGTTTCGTCCGTGCGGGATAGGCGCGGCGCCTCGTGAATCTCCATGCCGAGACCGTGGCCCGTGCCATGGCCGAAATATTCATCATAACCATACCGTTTGATGACATCTCTCGTCAAGGCGTCCGCTTCCCGCCCCGTCATCCCCGGGCGAATCCCTTCGAGGGCCGTCCGCTGGGCTTCCAGGACGATTTCATAGATTTCGCGGTGCCTGTCCGACGCCTTGCCGACGACCACCGTCCGCGTCAGATCCGAGCAGTAGCCCTTGTAATACGCGCCAAAATCCAGGGTGACGAATTCGCCGGAGCCGATGGCGCGATCCGAAGCGACGCCGTGCGGCAGGGCCGACCGC
>DATCLN010000023.1:0-7700 GCA_036563895.1 Paenibacillaceae bacterium
ACCCGGGCCACCTGCTCGGCGATCTGGGACACCGCGCCGGCGGTCATGTTCTGATGCCCCTGAAAATAGCCGCGCATCATCGCGATGACCGGGAACAGCAAAAGCGACGGGGCGATGGCGCGGATCGCGGCGGTCGCCTCCGGCACATCGGCCAGGCGCGCGTACCACGGCGCGACGATGTACAGCCCGGCCGTCATGACGATGCCGGCGCCCAGCCCGAACGCCAGGGCGGCCCGGTAGATCCGGGCTGCCTCTTCCTCCCGGCCCCATTCCAGCCGTTCCGACACCATTTTGCTCAGGGCGCTGGGCACGCCCGCCGTCGCAATCACCAGCAGCAGCAAATAAATGTTGTTGGCCAGCCCGAAGGCGCTGCCGCCCACCCGGTCCAGCACGTAATCCAGGGGCACCCGCTGGAACAGGCCGAGGGCGCGCGCCGTCAGGGCGGCCGCCGCCAGCACGATCGTTCCCTTGATGAGCGAATCCTTGCGCACGTTCCCGCCGCCTTTCCGTGCCGGGCTTTAGCTCAGCGGCTCCAGCGGCGGATGGTTGCCCCGCACGGGCCGCGCCGTCCCGGAAGGGGCGGCCCAGCGCACGCCGTTGGCGATCACCCGCCGCACCAGCGGATGATAGAAGGTGGGGTACGTTTCATGCCCCGGCCGGAAATAGAAGATTTTGCCCCGTCCGCGCCGGAAGGTGCAGCCGGAGCGGAACACCTCGCCGCCTTCGAACCAGCTGACCAGCACCAGCTCGTCCGGAGCCGGAATGTCGAAATGTTCGCCGTACATCTCTTCCGGTTTCAGTTCGAAATATTCCGGCAGTCCCGCCGCGATGGGATGGGAGGGATCGACCACCCAGATGCGCTCCTTTTCGCCGGCCTCCCGCCATTTCAGATCGCAGGTGGTGCCCATGAGCTTCCGGAAAATTTTCGAATGGTGGCCGGAATGGAGCACCACCAGCCCCATGCCGCCGTCCAGCACACGGCGGTGCACCCGTTCCACGACGGCGTCGTCCACCTCCCGGTGGGCGATGTGGCCCCACCAGACCAGCACGTCGGTCTCCTCCAGCACTTCCTCCGCAAGGCCGTGTTCAGGCTCCGGCAAGGTCGCCGTGCGCACCCGGAAGCCGCCTTCCCGCTCGAGTCCGTCCGCGATGGCCCGATGGATGCCGTCCGGGTACACCTGGCGCACCTCTTCGTGGATCTGCTCATGGCGAAATTCGTTCCAGACCGTTACGCGGATCATCCGTTTTCTCCTTTCAGGACGTAGCGCCGGATGACCAGGGCCACGCCGTCCTCCTCGTTCGTGGCGGTCACCGCGTCCGCGGCCCGCTTGACCGCTTCCTGCGCGTTCCCCATGGCCACGCCCAGCCCCGCCGCCCGGATCGCCGCCAGATCGTTCAGGCTGTCGCCGACGGCGACCGTTTCGGCCATGCCGACGCCAACAAGCCGACATACCTCTTCCAGGGCGGTGGCCTTGGAGACGCCGGCGGGATTGACCTCGAGATTGAGCGGAGACGAATTGGACAGCTCCAGCCCGCCCCAGGAGGCGATTTCATCCCAAAGGGCCTTGCGGAGCCGGTCATCCTCCGTGTGGATGCCGAATTTCAGCCACTCCTGCCCGGCGATGTCGCCGGTCCAGCGCTCCTTGTTGAACAGGCCCTCCGTGGAATAGGCCCAAAACCAGACATCGTGAGACCGGGCCAGCCGGTACAGCCGTTCCACCGATTCCCAGGGAAGGCAGACGCGGCGGTGCAGCACATGCGGCCTTTTCCACACTTCGCCGCCGTTGACGGTGATCATCGGCGAATCCAGCCCCAGCTCTTCGGCATAGGGCAAGGTCCTGTAGATCGGCCTTCCCGTCGAAAGACAGATGATGACGCCGGCCTCCGCGGCGCGGCGGACCCATTCGGCGTTGGCCCGGCTGATCCGCTCCCTGTCGTCCAGCAGGGTCCCGTCCATGTCCAGCGCCAGCAGCCGGTATGCCGGTTTGGTCATTTTCCGCGTTCACCTCAGTCCGATTTCCCTGTCATAGGCGTCAAAAATTTTCCGCGCGATGGGCGCCGCCCCGTAGGCGCCGAAGCCGCCGTCCGGCACGACCACCGCCACGGCCAGCTTCGGTTTGTCCGCGGGCGCCCAGGCGATGAACACGGCGTTGTCCACCAGCCCGCGCTGCCCGACGCTTTGCTGGGAGGTGCCCGTTTTGCGCAGGAACGGATAAGGGAAGTCCTCGAACCCCTGCACCGGCACCCGCGACATCCCGTCTTCCACGACTTTCCAATATTCTTCGGGAAGTTCAACCCGGTTCAGCACTTCTTTTTCGAACTGCCACACCACGTTGCCGTCGGGATCGATGATGCGCTCCACGAACTGCGGTTTCACGCGCTCGCCCCGGCTGGCCAGCGTCGCCGCGTATTGAGCCAGCTGCAGGGCCGTATACCGGCCCAGCTGGCCGAACGAGGCGTACACCATGGCCGACTGCGGGCTGCCCTTTTCCGCTTCGTGAAAGTAGTCGATGACGCCGGCGGATTCCCCGGGCAGGCCGCTGCCCGTCGTCACGCCAAGGCCGAACTGTTTCATCCACCGGTCCCAGATTTCCACCGCTTCCCGGCCGTACTTCATGTACAGCTCGTTGCCCACCATCGACATGAACGCGTTGGACGACCGGGTGATCGCCGTGGCGGGCGTCAGCACGCCGTTGGCCGCGCCCCTGGCGTTGCGGACGATGGTTTCGTGGCCTTTGCGGCCGAACCGGAAATAGCCCGGATCGTTCCACTTCGTGTTTGGGGTGATGACCCCTTCGGCCAGCCCGACCAGCACGGTCAGCGGCTTCTGCGTAGACCCGAGGGGCACGAGGGAAGACGGGTGCTGGTCCCGCTCCTTTTTGTCCTTGTAAGGCGGGTACACCTGCCGGATCGTGCCGTTTTCGATGAACGGCTGCACTTCCTCGTAGGCTTTCGCGCTGATGCCGCCCTGCCAGATGTTCGGGTCGTAATCCGGCATGCTGGCCATCGCCACCACCCGGCCCGTCTCCACTTCCATGGCCACGGCGTAGCCCGTGATGGCGTAGGGCGCGTATTCCGACTTGTTGGTGGACGTGCGGATTTTCTCCAGATGCTCCATGATCGCCCGCTGCGTCGCGAGCTGCACTTCCCGGTCAATGGTCAGGATCAGGCTGTTGCCCTTGACGGGAGGGGTCACCTCGGCCGGACCGATGATCTTGCTCTGGTTGTTGACCGGGTACATTTTCAGCCCGTTGCGGCCCCTGAGTTCCGTCTGGTACATCAGCTCCAGCCCGTTGTATCCGACTTCCTCGTCTTCGACGTACCGCAGGGCGGGATCCGTCTGGCCTTCGTTGATGTTTTTGTAAAATTCCAGATCGCGGGCTCCCCTCAGCTTCTTCATGAAGCCGACCAGCTGGACGGCCACGCGGTCGGGGGCGTACTGGCGGATGCTTTCCTCGACGATGTCGATCCCCTTGAACTCGTCGCGGTGTTCCATGAGATACGCGATTTCCCGCTCGGTCAGATCCGTCCTCAGCCGGCGCTGCATGTAGGAATAGTACACCTTGTTGCCGAAATCCATGGCCTCGAACACTTCTTCCGGGGTCGTCTTCGGCCGGTCCGGCGAGCCGTAGCGGTTGAACACTTCCGCGAGCCTGGCCGCCAGCGCCCGGCCTTCCTCTTCCTTCGTCCCCGGCTCGATGGTGTAATACAGCGACTGGGTGGACGTGGAATAGGCGATGGGACGTCCTTCCGAATCGTAGATGTTGCCGCGGATCGGCGGAATCGCCACGGGCCTTGTCCCGATGCTTTCCTCCCGCTCGCGCATCGCGGGACCTTCCACGAACTGGAGGAACGCCAGGCGAACGATCAGCACGGAAAACAGGAAAAAGGTCGCGAAAAAAAACAGGTTCAGGCGAAAGGCGAAATTGCGGCGGTTGCGGATTTCCCTGTTTTGCGCTTCTTCGTTCAGCACACGGGCCAAGGCGCATCCCTCCTTCCGTCGTCCGGTCGTGTCGCTTCATGCCTGCCGGATATGCGTCTTCTCGAAATCCGGCGGGTTGAACCAGTCGCCGGTCTGTGCCCACGTTGCGTCCAGGGGCACCCAGGCGTCCTTCTCGCGCAGATAGACCTCGTTCCAGGCGTGGGGCCCGAAACCGCCCCGTCCGTCGGAGCCGAGACCGGTCACCACGCGGGCCTGAAGCCCGGCGGCGCGCGCCATCACGGCATACAGACGGGCGTAGTCGATGCACACGCCCTTGCGGGTCCGAAAAGTCTCTTCCGGCGTCTGTTCCCGCCATTCCCCGCGCTCTTCCCAGGCGCGGGCTTTCGCATGGTCATAGGCGATGCGCGTGCCGACCCAGCGGTACAGGGCGCGGGCCTTCTCCTCGTCGCTGTCCAGCCCGGCGGTGATCGCCATCGCGGCTTCCGCCGCGTCCGGCGGAATCTCCGCGTCGATCACCTCGTAGCGGCGCTGCCACAGCTCCCGCAGCTCTTCCCGCAAAGCGCCGGTGAGAACGGGCAGGCGCGTTTCGAGAAAATGGCCGGCCGCCGGCCGGATGATGCGGTCGGCAAGCCAACGGTACGGTTCGGACCGCTCAATGTCGCCGGTGAACGGCCCCTGCGGAAACAGGGCGCAATATCCGTACAGCAGCGCGGCCGCCAGCGTCGCCCTTGCGACGCCCAGCGCGGCGCCCAGGATACCGCCGGCCGCACGTCCGAACAGACCCCCGGAAGGCAGCAGGCGAAGGGGCAGAACGCCGATTTTCACGATCAGGCCGCCGATGAAGCCCGCCGCCGTGCGGATCAGCGGATAGGCCAGCAAAAACAGGACGGCAAACCTGAGCACCGGCAGATCGCGAAGTCCGGTGGCCACCGTGTAGATCAGCTGCGAAGCGAAGGACGCCTCCGGCAGCGGCCGCTGCCAGTCGCGGGCGGCCAGCCAGCTGTAAACGTGCGGCGAAGCGTAAGCGGCGGCCCAGGCGGCCAGAACCAGCGATCCCAGCGTCAACAGGGTTCCCGCCGCGAAGGCGACCAGACCGGCGGCGGAACCCGACGCTCCGCGCAAGATGCCCTGGAAAAAAGAAACGGCGACGATGCCGACGAGCAGGACCGTCGTGCCGCTGCCGAGAAACTCGTTCATGATCCGGACGCCCGGGCCCGTTCCACAAACTCCCGGATGACATCGTCCATTTGCCAGGATCCAAGGGGAATTCCCCGGTAGGCGACCCGAACCCTGTCCGATCCCGCCTCACCGGTCAGTTTCAGATCGGAAGCGGTGATTTCGAACGCGCCGCCGCCCATCTCCCGGTACTCGGCGTTTTCCGCTCCCGCGGTCATCACGGAGATCGCTTCCCGTTTCAGCGTTTCGGTAAGATCGGTGACGCTGTAGCCCCCGTACGCCAGCACGCCGAGCACGATCACGATGACGAGCGCCCATTTCAGCACCGTTTTGACCAGTTTCAAAACGATTAAGATCACCGCCAGGGCGACCACCGCCACCACCCAGTGATCCTGCAGCACCTGAAGCCAGGCTTCCGGGTTCCACAAGTCCGGGTTCACGATCCAACCTCCACCGGCCCGAAATGACGGCCAATCCATTTATCTTGATTCTATTATATGAGCGCGCCCGGCCGCAACACGAGGGGGAAAGCGCGCGTTCGTCATAACGCCCGCCCCCTGCACGTACAGTAGGTAAGAGCGGGCGCGGGACAAACCTGCAGGAAGGAGCAGACGGTGGACAGACCGCCCGGTCGAACGGAGGTGGACGGGTGAAAACCGCCTTTTGGCTTTATCTTTTTCTGTTCGTGGCGTTTTTCGACCTCCATGCGCAATACCCGATGCTGACGCCGTTCGCCGTATCCCTCGGCGCCGCGCCGTCGTTCATCGGCCTGATGATGGGCATGTATTCTCTCACTCACCTGCCGGGGAACCTTCTGGCCGGATTCGGCGTCGACCGCCTGGGCAGCCGGCTGTTCATCGCCGCCAGTCTCGTCGCCGTGGGAGCGTTGCTCGTCATCCAGGCCCGGGTGACCGACCCCTGGCAGCTCCTTGCGGTCCGCTCGGTCAGCGGCTTCGCCATCGCGTTTCTGTCTCCGGCCTGTCTGTCGCTGCTCGGCAGGCTGGCCCGCGACCGCATCATGCAGGGCAAGCTGATGGCGGTCAACGGGCTGGTGCATACGGTGGCGTCGGTGGTTTCTCCCGCCGCGGGAGCCTGGCTCGCCGCGCAGCTCGGCTTTGCGAAGACGTTCGCCGCCCTCGGCTGGGTGCTGATCGCCACCGGACTGTTTTCGTTATGGCTGGTCTCGGATTCTCCGCCCCGGCATGCGGCGGAACTGCCGTCATCCGGGCCGGCTCCGGCGCTTCCCGGGGCGAACGCCCCTTCGGGCGGCTTTCCCTGGAGCGTGCTGCTCTTGCCCCTTTCCCTCGCCTGCGCCCAGGGCATCCTCGCCTTCGAGCTGCCGTTCAAGGCCGGCGGCGAGGTGCACGACGCGATGCACACGGGCTGGCTGTTCACCCTGGTCAGCCTGGGCGCTCTTACCACATTGAGCCTGCTCGCCCTGCAGCGACTGCCGCCCTTTATGCGCACCGCGGCGGGCGCGGCGGCCATGGCCCTCTGCTTCTGGCTGCTCGCTTTCCTCCCGCCGGAAGGAGCGCTGCCCGTCCTCCTGTTCCTGCTGGGCATGACCAAGGGCGTCGCGATTCCCGCGATGAACACGTTTCTCCTGCAACTCAGCGAGGCGTCGCGGTACGGGCGGACGTTCTCCGCCCTGTCCATCGCGGTCTCCATCGGCGCGTTCCTCGGTCCGCTGGCGGCCGGCTTGGTGCGGGACCATATTTCCCCCTATTTCCTCGCGTTTCTGGCGATCATGCTCGCCCTCCTGGCGCTCACGCCCCGTTCGTCCCTCGCCATCGACCAGGGGAGCAGGCCGTCGGTCCCGCCGTCCGGCGCATGAAGGCCGCCTGCAAGGGTGGCCTGGGGTCTCCCGTCCGGCGAATGGTCGCCATCCCCCGGTCCACCCGGGATGACGGGAATCTCTGGGAGAGACACGGGTCCGCTTGCCCCCCGCCGCCGCTAAAGGCTATAATACTTTAAACCGGACAAAGGGAACGGACCCGTCTCGGGGACCGGACCCCCAATACAGCGGGATTGACCCGGACAGGGGGATTTGCCGCGGTGGACATCGTCATCATCGTCGAAGGCAAGAAGGACAAAGCTCGCCTGTCCCGCGTGCTGTCGCCGGAAGTGCCGATTTATTGCACCTACGGGTCGCTGAACAGCGAGCGCATCGAGAAGCTGCGCCGCGCCGCCGGGGACCGGCAGGTTTACCTGTTTACCGACAACGACGCGTCCGGCAGGAAGATCCGGGCCATCCTGTGCGACGTCTTTCCCGACGCCGTGCAGATCTACACGCGGAAAGGCTACAAAGGCGTGGAGGGAACGCCGGAAGAGTATCTGATCCGTCAGCTCGAGAAAGCCGGGCTGGAGGAGTACATCGTCCATCCGGATTACGTTCCCGACGGGGAGCGTCCCCGTCTCCCGGCCCCAGGCGGTCTGGCCGCCGTCGCCGGATTCCGCGCGGGAAAATAAAATAATCGAGTAGAAGGGGGCGGCTAGCCCCCGTCCTCTCACACCACCTGGCATGCGGGTCCGCACCAGGCGGTTCCGAAGAGTTAACGAAATGCCAAGTAACATTCAAGCA
>DATCLN010000024.1:0-2173 GCA_036563895.1 Paenibacillaceae bacterium
CCCCTTGCATGTAGGGCTTGCGGCGCCGACCGGCAAGGCGGCCAGGCGGATGGCGGAGACGACAGGCCGCACGGCTTTCACCATTCACAAACTGCTCGGCTACCGGCCGCAAAACGGACATTGGGAGTTTGCCTACAACGAGCATCACCGCTTGCCATGCGACCTCATCATCATCGACGAGTGTTCCATGTTGGACGTGCACCTGGCCCACCATCTGTTTCAGGCCATCGCCAAGGGTACGACGGTGGTGCTCGTGGGCGACAAGGACCAATTGGACTCCGTCGGCCCCGGACGCATATTCGGCGACATTCTGGAATCGAACCAGATCCCGACCACCTATCTCAAGAAGGTTCACCGTCTGGGCGGCAGCGCGCTGGAGCGTGCCCTGATGGTCCGGGACGGTTTTGTGCCTGACCTGTCGGACGCATGCGATTTCGTCTTTTTCGAACATGAAGACGAACTGACTTTGCAGGAACGGGTGCTGGAGGAATTCGTGCAGGCGGCGCGGCTCTACGGTCTGGATGAAGTCGTGGTGCTGACGCCCATGAACAAGACGCTGTTCGGCGTGCACGAACTCAACAAACTGATCCAGCGCGAAATCAACCCTCCGGCACCCGGAAAGGCCGAGGTCAAGTTCGGCCAGCAAATCTTCCGTGTGGGCGACAAGGTCATCCAGAAGGTGCCAAATGACGACGGCCTCGTCAACGGCCAGATCGGCTACGTCAAGGCGTATATTCCGGAAGACCCGCAGGCGGGCGAGGAAGAGCGCCTGATCGTGGACTTCGACGGGGAAGAGGTGGAATACACCCGCGACCGGTTCGACGAGATTCAACTCGCCTACGCGATGACCGTCCACCGGGCGCAAGGGTCCGAGTGGAGCAAGGTCATCATGCCGGTGTTCGAAGAACACTTCTTCATGCTGACGCGCCGGCTCATCTACACGCTCTGGACGCGCATGAAAAAGCAACTGTTTTTGTTCGGGCGAAAAGAAGTGCTCATTCGGGCCATTCGTATCAATCGGGAGCGGCCCCGAAATTCGCTTCTGAAAGACCGAATCCGGGGGCTTGTCGTATAAGCCCCCTTTTTGGGAGGTGTTCGCGTGAAGCCAAGATGGAAAACGGCCCTGGCGGCGGCCGCCGTGCTTTTGGCCGCGTTTGCCGCGGGGCTGCTTGCGGGATACCACCAGGACAAATGGCTGGACAAGTTGCCGGGTATCCGTCACTCGCAAATTCCTGTCCAGCCGGAACCGGAAGAGGCGCCGCCGGCCGAAGAATCCGGCCAACCGAAAGAAAAGAAGCCCGCAGAAACCGTCGAAAACAGCCGGAAAACCGGGGGCGGCAGCCGGCGCAACCCTGCCGTGCCGTCACAGCCGGACGTTGACGCACCCCGGGTGGATGCCGGCCAGGTCGAACGCTCGATTCAGGAAACCATCCGGGAAATCCAGCGGAACCTGGAAGAACAGCGCCGGATCAGCGACGAAATCCTGCGACAGTTGGAACAAAGCGTGCACCATGAACGGTTTACGGGCAGCCTGCTTCATCCGAACGGGGCGTTTCTGCCATGAAAACCGTATCTCTGGAAATCTGCACGAACGGAAGGAAAACCTTCCTGGAGGCGGAACTTGCTGACGACTTCTTCTCCCGTTTCCTGGGCCTCATGGGGCGGCGAGAAACCCGCGGGCTTTTGCTGAAAGACTGCAATCAGATTCACACGTTCTTCATGCGGTTTCCGATTGACGTGTATTACCTGGATGAGGAAGGAACGGTCATCCGGATCGAGCGAAACATCAAACCCTGGCGCATCCGGCCGCTTGTCTGGAAAGCCCGGTCGGTGCTGGAACTTGCGGCCGGCACGGAAGCGGACATCGAGATCGGTTCGCGAATTTCCGCCGCAAACACATAACCCCCGGAAATTCCCGGGGGTTATGTTTGTTTGGGTGTCGGAACGGATGCCGGCCGGCAACTGATCAGAACAGGGGCCAGAAACGGAAAAGGTAGATGCCGGAGATTTCCGATAAGGAAATGGTGCCGATGTGGCGGCTGTCGAGGCTGTCGTGGCGGTTGTCTCCCATCACAAAAGCATGCCCGTCGGGCACGAGGACGGGGGCGAGGTCTTCACGGAACGGTTCCTTGATGTACGGCTCATCCAGCGCCTGGCCGTTGCGGTACACCAC
>DATCLN010000025.1:0-19264 GCA_036563895.1 Paenibacillaceae bacterium
TACCGGTAGCCGTCCAGCGACGGATCCGCCCGCGCGGCGTCCGTAAGCAGGTTGTTCGCGTTGGCGACCTGCCATCCGTAATCAAAGAATCCGAGCACCTTGTGAGACGTCAGCTTGGCGATGTATTGGTCGTAGTTTTCCGTGAACGAGGCTTTGTCAAACAGGCCTTTGGCGTTCAGTTCGTTCAGCTTCTTCCACCAGCGTTTATCCCATTCCGTGCCGGCGTAAATCTTGGCTTCATGGGTATTCAGGTCCACCATGACTTCGCCGTCGTTCGGGTAGCCGGCCAGATGATTCGGCACGTTGGTGGTGGCGAAGAACCGCCAGTCGTGCGTCAGCGTCACGAACCCGATCAGATCTTCGTCCGGATGGGCTTTGATGAAATCCTCGATGAGCTGGAAGTATTGATCGACCGTCTTGATCCTCGGATAGTTCGCCCATTCCAGCACCCGGCGCTGGATCCAGAACGCGCCCTGGTTGATGTTCGGGTCCGGCTGGAAGTCTCCGACTTGCACGGAGAACGGGAAGATATAGATTTTTCCGTCTTCCCACATCATCCGGTTTTTGTAGGGTCCGAAGACTTTCTTGATGTTCGGATACTTGTCGTTGTCGATGTAGGGCGTCAGATCGATGAAGCCGCCCGCTTTGATCACGTTTTCGATCCCGTCATCGGGAACGAGCACGTCAGGGTAATCCCCGGAGGCGATCATCGTGCCGATCTTCGTCTGCAAGTCGCCCACGAGGTGTTCGATCTTGAAGTTGACCCCCGTCTGCTCTTCGAGGATCTTCCCGATGACCGTTTCGTTGGTGTTTAGGTCTTTTTCGCCCTGTACCGCGACAAACATCCTGAACGTTACCTTGTCCTGACTGCTCGACGCCGACGGTTGGCCGCCCCCGGAAGCCGACGGCGAGGCGCTGGGCTGGCTGCTTTCCTTCTTGCCCGAGCAGGCCGTCAGGACGAGGGCGAAGACCATGACCGCGGCCGTCATCGCCACAAGCCATCGTCTCAACATGATTCACAGCCCCTTTCCGACAAAAATTTTTTGAAAGCACTTTCAGTATAGCCCCCGTCCCCGACTTTGTTTACCATGTAAACTAAAGGTTATCCTTAGAAAATTTTATAGACCCGTGGGCGGAGGATGGTCATCATCCTCCGTATCCGGTTGCACCGGAAGGGAGATCCGCACGAAGGTTCCCTTCCCCGGCGCGCTGTCGATAAACAGCCCGACCCGCTCGCCATACAGCATTTTCAGACGATAAATGACATTTTGCAGCCCGATCCGTTCGCCCAGCCCTTCGTCCTTTTCCAGGTACCCGTAGATGCGTCTGACCTGCTCCGGTTTCATGCCGGCGCCGTTGTCGCGAACGGAAAATTCCAGGTAATTGAAGGTCAGCCGGATGCTGATATCGATCTGTCCGCCGTCTTTCATCGGCTCGATCCCATGGATGCTGGCGTTTTCCACGATGGGCAAAAACACCATCTTGGGAATGACCACCTTCAGCGCCGCGGGGTCCACGTCCAAACGGTAGGACAGCCTGTCGCCGAAGCGGTATTGCTGGATCTCCAGGAAACAATGGATGAACTCCAGCTCCTCCTCCACCGTGATCCGGTCCTTGTGCCAGGTCAGGGACGATCTCAGCAGCCTGGCCATTTTTTGGATAATTTTCGCCGTTTCCGTCTCGTTCTTGATCAGGCTGCGCATGCGGATCGTCTCCAGCGCATTGAACAAAAAGTGCGGATTGATCTGGCTTTGCAGCGCGTTGAGCTGGGCCTTGCGACGTTCAAGTTCAAGGTTTTTCCGGTGGATGTCGGCCTTGTACACGTCGTCGATCAGGCTTTTGATCTGCAGGGTCATGCGGTTGAACTCGCTTTGCAGCTGGCCGATCTCGTCATGCGTTTCCCGGGCCTCGATCGGCACAAACTGCTGGTTTTTCACTTTTTTCATGTGCCGAAGGATGCTGGCCAGCCTGACGTTCATGGAGCGTGCGATCCAATAGATGATCGCCGTTGAAAACATCAGATTGGCGAGCGCCATCCAGACGATGAACCCTCTGGACCGGTGCACTTCGCGAAAGACCTCGTCTTCCGAAATGACCCCGACCAGCTTCCAGCCGTTCAAAAAATCGACGTCGTTATAAACGGCGGAAAATGTGACGGAATCTTCCGGAAGCTTGATGGCATGAAAAAAAACGGTATCCTTCCGCCAATCGACGTTCGGGTCCGTCGTGTATTCGACTTCCTCTCTTTCGTTGAGCAAGTAGACATGGCCGTCCAAGTTCAGGTTGGAAAAAACCTGTTCGACCGCCTGGGTGCGCAGTTCGATTTTCAGGACCTTCTCCCACTTGCTTTCGTTCAAAAAATCGAGACTCATCATCCGCCGAACGATGGCGAACGTGTCGCGTCCGCGTTCGCCGGTGTCGATCGCGTCTTCCCGCAAGGTCCGGACCAGGACGGGCGCGGATCCTTCCGCCTTTTCCAACGCCCGGTACCAGTCGGAATTGCGGACCTGGTAGGACAGATAGCCGATTCCCCCGGAGTGCAGCACGGTCGGATTGTCCAGGTAGATTTTGATATTCTGCATGGAAGTGTAAGAGGGAGTGTAATTGTTCAAAATTCTGCGCAAATACGAATCATACGCGGCGATGTAATCCAGAGGACTTTCGTACTCCTTTTCCAAAATTCCGTTCAGGATGTAATCCGTGCTAAAGACCGAAGATACCCTCACCGCATCGTCGATTTCCCTGCGAAACTCGTTTTTGACCTGTTCGAGGGCCCGCGCGATGTCACGCATGCGTTGGTTTTTCACGTTGTTGGTCGTAACCTGGTAAAACACGACATTGGTGAGCACAATCGGCAGCAGGACGCAAAGAATATAGACGATCAGCATCTTGTTGCGCAGGCGGATGTTGTCCAGGCTAAACGTCAGTCTCATGTCTTGTCCCCTTTGGTTCCGTTCACAGCCATTGCTTGCGATACTCCGTCGGGGTCATGCGTTCCAGTTTCTCGAACTGGGTGACGAAATAATCGGCGTTGTTGAAACCGACCAGCTCCGCGATCTCGTAAATGCGCAGGTCCGTCTGGCGCAACAGCCGCTTGGCCTCTTCCACCCTTAACCGCAGCACGTATTCGTTGAAATAGACGCCATACGTTTTCTTGAACAGCTGGCCCAGGTAGACCGGATTGATGTAAAAGCGGGCGGCGATTCCTTTCAGGCTGATGTTTTCCCGAAAATGCTCGTCGATGTAAGCCCGGATATGGCGAATGGTGCCGCGAAGCGACTCCTTGCGGCAATTCCCGATCCGCTCCGCGCTCTCCAGCACAAACCGGAGAAACAGCCGTTTCAGTTCTCCGGGCGTCACGTTGTAATCCGGCCAGGCCACAATCGGCTCAAAGGACGCAAGTTCCCGTTCGTTCAGCCCTTCCTCGTTCAGAAGCCGGACCGTTCCCGATACACAGCGGTGGATCGCGGCTTTGACCGCTTCCGGCACGTAACGCTTGGCGGCGAATTCGCGAAACAGTTCGTCCACGGCTTCGGCGATGGCGTCCGGACGATTTTCCTCGATCCGGTTCAACAATCGCCGGTACAGTTCATCGTCCAGGTCGATGAACTGCAGGTGCAGGTTGCGAACCTGTTCGTACACCACCGCCCGGTGCGGTTCCACCACGAACTTGTACAACAGCGCATCCCGGGCCGACCGGTAGGAATCGCCGAGCCGCCGCAAATCATCGACGGGCGCTCCAACGTACACATACACGGGAGTTTTCAGGCTGTCCGACAGTTTCCGCTGCAGTTCCCGGGCCAGCCGGTCGCAATCGCCTCCGAAGCGGTCCAGGTGGTGCCGGGTCAGAAGCACCCCGAAGCGGTTGTGGTGCTTGTGCAGGAAGGTTTCCATCCCCGCTCCGGCCATCTGGCCGATCACCCGCCGGATCCGCTCGCCGTATTCTTCCTCGTCGGGAAGCTCCGGTCCCGTTTCCGCCCACGGGTGCCGGTCGTTGATTTCCACGAAGACGTAACGGACGGCTTCGCCCGGCCGGATGCCCAGCTGTTCTGCCCACGCCTGCAGCGACGCCTCGTCGGCTTCCCCTTTCACCGCGGTCTCGACGAGGAGATCGTGAAACAGCTGTCGTTTCTTGCCGCGGATCAGCTTTTCCCGGCGCAACTTGTCGTCGAGCTGGCGCAGAGCCGCTTTCAGCTCGTTTTCGTCCACCGGCTTCAGGAGGAAATCGTAAACGCCGTACCGGACCGCCTGCTGGGCGTAAGCGAATTCATTGTACCCGCTGATGATGATAAATCCGGGCTGTTCGGGTTCGTTCTCCGTCGTTTTGCGGATCAGCTCCAGTCCGTCCATGACCGGCATGCGGACGTCCGTAATGACCAGGTCCGGTTTCAGCCGGCGAATGATGGTGTACGCATCTTCGCCGTTGTCCGCCTCCCCGATCACGCGAAAACCGCAGCTTGCCCAATCGATCAGCTGACGCAGCCCTTTCCGCGCAAACACCTCGTCATCCACCAACAGGACGCTGTGCATGGCCCGCCCTCCCCGATTGGCAACGCTTTCTTTCTCATTATTATGTAAAAGAATGGTTTATTCGACAACCGTTTTTTCTTCCGCCCGGTAAGAGGCAGTGATGGGAGCTTCGTCGAATTTGCCAGCCCCCATTCCGGACTTTCACCGCAGAGATGACGCCCATGCCGGCGTATAAAGAAAAGGCCCCCCTGCTGGGAGCCTTTTCCCGTTGGAGATCCGCGTTTGCAAGCCGCGTTTCCGCTTCTGTCCGCCCTTTTTGCGCGTTCCGTCCCTCGTTCCGTCTTTTTCTCAGTACCAGTTGCGCAGGATGATCACGAGCAGAATGAACAGGACGAGGACGAAGGCGGTGGAACGGTAGTACCCGCCCACGGGATAGTGGCACGGATCGTAGGACTTCGTGTACGCGGGCGACACCTGGGCATGTTTCGGGTAGCTGGGGTAATACGACGGGCTCACCTGTCCTCCGTATTTCGCGCCTCCGACATAGGGTTCCATGGCTTTCCCTCCCGCTTGGATAATGGTGGATGTTCCACGGCAACAGCATATGTGCGGGAGTCGGACACGGCCTGTGCGTTTGTCGGACTTGCGTCTGGGCATGTCACCAAAAAGATCAATCCGCCCAGCCGTAATAGCGCCGCGCGTTCGCCGCCAGCGTTTCGGCCACCCGTCCGGGGTCCATTCCGCGCAGCGCGGCCACTTCGGCCGCCACGTCGGCGGCCATGGCAGGTTCGGTGCGGCGACCGGCGTAAGGCCCCTCGAAGGGCCAGGGCCCGTCGGTTTCCGCGAGCAGCCGGTCCAGCGGATAATGGGCGGCCAGCTCCCGCGACACCGGGTCGTACAGCACCTCCGGCGTGATCGAGATGTAATGGCCGGCCCGCGCCAGCTTCGCCGTCGTCGCCGGGCTTCCCTTGTACCAGTGGAAATGCGCCGGGCCGTACGTTTCCCGTTCCAGCAGTTCCATCGCCAGATCGGCGTCCTCATGGACGGCGTGCAGCGCCAGCGGCCTGCCCAATTCCCGCGCCAGGCGGATGAAACGGACAAGCTGGCGGATATAAGGCTCCATGTCGAACGGCCGGCCGGCTTGCCGCGCTTCTTCGCGGGAGAAATACGGCAGGCCGACCTCGCCGACGGCGAACCGCGCGTCCCCGCGCCCGGCGATCCATTCGCACAGCGCCTCCAGCTCTTCTTCCGGCAGGGGCTCCTGCTCCGGGTGGTGGCCGTAAGCCGGCAGCACGCGGCCCGGAAATTCCCGGGCCAGGGCTTCATTCACCCGGCAGGAAGCGGGGTCCATGGATACGCTGACCACGCCGCTTACGCCCGCTTCCGCCGCCCGGCGGAGCATCTCCGCCCTTTCCGCGGCCTCGTACCGGTCAAAATGGATGTGCGCGTCAATCATCCCGCCCGCCGCTCCTTCCCAGCAAAGCCAGAATTTCTTCCCGCAGCCGGCCGAAGGCCGGATCGTTCCACACGTCGGGACGGCGCGGCCGCGGCAGCGGCACCGAAATTACCCGCCGGACCGTCGTGGGGGACCCGCCCAGCACGTAGATGCGGTCGGAAAGCAAGATCGCCTCCTCGATGCTGTGGGTGACCAGGAGCACCGTCCGGCGGTGCGCTTCCCACTGCTCCAGCAGCCACGCCTGCATCCGCGTGCGCGTCAGCGCGTCCAGCGCGGCGAAGGGTTCGTCCAGGCACATGACGTCCCGCGGCATGAGCAGCGCGCGCAAGAACGACACCCGCTGCTTCATGCCGCCGGACAGCTCGTCCGGGTATGCCCCGGCCGTGTCGCCCAGGCCGATGCGTTCCAGCCATTCCGCCGCCAGGGCGGCGGCCCGCTTCCGGTCGATGCCGGCGATGACGAGGGCCGAGGCGATGTTCTGCCGGACCGTCAGCCACGGAAACAGCGAAGGCTGCTGCGGCATGTAGCTGATGAACCCTCGCCGTCCGGTGACGTCCCGCCCGGCGATGCGGATGCTCCCCTCGTCCGGCCTTTCCACGCCGCCGATCAGCCGGAACAGCGTCGACTTGCCGCTCCCCGACGGCCCGACGACGGAGACGAATTCCCCTTCGCGGACGCCGAGGGACACCCGGTCCAGCACGTGCAGCGGCCGGCCGTCGCGCACGTACCGCTTTGAAACCGCCACCGTCTCAAGGATCCATGGATGGTTGCCGGACCCGTCCGTCCGTTCCGTCACGGCCGTTTGCTCCGTCATGCCTTACCGCTCCCTTTCGCCCGGCTTCCGCCCATCCGCAGGCGCTTCAGGCCCCAGTGTTCCGCCAGCGCGGCCAGGCCGTACAGCAGCAGGCTGCAGGCGACGATGCAAAAAATGGAGGCGAACACGCCCTTGGTCTTGTAACCCTCGGACTGGAGCACCAGAAAATAGCCGATGCCGCGCCCGGACCCCAGCCACTCGGCCACCACCGCCGTCGAGAAGCTGTAGGTCGCCGTGAGTTTCAACCCGGCGAAGAAATACGGCAGCGATGCCGGCAGTTCCAACCGGAAAAACGTCTGGAGGCGGGAGGCGCCGATCATGGCCAGGTATTCCCTGAGCTGAGGCTCGGACTGCCCGAGGCCGGCCAGCATGGACCAGGCCACGGGGAAGAAGCAAACCAGCACGAGCAGGATCATTTTCGGCAAGAGCCCGAACCCGAACCAGATCATGAGCAGGGGGCCGAGGGCGATGAGCGGGATGTTCTGGGACGCCACCAGCAGCGGCGAAAACGCCGCCCGCACGCCGGGAAGGGCGTGAAACAGAAAGGCGCACACCACACCCGCCGCCACGCCCAGCAGCATGCCCCGCAGCGCAAGGCCCAGCGTAAACGCCAGGTGGCCAAAAAGCAGTTCCGCTTCCTCGGCCATGTATAGCGCGATGCTCCAGGGATCCGGCAGCAGCCAGGCCGGGACGTCCAGCGCGGCGCACGCCGCCTGCCACAAAAGCAGCGCGCCCGCGACGGCGGCGGCGGGCGGCAGGGCCCGGCGCCAGCGGTTACCGCCCATCGGGATACTTCTCCAGCAGCCGGCCGATGGAAGCCTCGCCGGTCCCCGACACGAGCAGCTTGATGTGGGACATCACCTGCGGGCTGCCCATCTCGAACATGGCCGCGTTCATTTTTTTCACGATGTCGAGCAGCTTGTCCAGATCGCCCTCCATCGTCGTTTCCAGGGGCCCCACCCGGTAGGGAACGCCGGACTCCCGGATGATGTCGATGGCCCGGTCCACGTAAGGGATGATGTCTTCGCCCGCCGCCGTTTTGGGCAAGATCTGGATGCTCAGCAGCGCTTCCGCCATGCTCGGTTTCCTCCCCGCCGTCCCGGCTCAGTTGCCAGGCAAAAATTCATTGGTAAACATCGCGTCGTAATCCAGGCCGGGCTTGAGCAGTCCGTGCTCGACCATCCACTCGCCGTAGTTCACCCACACTTCCCGTTTCTGCTCTCCCCACCGCGGGGCGTCGTCCTGATAGCGCGGGCTGAGCCACCGCTGGCTCGCCTTTACCAGTTCCTCATCCAGCTCCGGCACCGCCGCGAGGAGCAGCTCGGCCGCTTCATCCGGATGCTCGATGGCGAACCCGTAACCTTCCGCCGCGCCTTCCACGAACGCCCGCACGATGTCCGGCTTCTCCCGGATCATTTTTTCGCTGGTGATCAAAACCGGCGTGTAATAGTCCAGCTTCTCGGTGTAATCGGTCAGGTAAACGACGTTGAGCGGGAAGCCCCGCAGCTCCGCCTCGATCCCGGTCCAGCCGTAATAGATCCAGGCGAAATCGATGTCGCGCTGCACCGCCGTGAAAAAGTCCGCGTTGCCGATGTTGATGAACTCGACCTTGTTCACGTCCGCGCCCTGTTCCTGCATGAGCGACGCGATGACCGCCTGTTCCACGGGCGAGCCCCATGCGCCGTATTTCTTGCCCTCAAAATCCTTCGGTTCCCGGATGTTCTTGTCCGCCGGGGAAGCGAAGCCGGAGGTGTTGTGCTGGATGACCGCCGCGATGGACACCACCGGAACTTCCTGCTCGCGGGCCAGCGTCACGCTTTCCTGGTAGCTGACGCCAAACTCGGCGGCGCCGCTGGCGACCATGGCGTCCGCGCCGGTTTCCGGCGGCATTACGATTTCCACGTCGAGACCGCGCTCTTCCCAGTAGCCCTTGGCCTTGGCCACATAGAGGCCGGTGTGGTTGGTGTTCGGCGTCCAGTCAAGCACCAGCTTTACCTTTTGCAATTCCCGGGGCTTTTGCGGTTCCGCGGACTTTTGCGGTTCCGCGGACGCGTTCGCGTCCGTGCCCGCGGTTCCGGCCGTTCCGCCGTCCCCCGATCCCGTTCTTCCTCCGCAAGCCGCAAGAACCAGCAGCATGACGGCAAGCCACGCGACGGCAAACGCCCGCGCCTTTTTCATGTCGATCCGCATGGATTTCTCTCCCCCTGTCGTTTTGCAATCCCGTTGTTTCCATTCCTGTTTTCACGATCCTGCATGCCTGCGTTCCCGGTCATCGGCTTGTCCTTCGAAACAAAAATAACCTCCTTTTCGCAACGAAGGAGGCACCCGGGGCGCCGCCTCCCCGCCGCCGGCCGCGGAAGCGGCGTCCGCGGCCGCCGCTTCCGCATGCAAAAAGCCGCTTCGGCGGGAAGCGGCTGAACGTCTGGTCACGTATGTCAAACGTTCACCACTTCCCTACGCTGGCATTACCCAGATCAGGTTCAAAGGGACCAAGGCGCGTGCGCCTTATCTCAGCCCTTGCGGGCGCCCCCGTGGTGTCCTCACGGTATGAAGTTGATTTTTCCTCATCTACTCTACCGATCCTGTCTGGTTTTGTCAATCGCCCGTCCGTCAAACGTCCGGGCCAAGCCGGTATGGGCACAGGTGTCTGATAAACCGTTAACCGCGGAACCTGGCCGAATGGCGGGGGCCATCCGCTGTGCCCGAAGGCGCGCACATCCCGTATGATGCGGTATGACCAACCCTTCCTTTCGCCGAAAACCCAGAATTCTGCTGTTTTCGCATCTTTGCCGGCCGGACCGGATCACCGGGGCGGAGCGGTTTTTGCTGCTCGTGGCCGAAGAACTGTGCTCAAAGGCCGACTGCGTCGTCGTGACGCCCGGCGAAGGCTTGCTGGCGTCGGAAGCGGCGGCGCGGGGCCTTGAGGCCGTTACGGCTGAGTATCCGATCTTTCCCGGACTGGCCGCGCCCCGTCCCGGCGTGCCGGAAGCAGCGGAACGCGCGGCGGAAGCCGCGCTGGGCCCCGTGATCGCCCTGCTCCGCCGGCAAGAACCGGACCTGGTCGTGCCGGTGACCTGCATCAACCCGGTTCCGGCCCTGGCCGCCAGCGCCCTGGGCATCCCGGTGGCGTGGCTGGTGACGGAGGTCATGGCCGGCGGGCCCTTCCGCGGATTGTCCGCGCGATGGATCGCCGGCCGGGCCGACCGGATCGCCGGCGTCTCGCGGGCGGCGGCGGAACCCTTTGCGGAACTTGTGCCGCCGGACCGGCTGGCGGTGCTGTATCCGGCCTGGCGGGAACCGCCGGAACTGGGGCGGCGCCGGCCGGACCTGCGCGCGCGACTCCGGGAACGGCTGGGCCTGGCGGAAACCGATGTGCTCATGCTGTTCATCGCCGCGGAGCTGTTCCCGGCCAAGGGGCTGGAACCTTTCGTGGACGCCGCCCTGAGGATGGCCCCGCGTTTTCCGCACGTCCATTTTCTCGCCGTCGGCCATCCGTCGGACCCGGCGCATTTTCGGCACTGCCTGCGCAAGGCGGACGCCGGGGGGATCGGGGACCGCTTCACCGTGGCGGGCTTTCATCCGCGGCCGGAGGAGATGTATCCCGCGGCGGACGTCGTCGTGGTGCCGAGCCTCATCCCGGAAGGCTTTGCGATGACCGCCCTGGAGGGGCTCGCCTTCGGCAAGCCGGTGGTCGCCTACCGCTCGGGGGGCCTCGCGGAAGTGCTGGAGCTGACGGGCAACGCGCCGTTCCTCGTCCCGGTCGGGGACGCCGCCGCCCTGGCGGAGCGGATGGCGGCGCTGGCCGCGGATCCCCACCTCAGACGGCGGACGGGTCGGCGGAATTTTCTCGCCGCGCGCAGGGTTTTCGGATTCGATGCGTTCCGGCGGCGGCTTTGGGCGTGGCTTGACGGAATGTTCGGGTAAGCAAACCACCTGGGAGGTCGGACCGCGATGCAGCCCACCGTTTCCATCGTCATCCCGTTTTACAACTGTCCCTACGTGGACCAGGCCATCGCGAGCGCGCTGGAGCAGACTTACGCCAACCTGGAAATCATTGTGGTGGACGACGGTTCCATGCGGCATCAGGACAAAATCGAGCCGTTCATGGACCGTATCCATTATCTGGGCAAGCAAAACGGCGGCACGGGCAGCGCGCTGAACCACGGGTTCCGGATGGCTTCCGGCGAATATGTCGCCTGGCTCAGCTCCGACGACTGGTTCTATCCGCGCAAGATCGAGCGGCAGCTCCGTTTCATGGAGGATAACGGGTACCGGATCAGCCACACCGACTTCAACAACATGGACGCGTCCGGCGCGATTACCGCGACCCGGGCGGCGGTCAAATTCCGCACCGAACGGGAATTCATCGCTTCTTTTCTCACGTGCTGTCCGGTCAATGGCTGCACCATCATGATGCGGAAGGATCTGTTCCTCGAGCTGGGCGGCTTCGACGAGACGCTGCTGTATACCCACGATTACGATTTCTGGATTCGCGCCATTCTGGCCGGAGAGCCGTTCGCGTTTCTGGATGAACCGCTGACCTCCTACCGCTGGCACGACGAAATGGGCACCCGGAAGCACTGGCCGCGCATCGCGGCGGAAATCGCCCTCGTCCAGGCGCGCCACGGCGCCCGGCTGCGGGAGCTGCTCGACCGTTATCTCGCCATGGGGAGAATCTGAAGGCACGGCAGGCGCAGGCCGGAGGTGATCGCTTGAAGATCCTGTTTCACTTTGTCATCCCGAGCGGCGGCATGGAAACGCTGAACCGTCACCGCTATTGGGCGCTGCTGGACGGCGGCGTGGACAGCGCGTTTCATTACTGTTTTCCGGGCGCGGGCCTGGGCAACGCCGCCGGAATCCCCGTCTTCGTCGGGTACGGGCCGGACGAGCTGCGCCGGGCGCTCTTCAGCGACCATTACGACGCCCTTGTCGTCACCACCGTTTTCGAGCACCTGGGGCTCGTACGGGAGCTTGGCTACCGCCAGCCGGTCGTTTTCGAGATCCAGGGCTTCGGTTCGGTGGAACGGGCAAGGGAACAAATGACGATGGCCCGGCCCTGCGTCGACCAATACGCCGACGCGGTCATGGTGCCGCCGGCGCCTCACCTGATCGGGCTGGCGAAGGAAATGTGGCCGCGCAAGCCCCTGTACACCATGCCGGTGCCCTTCGACCTGAAGCGGTTCCGCTACCGGCCGAAGGGCGCGTCCTTCCCCCCGATCGTCGCCTGGATCGGGCGGATCGAGGCGAACAAGAACTGGCGGGAATTCCTGCTGGCCGGACGCGAAATCCTCAGCCGCACCGGAAATTTGCGGCTGATGATGTTCGCGGATCTGTCGCTGGCGCCGGAGGCGGAACGCGCGGAATTTTGCCAGGCGATAAGCGGACTCGGACTCGGCCCGCATACGGAGCTTTACTCCAACGTCCGGAACCGGATGATGCCGGATTTCCTGTCCGCCGTTTCGGATTCGGGAGGCGCGCTTCTGGCGACGTCGCGGGTGGAATCGGTGCATTACGGCATCCTGGAAGCGATGGCCTGCCGCTGCCCCGTCGTCACCTCGGATTCCGACGGGGTGCGGCAATCCGTCATCGACGGCCGGACCGGGCTGTACTACCAGCTGGGCAGTCCGGCGGAGGCGGCACGGGCGGTGCTGAGGCTGATGGAAAGTCCGGCGCTCCGGCGAAAGGTGACCGAAGAGGCCCTCCGGCATCTGGAGCGCCATTTTTCCCCGGAACGGTTCCGGACGGCCTTTCTCGCCATGCTGAAGGATCTGGGCGTGCGCGGATCCTGAAGCAGCGGTTGTGCCCCCGGCCTTGCGCCCGCCGGCATTGCGCCGCCGCGAACGCGCTTGCCGGTATCGCGTTCCCCGGCATTGCGCCCGCCGGGAAACGCGCTTGCCGGTACGCGTTCCCCACCCTTTGCCCCCGGCCTTGCGCCCCCGGTGTTACGCTCCCATATAGGTCCGGCAAAACCGTTCCCGCGCTTCTGCGAAGGCGTATCCGGTGCGCACCGGCCCGCAGTCGTGCAGGCACCACGGCTCCCTCTGGCGGGGCACGACGACCTTCAAGCCCTTTTTCCGGAACTCCATGCACTGCGACGCGTCATAGAAATGCCAGCCGGGAAACAGATCCTCCCGCCAGGGCAGGTCCGCCCGCGTGGCAAGGAGAAACCCGTCCGCCGCCGCCACCTCTTCCGCCCGGATCCGTTCCGCGGACACCTCTTCCGTCCGGATCCGTTCCGCCGCCACCCCCGCCACCTGGCTCCGCTTCGCCGCCTCCTCCTTCGTCCCAATCCGATCCGCTCCCGCCTCCTCCGTCCCGGTCCCTTCCGGCCGGTCTTCCTCCCCCGGTTCCCCGAACGAAAGCAGTGCCAGGCGCCCGGTGTGGCTCTCGTACACTTTGCCGGCCAAGTCGCGGCTTTCCCACCACACGCCGCTTGGCGGAAGCGTCCGCGCCCCGATCATGCCCACAAGGCCCACGTCCGGCCTGCTCCGGAAAAGAGCCAGCAGGTCGTGCAGAAAGCGGCGGTGGAGAATCAGCACGTCCTGGTGCAGGTACACCTTGTATTTGGCGTCGGTGCGGCGCATGCCCGCGTTGTATCCCTGTGCCATCCCTGCGGCCCCCTCCACCGGCACCAATTCCACCGCGTGGCCGTCGGGGACGTCCAGCGCACGGATGAAGGCGGCCGCCTCGGCGTAAAGTTCCGGGTCGCTGACGCAGGTGACAAACGCGATCTTTCGTTCGTTCATGGGCTCGAAGCTCCTTTCGGTTCCGATTCGTTCCCCCAGTGCGGGTGAAACCCCAGAGCCGGCAACAACGACAAAAGTGCATTTATTTTGCCGTTTTCACGGACGATCGGGCGAAATAGCGACATTTGTGCATTTATTTTCGGGTCTGTCGAGCAAAATCGCACAAATTTTTCCAATTTAATTGTACAAAATGCACTTATTTATCAGGAAAACCTGTTTTCACGCAAAAATAAATGCACTTTTGTCTTTATTTCGATTGACCCCCGCAAGCCGGAGCGATCCGATTCAAAAAATCCTCCCCGGTCGCCGCAAGTCCCCTGTCGCGGAACGCTTCGGCCACCAGGCGCAGCGTCTCCTCCGCCCGGACGAGGTCACGCTCCGCGATGCGACGGAAGTCTTCGGGTCCGACGATGCCTGCCGCCGCCATCCGGACGACGGCGTCCAGGCTCCGCTTCCGGTCCACGTCCCATTCGATGCGGCGCAGAAGAAACTTCAGGCGCCGGTTCCGCGCCCCGTCCGTTGCGCCCGCCGCGGGCGCCGACGCGGACGCCCGGACCAGATGGCAGGAGGTGCCGTACCGGTCCCACAGCTGTTCCATGAAGCCTTGGATCCGCTCCTCCGGAAGCACCCCGCGGAAGCGTTCGCCGGCCATCCGGCACAACGCGAGCAGAAAGCGTTCTTCCTCCGCCGAAGCGGGCCAGACCTGCGGAAACACCTGCACGTGCTCCAGGCCCGCTTCCCGGAACAACTCCCCGATCTCCCGCGGCGTCCGGAACCGGACCGGCCCGTCCGCCAAGCCGCCGCTGCCGGCCAAACGGCCGTAAGGCCATTTTCCTTCCAGCAGGCTGAAGATCAGAGCGTAATGATGGGGGTTCTGAAACCGGGCCATGAGGATCCCGTCCGGCTTCAGGCTCGCGGCGAGGTTCCGGAGCGTCTCCCGCGGGCGCCGCAATGTCTCCCACCCGGAACCGAGCAGAATCAGGTCAAAAAAAGCCGGCGGAAACCCCGGGTTTTCCGCGTCCAAGTCCAGCGCCCGCACCTGCGCCCGGCCGGCGAGGACCGCGGCGGCCGCCCGGGCCGCCCGCCCGTTCCGTTCCAGGCCGTAAAGCTCGGCTTCCGGATACCGCCGCATGAGGGAAAGCAGCGTCGCGCCGCAGCCGCAGGAGGCGTCAAGAATGCGGGCGGGTCTGCCTTTCGGCGCTCCCGCCGCGGCAATAAGATCCTCGTGCAGGGCGCACGCCTCGGCGGACGAAAATCCCCATTTCGCAACAAACTTTTCCTCGTTGCGCCCAAGCAGCGCCGCAAAGGCGCCATGACCCCACGCCCGGAACGAGGCGCTGCCGAAATGGTGGATGAAGGTGTCGCGGCACAGCAGCAGCCGGTACCCGGCCAGCCGGAGGCGCAGGCAGTAATCGTCGTCCTCGAAATTGCCCGGAGCGAACCGCTCGTCGAGAAACCCCGTCTTCTCGAAGGCCTCCCGCTTCAGCAGCAGGCAAAAGCCGATCAGCTTTACGCGCTCTTCCCGCTTGGCCGGATCCGGACGGTTGTGCGCCTCGGCGAACCGCCACATTTCCTCCAGGTTTTGGTATAAAATCGGAATCGCGGTATGATAGGCCGCCGCGTTGGTAACGGGGCCGACGGCGCCCACCCGCCCGTCGCTGTGCAGGGCGTCGAGCAGATTGTCCAGCCAGCGGGGCGTCACGACGGTATCGTTGTTGAGGAGCAGCAGGTTGTCTCCCCTCGCCTCGGCCAGTCCCCGGTTGCAGGCGGCGGGAAAACCGGCGTTGTCCGCCAGGCGGATCACCCGCACGTCGGGCTGGCGCTCCAGCCATTCCGCCGTCCCATCCGTCGAACCGTTGTCCACGGCGATGATTTCATAGCTGCCAAGGCGGGTATGCTTCCGGATGCTGTCGATGCAAAGCCGGGTCAAGGCCAGTTGATTGTGCACGGGAATGATGATGCTGGTTTTCATTCCGCCGCGCCCCGCCGGCCGAAGATCGCTTCCAGCTTCCTTTTGTTTTCCAGCACGATGGGATCGTCCGGAAAATACGAGCGCACGATTTCGTTGTGTGCATAGGCCTTGTCCAATTGTCCGAGTTTGCCGTAACAGATGCACAGGAGCACATGCGGCAGATACGTCCAGCAAGACAGGTTCACCGCGCCCATGCAGTTTTCCGGCTTGCCGAGCTTAAGCGCCAGCTCGTACCAGGAAATCGCCTGCCGGTAATTTCCGGTTTCCTGAAAATGATAGCCGATGCGGCAGCAGAAATCGGCGCGGGGCGCATCGTACTCGAAGGATTTGAGGAGATAGGCCAGTTCCTTTTCCCGGTCGCCGAGCTCCCGGTAGCAATGGGCGATCTTGTCGCAGGCGGCGAGATTGTCCTCGACGTTGTCCACGGATTCGGCAAAAAATCGCATATAGACTTCGATCGCTTCCCGGTATCGCTTGTGTTCGGCGAGTTCGTTGGCGTAGTAGAACAGGTCGCGGTGCGAAAGGGTTTCGCCGCGGGCCAGGCGGTTTTCGTAGATGCGGAGATTCCGGTCGGTGTGGGGCTCTTCCCGGCCGTGCCGGACGGCGATGTCGGAAAACAGGATGTTTCCGCCCACCGCCAGGTACTCGTGCACCGGGTCGTGCCACCGGAAGTTGCGGCTGCGCTTCACCAGCCGGTTCCGGCGGATGGCCATGACGGGCCGGCCCAGGGCATCGAACGACAGGTAGTAGAGCATGCACACGGCATCGATGCGGGGGTCGAGGGTCTTTTTCAGCTCGATGAGCTTGTCCCGGTCTTCCTCGGCCAAATAGTCGTCGGCGTCCAGCCACAGGATGTAATCCATGGTGGCAAGCTCGAAGGAACGGTTGCGCGCGGCGGCGAAATCGTCGATCCAGGCGAAATCGTGGATCCGGTCCGTGTACCGGCGCACGATTTCCCGGGTCCGGTCCGCGGAACCGGTGTCGACGACGACGATCTCGTCAACCGCGTCCTTCACGGAATCGAGACACCGCGCGATCGTCCGCTCCGCGTCCCTGACAATCATGCAAAGGCTGATCGTGATCACGCCGCACACTCCTTTTTTGGCAGGCGGATGTTTTGGATAAGTACGGGAAAACAAGTCATACGGCCGCATCGGGCCGTACAACTTGCCTTCCGGTCAGCCTTCCGCGGCGATGCCGTAGAAGACCTCCGGTCCGACGCGGGTGATGACGGAACCGGTCACCGTGTTGACGAACGCCGCGTACGTGGTCAGCAGTCCCGCCGGAGCTCCCAGGTCCTGGGCGCTGAAGGAAACGAGGTCCACCGGGTTGCCAGTCGTGCTGTGCACCGCCGTGTAAATGATCGTGCCGGCGATGGTGGGCGAGTTGCGCACGATGCGGATGGCGAACGTCGTCCCCGCCGCGCCGGAAACGCCGATGGTGCCGGACAGGTCCACGACCGGATTGGGCACGTTTTGCGTCTCCAGGCCGATGCCGCCAAATTGGTTGGGATTGGTTTCGTCGGCGGACATGAGCGTGTTCGGGGCTCCGAACAGGCTGGAGTTCATCGACGTCTGCAGGTCGAGAAATCTCGGCATGCGAATCCACCTCCTTCCGTTCAGGGTTGCTCCATTCTATGAAAATGTGCTTTCTGAGAGTTTGGACAAACCGCCGGCGCCATCCGTGGATTTTTCGGCCCGGCGCGGCCCGGACGGGCTCCGGCGGCTCCGCATAGGATGGAAGAAACGCTCCAAGCCAATATACGGGAGGACTTCGATGATCACGGAAACCTACAGCAAGGACCTGATCGGCGCGTTGCAGAGCAAAATCAATCCGTCCTTCAGCCTGCTCGACGTGGGCTGCGGCCTTTGCCTGATGGCGCGGCATTTCGACTGCCAGGTCGTGCTCGCCCTGGACATCCACCGCCCCTATCTCGAAAACCGGCAGGACCGCTCGCCCCGCGTCATCCCGATCCACGCCGACGCGATGGATCTCGACAAACTGTTCCTGCCGAAGACGATTTCCACCGTGCTTTTGAATGACGCGATCGAACATTTCACCAAGGCGGACGGCCTGAAGCTCCTGCGAATGGCCGAGGCCGTCGCCGTCCAGCGGGTGGTGGTGTTCACGCCCCGTGGCTGGTTTCCCCAGGGCGAATACGACCATTTCGGCATGGCCGGGCAAAAATACCAGGCGCACCGCAGCGGCTGGGAGCCGGAGGAGTTTGTGCAGCTCGGCTACCAGGTGCTGGTCTTCAAGGGCTTCCACGATGCCAGCAACCCGTCGTTCGTGCGGGCGTTCGGACCCCACCATCCGCCCGTGGACGCCATTTTGGCCTGGAAAGGCTGACGGCCCGGGACAGCGCGGCGCATCCGCCGCGTCCCCGGGCCGCCAGGCCGTCGAATTTGCCGTCCGTTCGCCTTTGCCGCGCGTTCCTTTGTGCGTCCCTTTGCCACGCGTTCCTTTTTTTGCCTGCCCTGGACCCTGGCACTCCTTTTCCCGCCGCCTTCAGCCGCCGTTCCCGTCGTACACCCCCACGATGTCCGCCGCGTCGATCCACCGGCCGCCGACGCGGATTTGGCGGCGGTCCGGGCGCACCTCCTCCACCGCGCCTTCCACGGTTTCATTCCCGTACGGACCGTAAAGCTCCAGGCAAATCGGCCGCCCCCGTTCCAGCGACCACGCCAGGGCCGCCTGGATCCGCTCCCGCTGCTGCTCGTCCAGCGCCGGGCGCTCCCGCCTGCCTCCCCGGCGTGCCTCGTCCCGGCGGCTGCGGATCTTTTCCTTGTGCTCGGGCAGGATCATCCGGCTGGACTCCCACAGCAGATTGCGGCCTTCGGTCAGCTTGTTGATCCGTTCCATGCGCTTCACCTCGCTGTCTCCACCTTGCTGTTTTCCCCGGGATCGCCGTGGCCGGCCGGGACGCCTCCTCCGCGCGCCGGCGTTCCGCGTCCGCCGGCGATCCGCGCCAGCCGGTCCGCGCCGCCGGCCGTCGCGGGTGTGCGCCGACGGTCCGCCGCCGTCCGCGCGCCGGGCCCGCGCCCGCCGCCGGACGACGGCCGCGCTACTTCGTGTGTCCGCCGATTTTGCCCGCGCGGTCCCGCGCCTGCCCCGCCGCCGTCAGCGAACACGCCCGCAAAATCGCCGCGTCCCCGAACCGCTCCCTGATCCGGTCGGTGGCCGCCTCCAGGGCGCGCCATTTCTCGCGGTGGTCGAACAGCATGAGCTGGTACTCGCCGTCGTCCTGCAGGCCGCCCAGCGCCACGCCGATCCGGCGCACCGGCAGGCCGTCCCAGTGGCGGTCGAACAATTCCCGCGCGTGGCGGTACACGTCGTTCGTCACATGGGTGGGGTACGGCATCGTGGTCTGGCGGAAAAAGCCGCTCGGCCGGTCGAAGTCCGCGCCCTGGCAGCCCACCGACACGACCCGGCCCATCCGACGCCGGGCGCGGGCGCGGCGGCAGACGAGGTCCGTCAGCTCCAGGAGCACCACGTGCAGCTCCTCCGCCGTGGCGTAGTCGCGGGGAAGCGTCATCTGGTGCCCGATGGCCTTCTCGCCCTCGTGCGCGTCCGGCGACACGGGCGACGTGTCGATGCCGTTGGCGATCCGCCAGATCACCTCGCCGTTGATGCCCCAGCGTTGCCGCAGGCGGGCGAGCGGCGTACGGGCCAGATCGCCGATGGTGGCGATGCCCATGCGGCGCAGGTGGGCGGCCATCCGCGAACCGATCATGAACATCTTCTCCACCGGCAGCTTCCACAGCGTGTCCTCCAGCCGCCGGCCGCGCAGGTCGAACAGGCCGTCG
>DATCLN010000026.1:0-13176 GCA_036563895.1 Paenibacillaceae bacterium
GCGATGCGGATCGTCTCCAGGTCCCGCATCTCGCCCACCAGAATGATGTCCGGGTCCTGGCGGAGCGCCGCGCGGAGCCCGCTGGCGAACGAGATCGTGTCCGTGCCGATCTCCCGCTGGGCGATCAGGCATTTTTTGTTCGAATGGATGTATTCGATCGGATCTTCCAGCGTGATGATGTGCTTGTGCTGCGTCTCGTTGATGTAGTTCAAAATGGCCGCAAGGGTCGTCGATTTCCCGGAACCGGTCGGGCCGGTCACGAGGACGAGCCCCTGGTTTTTGGCCGCGATATCCTTGACCAGGTCGGGCAGCCGGATCTGCTCCAGGGTGGGCACCTTGGAGGACAGCACGCGGAACGCCATGTTGACCTGTCTCCTCTGGCGAAACGCGTTGCCCCGGAAACGGCACACCCCCGGCAGGGTGTAGGCGAAGTCGACCTCGCCCTTCTTGTTGAGCGTCTCCAGCTGCTCGGCGCTGAACACTTCTTTCGCCATGCGGATGGTGTCTTCCGGCTTCAGAATCGTCGGCACGATCGGCGTCAGGACGCCATTCAGCCGCATGAGCGGCGGGGATCCGGGCGTCAGGTGCACGTCGGAAGCCCGCTGCTCGTAAGCCTGTTCCAGCAGCGACGCCACGGTCGCCGGTTGTCGTTTTTCCGCCAGCGAAATTTCGTTGACCGACACGGTCTTTCCCCTCTCTGCTCCCTACCACGATATCAACTAGAACGGTACATTCCGGTTGCCGGGTTCCTCGTGCCCGATCGGCAGCGGCTGCGGGAAAAACTGCTGCAACAGCGGCGCATAGTAGGTGCGGAACGTGAGCTGGCAGCGCATTTGCCGGTTGGGCACGTTGACGGCGACCTGTTCCAGTTGGCCTTCCGCGTTCAGCGTCATCGCGGACACATGCCAGATGCGCTCCATCGTCTCGACTTCTTCCAGCAGCCGGCGGATCTGGACGTAGCCTCCCGAAAATTCCACCGAGACGGTGACGGGATACACCGCATCGCCGAACTGTTCCAGCGTGCTCCGCTCTTCGGCCGACAGGCCGCCGGATTCTTCGCCGGATGCCGCGGAAGTTGCCGCTTCCCTTTTCAGGGGAGAGAAACCGCTCTGTGCGGCCGACAGCGCCTGCCCGCCAATTTGGATGCTGTAATATCGCATTTTGACATCGGCGACGAGTTCCAGCATGCGCAGTTCCCGAAGCAGCAGCTCCGGGTAGGGAAGGTCCGGAATTTGCCTTCTGACCTGGGCCAGCCGCACGACGGCGGCGGGGTCTTCCTTCGGCGTTTCCCGTCCTTCCAGCGCGGCGAGCACCTTCCGGCGTTCATCCAGCTGCCGGGACAGAGCGGCCTTTTCCTCCTGCGCCGGCTGGACGAGGTAGACGTAGGCGGCACCCAGCAGAAGCAGGATCAGGACGACGGCAAACGCCGCGATTTTCGTTTCCTGGAGCAGCCGCATCATCCGCCGCCTCCTTTGTCAGCCCCGGCAGACGGCGTGTAGGTCAGCTCGAAGCCCGCTTCCACCACGGGCAGCGTCCCGGGCTCCGCGTCTTCCGCCGGCGCCCGGTTGTTCAGGCTGGTGAGCCGGACCTCCGAAAAATCCGGGCTTTCCTCCGCCTCGAGCATGAACGCCACGACCTGCTCCACGGTGGCGAACCGGCCGGCCACCCGGATGCTGCCGTCCTCGGTGTACGTAAGCGACGTGAGGTTGGCTTCCCGCGGCATGAGCCGCCGCAACCCGTCCAGCACACCGGTCGCTTTCGGCACGGCTTTCCGCAGCGTATCCGGCAAGGCGGTCCAGGCGGAGACGGGAACGGTGGAACCGCTCTTGACCTGGCGGGCTTCCCGTTCGGAAATGGCGCCGTTCACCCGGGCCAGTTCCGCCTCCAGCCGCCGGGACTGCGTGACGGCGTCGTTCCACAGCCAACCGACGGCGCCGACGCCGACGACCAGCACAGCTAGCACCAGCAGCGGTTTGACCGGGGAATGCGCCTCCCCCTCAAGCTCCTCGTCGATTTGCAACAGATTGATTTCGAGCGGCGAGCTGTTCACGACCGTTTCGCTCATCGTCACGCACCCTTCATGGCCAGCCCGATCGGCACGGCGAACGACTTGTGCGACGGTTCGAAATTGGTCAGCGCGCCGTCCACCGGCATTTGCAAAATCCGTTCGAATTCTTCCTCCATATTCTGCCTGAGGGTCTCGCAAAGCGACGGATCTCCGACCAGAATGAGCTGTCGGACATCCTCCTGAT
Source organism: Paenibacillaceae bacterium (assembly GCA_036563895.1). Classification (GTDB taxonomy): domain Bacteria; phylum Bacillota; class Bacilli; order Paenibacillales; family Paenibacillaceae; genus ZCTH02-B3. Next base: position 2,253 of record DATCLN010000026.1, read on the forward strand.
CCGAAGCGACGTTATACCGGTAATAGTTCATGACTCGGCCCAGCTCGATGGACAGCTGCCGGGCGTACACCGCATTGCGGTCCTCATCCTCGTCCGGCAAAAACGCGGACTGCATCTGCACGGTGCGGAAAAACACCGGATAGCCGCCGACGAAAATGCTGATGTCCGCCCGTTCGTTTTCCGCATCCAGCAGCAGGAACCGCTCCGGAAGCGTCTGGCCGTAGGCGCGCAGGCCGCGGATGAGCAACCGGAAAAGGGCGAGAGGCGCCGTATCCACGGCCACCGGTTGCAGACCCGCGTTTCTCACCACCCGGACGTACTGTTCGACCACTTCCATCGGGCTGGCGAAGATGATCACTTCCTGGTCCTCTTTCCCCTGCCGCACCGTCACGAAATCAAACACGGGATTGCGGAAGGGAAGCTGCGTTTCGCCGCTGTGCAGTTCCACGTCGATCAGGTTGCGCAGCTCCTTCTCCCGGACACGCGGAAACGTCGCCTTTCGCAGGATGACGCTGGAAGTCGGGATGGTCAGGCTCACTTCCGCTCCCGCCAGCGACAGCTGCCGGACATGATCGGAGAGCTGGTGGATCAGCCCCTCCTCGTCCAGGATTTTTCCTTCCTTGATCGTCCCCTCGGCAAGCGGAATGGCGCGGAACAAGACGATCCGGCTGCCGGACGGTCCGGCGGCGGCGACCAGCTTCACCTGCCGGTCAAGAAACTGCAAGCCGCACCGTCTCTTGTTGCGAATCTTCCCGAACATGTGCGGCATCTCTCCTTAAATGTGCTTTTGTTCTGTTTGAAACGGGAGGCGCCGCGCCGGAGGGAAGCTCCGGCTCCGACGCGACGCGGATGCGTTTGCTTTCCGTCAGGGGGTGCCACTATTGAAAGGTGCGGTTTTGATGTCCGCTTCCAGGACAAATTCGGATTGAAATACTTGCCTGTTTTTGCTGTCTATCAACTTAACTTCATACCGATATTGTCCGTTGGCCTGGATTCGGTGAATTCTCACCACGGAATTGTCTTTGTCATAGAATCCGCCTGAGTTTTCGGGATCCCTGGGCACCGATTCCAGGTAACCTTTCGCCACCAAATCTCCAATCGGAACATCGATCGTGTCTGTAGTAAACGGATTGCTGCTGGGATCCGGGCCCGGCACTTGACCCGTGCCCAGGGTATATGCACTTCCATCGGGTTTCGTGAGCGGAAAATCTTCCGCCGTGATCGCATAACGGGCGGCGTCGACGATCATTTGCGCGTTGGAGCGATGGGCTTCCTTTTTGGTCTTGGAGATGATCGCCCCAATGGACGGGACGGCGATGGCGGCGATGATGGCCAGAATGACGATGACCGCCAGAAGCTCGATCAGCGTGAGTCCCTTTTCATTTGCCAGCAAACCTTTGCGTTTTTGTTCCGCAACCACAGCTTGCATGTTTTCACAACCTCCCTTGTATTCGAAGGTTTTTTCGGGCATGGGAACCGGAATTGCCGTCATTCACGCATCACCTCCTTTCAAGGGCGCTGATCATTGCAGATACGTTTCGTAGATTTTGAACATCGGCGTCATGACCGCCATGACGATGAACCCGACCACGCCGGCCACGATGAGCAGCATGAGCGGCTCGATGATCGCCTTCAGGCGGTCCACCGTTTGGTCCACTTCGTTTTCATAAAATTCTGCAACTTTCAGCAACATGTGGTCGATTTGGCCTGTCTCCTCCCCCACGCGGAGCATGGAAAGGACCAGCTTGGGGAACAGACCGCTCTCCCCGAAGGGCTCGCTGAGCTGCTTCCCTTCCGACAGGCTGGCTTTGGAATCGGCGAGCACTTCCTCGAGCACCCGGTTGCCGACCACCTTGGAAGTCACGTCGATGGCCTGCAGGACGGGCACGCCGCTGGTGTAGAGCGAGGCCAGCGTCCGGCTCATCCGGGCGATCGCCGCCTTCCGGAAAACATCTCCGAAAACAGGCATGCGGAATTTGAACCGGTCCAGGGAACGCCTGCCTTCTTCCGTGCCGGCCATGACCCGCAGCCCGGCCGCCGCGCCGGTGCCGAGCAGCAGCATCAGCCACCAGAAGTTGACGACGAAATCGCTGGCGCCCATGATCGCCCGCGTCACGAAGGGCAGTTCGACGCCCTGTTCCTCGAACATGCCGGCGAACGTCGGCACGATCTTGAGCAGCAGGAAGATGACGACGCCGATGGCCAGCACCAGCACGATGATCGGATAGGTCATGGCGGACTTGACCTTCTGGATCGTCTTGTGTTCCTTCTCGTAGTGGTCCGCCATCCTCGCCAGCACGTCGTCCAGCGAGCCGCCGGATTCGCCGGAGGCGATCATGTTGACGAACATTTCGGGGAAAATCTTCGGATGATCGCCCATCGCCCGGGACAGCTGCAGGCCGTTGCGCACTTTCTCCGTCACGTCCGTGAGCGCCGCCCGCAAATTTTTGGACGGGGTCTGCTCCTGCATGATTTCCAGCGACTGGTCCACCTGGATGCCGGAGCGGATCAGCGTGGCGAACTGCCGGCAAAACAGCACGAAATGCTCCAGCTTCACCGGGCGGCCGATGGTGATTTCCCGCTCTATCAGCCGTTCCCGTCTCTCCTGGACGCTGCGGACCGTGAGACCTTTCTCCCGCAGCTCCTGGATGGCGGCCGTCTTGGAGACGGAGCGGTGGACGCCCTTCACTTTTTTGCCGGCGGCCGTGACGGCTTCGTAGACGAAAAGGGGCATGCAGACGTTCACCTCCAGATCTCCGCAATGACGGGCCGCCTATTCCTCGGCGACCGCCTTCCACACTTCGTCGCAGGTGGTCACGCCCGCCAGGGTCTTGCTCATGCCGTCGTAAAGCATGCTGGTGAACCCCTTGCTTGCGGCGATTTCCTTCAGCTCGTCCAGCGGGCGGTTCTTGGCGATGGCCCGTCGCATCTCCTCATCGATGACGAGCACTTCGTGAATCGCCACCCGCCCTTTGTAACCGGTTTTGTTGCAGGCATGGCACCCTTTGCCCCGCATCACCGACGTCAGGTTTTCGGTGACCACCGAAATCGGCGCGCTGAACGTGCCCGCATGCCGCCTCTCTTCGCTGAGCAGACCGAGCTCTTCCAGCTGCCGCCGCTCGTCTTCCCGCAGCGGGCTGGGGGCGGCGCACTCCTTGCACACGCGCCGGACGAGCCGCTGGGCGACGACGCAGTTGAGCGAGGACGCGATCAGGTACGGTTCGATGCCCATGTCGATCAGCCGGCTGACGGTGCTAAGGGCGCTGTTGGTGTGGATCGTGCTGAGCACCAGGTGCCCGGTGAGCGAAGCGCGCACGGCGATCTCGGCCGTTTCCGCGTCGCGGATCTCGCCGACCATGACGATGTTCGGGTCCTGGCGCAGGATGGAGCGCAGCCCGGAAGCGAAGGTCAGCCCGACCTGCGGGTTCACCTGGACCTGGGTGATGCCCTCCAGCTTGTATTCCACCGGGTCCTCGATGGTGATGATTTTCACGTCCGGCCCGTTCAGCCGGCGCAGGGCCGTATACAGGGTCGACGTCTTGCCGCTGCCCGTCGGGCCGCTGATCAGGATGATGCCGTTCGGGCGCTGGATCATTTTCTCGAATTGCGCCAGGTTCTCCGGGCTGAAGCCCAGATCGCGCATCGACTTGACCCCCGCCGACTGGTCGAGGATCCGCAGCACGATGCTCTCGCCGTGCACGGTCGGCAGCGTCGAGATGCGGATGTCGATGCGGCGCGAGTCGATCTGCACCTGGATCCGGCCGTCCTGGGGCACCCGACGCTCGGTGATGTTCAGCCTGGAAATGATCTTGAGCCGCGCGGTCAACACGCCCTGCATGTTCTTTGGCAGCGTTTTCTCCTGATGCAGCACCCCGTCCACCCGGTAGCGGACCACCACGTTCTTTTCCCCCGGCTCGATGTGGATGTCGCTCGCCCGCTGGGCGACGGCGCCCTGGATGATCTGGTTGACCAGCTTGACGATCGGCGACGACTGGCTCTGCGCCTCTTCGATGTCGTCCGCCGAGCCGTCCCACTCGATCTCCTCCATGAGTTCCTCGACGGTTTCCTCGAGGCCGTAGTGGCGGCTGATCGCCTGCTCGATTTCCGAGCGGGGGGCGATGACCGGCTGGACGCTGGCGTTAAGCGCCAGCCGGATTTCTTCGATCGCTTCGTAATTGAGCGGGTCCTCCATGGCGACGACAACCTTGCCGTCGCTGATGCGGAGCGGGATGATGCAGTGCTTGCGCGCCAGGCTCTCCGGCACCTGCGACAGGACCTGCGGGTCGATCTTCGCGTCATAGAGGCTGACGGCCGAAAATCCGAGCTGGAACTCCAGCGCTTCCACCAGCTGGCGCTCCGTGATATATCCGAGATCGAGCAGCACCGCGCCCAGCTTCTTTTTCACTTCCTGCTGCTTTTTCAGCGCTTCTTCCAGCTGTTCTTCGGTGATGATGCCGCTGGAGACCAGAAGTTCCCCGAGTTTCAAGGCGCCCACCCCTCAAGGAAAGGATTGGCGTTGGCAAGCATTCGTCTCACGAAAGCGACCCGTCATGGCGGAACGCTTCCCGTTCCTCTTCCGTGGGCCCGCGGATCGCGCGGACGGGAACCGGCGGGTAGAAGTCCTTGTGCAGCAGCCGGCCGTCCGCGTACACCTTGACCAGCATGCCGGGCTTGCCGGCGACCGTGCCGGCCTGCGAACCGTCGGCGCTGATCAGTTCCACCCGCTCCGGCCCCAGCATGAGCGGAGAGGATACGTTGATCGTCGGAGCTTTCCAGCCAAACGGGGATTCCCCTTTCGCCTCCGCGGCGAGCGTCCCGTTTTCCGCGGTGACGATCAGCGCGACGGGAAAGTCGTGCGGATTGAAAAAGGTAAGGTCCCTTCCTTCCGACACGTCGGCATCGAATCCGGCCCGGACCCCCGCCGGCAGTTCCGCATGGATGTGGCGTTCCCCCGTTTCCAGGCCGGCCCGCAACGCCGTTTCCAGAAGCAGGGAAGCCACGAGGGTGTCGTTCCGCACGGCCGCCCCTTCCGGCGACGACCGCCACTCCTGATAGCTGAAGGAGCCTCCTGCCGGCAGTTCGATACGCAGGCGCGCGCCTTCCTGCAGGGCGCCGGCGGCGCCGTCCGGCGCGGTGACCGCGGTCAGGCTGACCCAGCCTTCCTCCGGCTGGGCGGCCTCAGGGGAGACCGCACCACTTTCGGCCTGCGAAGATTCCGCCGTATTCGCGGCCTGCGATGGTTTCCCGCCGGCCGTTCCGCTTCCGCCGTTATCCGTCGCGGCGGACTCGGAGCCTGCGGCCGCGCCTGACGGGGTCGCGGAAGCCGGAGGTTCCGGCGTGCTCGATGCCGTCGGCGTGAAGCCGCTTCCAAGCCATGCGTCCATCCGGTCCCCGAGGCCCATGAAGTTGGCGGCGTACGCGGCGCAGCCGACGGCGGCGATCACCGCCAGGGCCATCAGTTTCTTTCCCGCGCCGCTTTTTCTTCGCTTCCGCTTTTGACGCAACACCGATTCCCCCTTGCCTTCGGCCGGTTGTCAGATGGCGCCCAGCACGCGCAGGATGAGCGAAGCCTTCGAGTTGACATTCAATTTCAGATAGATCCGGTTGGTGATCACACGCACCGTGTTTTCGCTGATGCCGATGGCCCGCCCGATTTGCTTGTAGTCGTAATCCATCATCCAGAGGGCGGCCACCTGGCGTTCGCGCGGCGTGAGATCGAACTGTTCCAGCTGAAAAGCCATGAAGTCCGCAAAATCCGTCCAGCAGGTCTTGCAGCCGCCGAGCCCGTTTTCCAGGACAAGGGCCAGGGCTTTGACGTACGGGTACGTATCCACCCTCAAATTCCGCTCCGGCATGAACAGGGACATGTAGGCGAAGATGTCCCGGACAGGTTCCTGCGCCTTCGGTTCCCGCAGCGCGATCACCGCGCACGCCCAGCCCTTCTCTCCAGGGAACCAGGTTTCATGGCCGCCGAGACAGACGTCGTTTTTGCGGCGGACCGCCATTTCCAGCGGCTGGATTCGGTACGGCTTCTGGATCAGGTTGACGCCTTCCCTGGCGATGCGCCCCACATGGGACCGGCTGCCGGCCGGATGCTCCAGCGCGTACAACACGGTGCCCGAAGGATCGGTGACCACCAGAACGAAAGGCGACGGCAACGACTGCTGAAAAATCGCTTCCTTCTCCCCGAAAAACTTGCGGATGCGTTCCGCGGGGAAGCCTGTCGGCCACACGGGCCGGGAGCGATCCATCGTCAGCGGTTGCTCCATTCCCACATCTCCTTTTTAAGGATCTTCTGGAAAAAATGGCGATTCGGCACCGACCATCCCCTCTCGACAGCAACTGCCGGTAACTGTAAATTAATCACAATTTTTAGCGATTGAATATATTGCATGTGCATTACGACATTGATACCAGATTTAGGGATTCTTTTTGCAAAATGATTCTATCCTCTGAATCTTTCTTCCCGGTGCGCAGCCGCAATCCATGACATAAAAAACAAAAAAAGCCGGGATTTTCCCGGCATATAATGACATGGAGGGTGTTTTTTCCCTGTCGCTGAAATCAGCCCTGCCGAAATGCCTATTTTTCCGAAGCCACGATGAGCTCCTGCGCCTGGGCGCCGGTCCAGAGGCCGATTTCCGCCTTGTTGGCGATCCCGTTGAAGCGCGGGTCTCCCGGCACTTCTGAATCGGTTATGGTTTCCCCCGCCTCCGCTTCGGCGAAAATTTAAGACGGGATGTCTGCGGCGTTTGGGGAAGATGGCATCCAGATGCGATACCGGCCGCTCAGAGCCAATAACGCGAACATGTACAGGCAATTGTCGTAGTATCGCCGGACGCCGGTCCGGACCGGAGTGTTCCAGAACAGTTCGACGAATTTCTGCGCGTGCGGACCCTTTGCCGCCAGCGACGCCATCGCGTTGGTGGCCAGCAGGCCCACCGGATGGAGCGCCTTCTCCTCGAACGGTTCGCCCGCGATCGTGTACCGGCGATAATCGTCCGGATCTTTGTCCGCGAAAAACGCCTGGATACGGTCGGCAAGTTCGCATTGCCACGGATCGGCGCGGAACCATTCCCAGTCCAGGCCGATGTTGGCCGCCACCCGGTACGAATCGCTGAAGAAATGGCCGAATCCCCGCTCATGGTTCGGTGTGCCGTCGTAGAAGGCATATTCCGGCGCGAGCCCCGTCACGGGGTGGCACGCCTTGCGCAGGTAAGCCCGGCTGGCCGCGGCCGCCTCTTTCCAGAACGGGCGGTCCTCCGGATCGGCCCACAGCGCGAACAGCTCGTAGAAATGGGGCAAATGATAGGACGGATCTGTGAATTCCGCTTCCGGAATGAATTTGATCAGCTTGTTCTCGCGGTTCCACATCGGGTAGCCGTCGCCGTTTTCGCCCTTGTGCAGGCAGGTCCGGAGCAGCTTGCGCGCCTGCCGGCCGTAATCGAAAGGCGGCATGCCGTCCCCCCAGCGGTGCGACGCGAAAAACAAGGCCATCGCGAAATATTCCTCGCCGTCCGGAGCGGGCCCGTTGGACCGCCGCGAGCCGTCGGGATTGCACGACCAGGCGAAGTAACCGGCATGCAGCCCTTCGGACATATACATATGCGTCATCGTCCATTTCCACAGCCGGTCGAACACGTCCTTCCGGTCCAGCTGCACGGCCATCATCATCCCGTAGGACATGCCCTCCGTGCGGACGTCAAGATTGCCGGTATCCAGGATGTACCCCATGTCGTCGCCGACAGGGTAGTAGATGCGCGTGTCCTCGTCCCCTTCAAAGAGCTTTTTCCACGTGTCTTCGATGCGCGCCTCAATCTCCTCTTCGCCGATGCCGAATTCCCGCAGCACGTTGCGGTATTGACCGGTGAAAAAAGCGCCTTGCCGTTCGGACATGCGAACCACACTTTCCCCTTTCGCCGTCGGTTGCCCCGGACCGCGGTGATCTTTCTTCCATTTTCCCTTCCGGTCCGACCGCGCGAAACCCGTGAAAGTTTAGTTCGTACTTTGAAAAATGAACAAGTTTCAAAGTTCGATTCTTCTTCTCTCCCGGGCCGAACGCAGGCAAGCTTCGATCACCCGCATGTTCCGCACGGCGTCTTCCGGCGGGAACGGGTGCGGCGCTTCCCCGAACACGGCGCGGGCGAAGTTGTCCGCCTGAACGGTGTAGATGTTCACGCCCTCCGCCGGTTCGAACCGCTCCCTGCCGTCCGTCACCACGTAAAAGCCGGCGTCGTTCTCCCCCGAGACGAAAGCGACCGGCACCCGTATCGCGCCCCGGGAACCGATGATCTCCAGCGTCTGCTGGGGCTCCGCCCACATGCCGCAGACGAAGGTGAGCGCGACGCCGCCTTCGTATTCCAGCAGCCCGGATGCCGCCATGTCCACGTTGTCGTGGTCCGGCGAGAAGAACGCGTGCGCCGTGACCGCCACCGGCTCTTTCCCGGTGATCCAGCGGGACGCGCTGATGGGATAGCATCCGACGTCGTAGATCGACCCGCCGCCCCAGGCGGCGACGAACCGGACGTCGCCCTTGTCTTCCGGCCGGTTGAAGGTGAACACGCCGCGAATGGCGCGCAGCTCGCCGATTTCCCCGGAGGCCAGGATCTGCCGGATGCGCGCGACCCGGGGATGGTGGCGGTACATGAACGCTTCCGCCAGATGCACCCCCGCATCGGCGCACGCCCGCACCATTTCCTCCGCCTCCGCCGCGGTCAGCGCCAGCGGCTTTTCGCACAGGACGTGCTTGCCCGCCCGCGCCGCGCGGATCGTCCATTCGCGGTGCAGGTGGTTGGGCAGCGGTATGTAGACGGCGTCGATGTCCGGATCTTCCAGCAAAGCTTCATAGCTGCCGTACGCCTTCGGGATGCCGAAGCGCTGTGCCGTCTCCCGCGCCTTCTCCTCCCCCCGGCTCGCCACCGCGACGATCTCGCCGCGTTCGGCGCGCAGAATGGCGGGAATGACCTTGTTGATCGCGATTTTCGCGCAGCCGAGAATTCCCCATCGCAATTTGGGGGCCATGACGAGGCTTCACTCTCCTTCCCCGTAAGGGTCGTCCTGCAGCCTTTCGAGGATGATTGCGGCCGTTTCTTCAATGGCCCGTTCCGTGACGTCGATGACGGGACATTGCAGGCGGTCCATCACTTCCCGCGCGAACGCGAGTTCCTGCTGAATCCTTTCCGGGGAAGCGTAGTTGGCCCTTCCGGGCAGCCCCAGTGACCGAAGGCGTTCTTTCCTGATGCGCAGCAGCCGGTCGGGTTCCATCATCAGACCGACCACGAGACGGCCTTTCTTCTTGCGGAACAGTTCGTCGGGCGGCTTCACTTCGGGGATGAGCGGGTAATTGGCGGTCTTGATCCCCTTGTGCGCCAGATAGATGCTGAGCGGCGTCTTGGACGTCCGGGATACGCCGACGAGCACCACCCGGGCCAGCATCAGCCCCCGCACGTCCTTGCCGTCGTCGTATTTGACGGCAAATTCGATGGCGTCGATCTTGCGGAAATAATGGTCGTCCATCGCGTGCAGCAGGCCCGGCTCGTACCGGGGCGAACTGCCGAAGGTGTCGATGAACGCCTGCATCATCGGGCCCATGACGTCCACGGCGCGGACGCCCTGCCGGATCGACTCCTCCCGCATCACCTCCCGGAGCTCCGGCTGGACAAGGGTGTAGGCGATGAAGCCGCCGTTTTCCTTCGCCTCGCGGATGATCGCCACGACTTCCTCTTCCCGCTTGATCTGCCCGTAGCGCTTCACCCGCACCCGCTCGGATGCGAACTGCCGCAACGTCGCCCGGGCCACCGCTTCGGCGGTTTCGCCGACGGCGTCCGAACAGGCGTATATCGTTTTGATTTTTTCTTCCTCAGCCATCCGTTCTCCTCCTGCCCTCACAGTTCGGAAGCGACATCCACCAAGAGTTGCACGACGTTGGTCTTGGAAATCTTGCCGATCAGCTCCGGAGGCTTGTGATCGTCCTCTCCTTCGCGGCGCCGGACCACCGGAAGCGCGCTCACCTGGTGTTCGATCATCTTGGCCGCCGCTTCCAAAACCGTGTTTTCGGGAGAGACGGTCACCACTCTGGGCAGCCGGGTCATGACCATCTGCACCGGGATGGACGAGGCGTTGGGATTGCCGAACGCCACCTTGAGCAAATCCTTCACGGTCACGACCCCGACCAGCCCGCCCTCGTCATCGGTAACCGTCAGCATGCTCGACTGCTCGAGGAACATGGTGAAGACCGCGTCGTGAACCGTGGCGTTCTCGCGGACAACCGCCGGACGGCTCATCGCTTCCTTCACCTTGACTTCCTTCAGCCGCAGGTTCAGCTTCCCTTCGGGCGAAAACGCCTTGCCCAGAAAATAGCCCACCTTCGGCTTGGCGTCAATCAGGCCGAGCATCATCAAAACAGACAAATCCGACCGGATGGTCGGACGGCTGAGCCCCAGACTTTCCGCGATCTGCTCGCCGGTGATGGGAGCGTGCTGCTTGACGATGGCGATGATTTCCCGCTGTCTGCCGGTCAGTTCGATGGCCGTTCCCTCCTTCCCGGCACGATCCCGCCCCCGCCGCGTAACGTTCGTCCGTTTCGCTGCCGTATGTGCCATATCCGACATTTTCTGTATATCACATCGCCCGGCGGGGCACAATCACGAATTTGCCTGCGCCAGACGGGCTTCGATTTCGCGCAGCACCGTCTTGTTGGGCAAATAGTGCAAAGAGCGGACGTAGCGGATGGTGCGCGTCCTGGCGCGCATCACGATGGAGTGGGTCTCCGCCCGGTGGTCGGCGAAATACCGGACCCCGCCGAGGAACTCGCCGGGCGTCACTCCGGTGGCGGCGAAAATGACGTCGTCCGAGCCGACCATGTCGTCCATCGTCAGAACTTTCAGCGGATCGTCGATGCCCATTTGCAGGCAGCGGTCGTATT